>JAAETJ010000499.1 GCA_024228495.1 bacterium | reverse complement strand
TTGTACTTCTATATTCTGGTTCGTACCATTGGCGGCCTGGTGCCTGCAAAGATAGATGCCCCACTGGCTGTTAGATTTATCAATGCCACCGATTGACCGGCTGCTCTTCAAACATCCTTCTGCATTTGCAGCTGTTACGGCGTAATTGGATCTGTTTTGGCCAAGGTTCTCGTAGCAAGCGCAAAAGCATGTACATGCGCCGCCGATACTTGGCGTGCGTCAAAAGTGGTTTGGCCACGAGTGGTTGAAGGTGTATGCCTTCCCGATGCAGTGCCTTGCAAAACGCGGCATCGGGGAAACCCAAGCAAATCCGGGATACATAAGTGGTTTAGTATAGTGAGCGCTGTGCCGTTCTAAGGATCCAGATCCTGCGCGACTTTTGGGGTATGCAGCAGGTTGGTGATTTTTTCATATTCGTCATAGGAGACGTCGAGTTTGAATTTCAGCTCGGGCATGTATTTCAGCGTTACCTTGTGAGCAAGTTCGCCACGGATATAGCGGCAATGCCGGTTAAGGGCTTTGACGACCGCTTCTCTGTTTTCTCCACCAAGCGGCGCCACAAAGGCGGTGACCTGACGCAAATCGGGAGACGTGCGGACCTCGGAAACGGTGAGATTGACCCCGGACAATGCTTCATCATTGATCTCGATGCGCAATAGCAATTCGGCCAATGAATGGCGCAGGCTTTCTCCCACCCGGAGTTGGCGCTGGCTGGGGCCAACACCATCGCGTCTATGATTTTTTTTACGATCAGACATAAGAAAATTCCCTGGCACTGGACCTTTGATCAGGTCAGCAGTGGCTAGAGGCTCCGATCAATCATTTCGACAGTGAAGGCTTCGATAACGTCACCAGGGCGCATGTCCTGATAGTTTTCAAAGGCCATGCCACATTCCTGGCCACCCGCGACTTCCTTGACTTCATCCTTGAAGCGCTTGAGCGTTGACAGCTCGCCTTCGTGAATCACCACATTATCGCGAATGAGGCGCACACCGGCACCGCGTTCCATCTTGCCATCTGTGACGCGGCAACCAGCGATCTTGCCGACCTTGGTGATGTTGAAGATCTCAAGGATCTCGGCATTGCCGATAAAGTGTTCGCGTCTTTCTGGTTTCAACAGGCCAGACATGGCAGCTTTGACATCATCAACGAGGTCATAGATCACAGAGTAATAGCGGATCTCAATACCTTCGGTGCCCGCCAATTCCTTGGCCTGGTTGTTGGCGCGCACATTAAAGCCGACAATAATGGCATTGGAAGCGGAGGCGAGAGTAATGTCGCTTTCACTGATCCCGCCAACCGCTGAGTGAACAATATTGGCGGTCACTTCCTCTGTGCCAAGTTTATCAAGAGCACCTTGAATAGCTTCGATAGAGCCTTGGACGTCGCCTTTGACAATGATCTTGAATTCTGATTTTTCAGCATCGTTCAACTGCTCCATCATCTGCTCAAGTGATGTTCGAGCACCGGAGCTGGCTCCCATTAAATCGCGACGTTTACGTTCACGATACACGGTAATTTCACGCGCCCGCTGCTCATTTTCCACGACAGCAAACTGATCACCCGCATTGGGAGCACTATTGAGACCGAGCACTTCGACCGGCATGGAAGGTCCTGCTTCCGCGATGTGATCGCCATGATCATTGACAAGGGCTCGTGCGCGGCCCCAGCTTGAGCCTGCAACAATAATATTGCCGACCTTAAGGGTGCCTCGTTGTACCAGCAAAGTGGCGACGGAACCGCGGCCACGTTCCAGTTGGGCCTCAATAACAAATCCCTCGGCCTTGCGATCTGGGTTGGCTTTGAGCTCCAGTATTTCTGACTGGTTCAAGATGGCTTCAAGCAGGCCATCGAGATTGGTCTGTTTGATGGCCGAGACCTCGATTTCGAGGACATCACCGCCCATGCTTTCGACAACGATCTCGTGTTGCAGCAAATCCGTGCGGACCCTGTTGGGGTCGGCTTCGGGCAGGTCAATTTTGTTGATGGCGACAATGATCGGCACCTCGGCGGCCTTGGCGTGGTTGATCGCTTCAATGGTTTGCGGCATGACGCCATCATTGGCGGCCACCACCAGTACGACGATATCTGTGACTTTGGCACCACGGGCACGCATTTCTGTAAAGGCGGCATGACCTGGAGTATCGATAAAGGTGATTTTGCCTTTATCGCCTTTGTCCACCTGATAGGCGCCAATATGCTGGGTAATACCGCCAGCTTCTCCCGATACCACATTGGCCTCGCGAATTGCATCAAGCAAGGAGGTTTTACCATGGTCGACGTGGCCCATAATGGTCACAACCGGGGCCCGTGAGACGAGATCTTCTTGTTGGTCTTCCTGACCAATAAAGCCTTCTTCCACATCCGCCTCTGAAACCCGTTTTACGGTATGGCCAAATTCTTCGGCGATTAGTTCGGCGGTATCGGTGTCGATGACATCATTGGCCGCCTGCATCTGTCCTTGTTTCATCAAGAATTTGATGACATCGACGGAGCGTTCCGTCATGCGGTTGGCAAGTTCTTGAATGGTGATGGTTTCTGGCAGAATGACTTCGCGGGAGATTTTTTCTGCAGGTCCGCTTGATGTTGCGGCGCGTCTTTGTTTTTGCTGACGGCGTTTTAGGGAGGCAAGAGATCTCTGGCGACCGCCTTCATCAAGGGCGTTTTGGATGGTCAGTTTGCGTGAGCGTCCGCGATTGTCACTTTTGGTTCTGTTTGGCGAGGGTGTCTCCAGTTTCGGGCGGCGGTCTCGCAGATTGTCTTTGCCTTGGGGGGCGGTTTTTGCCTTGGTATATTCGCCGCGTTTTTCGGCCTGGGCTTCTGCACTCGCCTGATCCACTTTGGAGGCTTTTACGGCAGCTGGTTTTTTGGCAACGACGGCTAGCTTGGGCGCTTCAACTTTGGGCTTGATAGCTTCAATCGCAGCTTGTTTCTCGCGCTCAACCGCGTCCAGTTTTTCTTGTTCGGCGCGCGCAACGTCATCTTTGATTTTTTGCGCGGCTTCCGCAACATCGCGTTCTCGCGCCATTTGCAGGGCGCGTGTCCGGGCGTCGACTTCGGCATTGGAGAGCAGCTTGTCAGAAGTGCCGCCTCCTGATTTTTTCGGAGGTCGGGTATTGCTTGGGCCAGCCCTGCCACGTTTGGCGACAACCGGTTTGGGTGTTTCAACCCCCGGTGGCGCACTGACAGGTTCAACTGCAGCTTCTGTCGCCGCAGGAGCTTCCTGACCCGGACGCGATATCACCCGTTTTCTTTTCTTTTTGACAACGACCGTTTTCTTGCGTCCTTGCGAGAAACTCTGTTGCACATGCCCCGCATCAACCGTTTTCTTAAGGTTGAGGGTCATGGTGCGAGAGCCACGAATGGTCTTGTCATCATCAGTATCTTTATTGTCGCTCATCCAGTAATAGGCCCGCAGGCCCTCCTTCTCAAACATCAAATCAATTCATGACCCGCTCCTGATTGTTGCGTCGAGTCTCATATTTCAGTTTCATAACAGGCTGTTATCTTTATTGATTACATCCTCTTGGCGCGTATTGAAAGCGCTGTATTTTCGGTGCGCAAACGTAAAGCGCTTTGCCATCTCACCTCGCTTAAGACCTATGTGTATCACATTATGTCGCCCGAGTGCCAAACTCAATTCATCTCCGGTAAACAAAGCACCTAGTATAGCAGCGATGTTTTTTTGATCAATCGGATTGCCTGTCTCGCGGGTGTCCCTTGATACCAGATCATCCTCGTCTTCTGGTTCTTCTCTGGGCGGGGCAAAATACCTGTCCAGCTTGTCAGATCCGTTGCGTGAGGCCTCCATTGCATGCAAAAGCCACTTTACGTCGCCTTTTGCAAGTGCTCTTTTGATCTTTTCATATCCCGTTATCACATGACCAGCCTTGTTGGCCAGTGAAAGGGTATGCAGAGCGTCAATTCTCGTCAGCTTTTCTATCATATCAACAAGATCGTTGCTGACGAGTGCTTTTTCACGAAATCCGCGCGCAAAACTGTTTTTCTTTATCGCCTCAACGAGGATCGATCGGTCCGCTTTTAGCCAAAGTCCTCGCCCGGGAAGCTTGCAGCGCAAATCCGGGGTGACAATTTTTTGCGGCGACAGAGAAAAACGCAACAGCTCGTCAGCCGGCAGTTTCTCTCTCGTCAGCGCACACTGGCGAAGGGGCGATGGTTTATCCTTTTTGCCCCTGCCGGTCCGTATTTTGGTCTTTGTGCCTATAACAAACGCTCCTTGCAAAAAAATCAGGTTTTAAAGACGTTTGCTTCGGTTGCTTCGGCTGGCTTTATGACAGCTGGAACGGTCTCTCTGCTGGCTTCTTCTTCTTCTTCAGCAGGCGGGTTGATAATCGCGTCAAAGTCTTCTTGTGTAATGATCTCGGCTTTTAGCCTGGCTGTCATGACCATCAGCTCAGCACCATTGCGATCAATTTTGAAGCCGTTGAAAAAGCCTTCAAAATGCTTTCTCTCGCCATCGATTTTCTCGTACCAGCCGGTGAGGTCATCTGTGGCGCAATATGCAAAGTCTTTCATGTTGAACACGTCGTTTTCACCAAGCACTATCAACATGGGCAAAGTCATGCCATCAATCTCACGCAATTCCAGGTCGACCTTGAGTTCCTTGAGGCGCTCAAGCTGATCGACTTCTTGTTGTTGCAAGAAATCTTTGGCGCGGCCCTGGATTTCAGCGGCCGTATCTTCGTCGAAGCCTTCGATCGCCATGACTTCGGTTGCGTCCACATAGGCGACCTCTTCCACTGAGGTGAAGCCTTCGGTGACGAGCAGCTGGGCAATCACCTCATCGACATTGAGGGTTTCCATGAAGCTGCTGGAGCGTTGATCAAATTCTACCTGGCGGCGCTCTGATTCTTCTTTCTCGGTGAGGATGTCGATATCCCAGCCGGTCAGCTGTGAGGCCAGACGGACATTTTGGCCGCGTCGGCCAATGGCCAGGGATAATTGCTCATCAGGAACCACAACTTCGATGCGTGAGACTTCTTCGTCGAGCACCACCTTGGCAACTTCTGCAGGTGCCAGGGCATTGACGATGAACGCAGCTGCATCAGGCGACCACTGAATGATATCGATTTTTTCGCCATGCAGTTCATTAACAACAGCTTGCACGCGCGACCCGCGCAGGCCCACACAGGCTCCCACTGGATCGACAGAGCTATCATTGGAAATCACGGCAAATTTAGCGCGCGAGCCAGCATCTCTTGCCACCGAACGAATTTCAACAATGCCGTCATAGATTTCAGGGACTTCCTGCGCGAACAGTTTGGCCATGAATTCTGGTTTGGTGCGCGACAGGAAAATCTGCGGGCCACGCGCTTCCTGGCGCACATCATGGATATAAGCGCGGATACGGTCGCGGATCTGGAACATTTCGCGCGGGATCGACTCGTTGCGGCGCATAATTGCTTCGGCGCGGCCAAGGTCCACAACAACATTGCCATATTCGGCGCGCTTGACAACGCCGGAGATCACTTCGCCGACACGGTCTTTATAATCGTGATACTGACGCTCACGCTCAGCTTCGCGGACTTTTTGCACGATCACCTGTTTGGCATTTTGAGCGGACACGCGGCCATAATCAAATGGCGGCAGCAGATCAGTGATCTCGCCGCCGATCACGATGTCTTTTTCGAGTTCGCGGGCCTGTTTGAGGGTCATTTCAGTATGTTCGTTTTCAACTTCTTCCACCACGGTCATAACGCGGGTGAGTTCGGTTTCCCCGGTTTTGATGTCGATCTTGGCGCGAATATCATTTTCGCTGCCATAGCGGGACTTGGCGGCTTTTTGCACGGCTTCTTCCATCGCCTCGATGACGATCATGCGGTCGATGTCTTTTTCACGGGCCACCGCATCGGCAATCTGCAGCAATTCAAGTCTATTCGCACTAACACCGGGTTGCGCCATTGTGGCTCTCCATTTTAATGCCCTATCGCCTGACGGCTAGTTGAGGGCTGTTATGAAACTATTTTTACATGATTGGCCAAAAACTGTCTGGTCAAACATTTGAGCTATTCGTCTTTCAAATCTGTATCGGCACTTTGCGCCGCTTTTCCGGCCATTGCCGCCTTGATCAATTCATCGGTCATCACCAGCTTGGCATCCTCAATCAGTTGCGGGGCAAACCCCAATACCTGATCGGCTTTTTGTTCGCCGACCGGGGCGCGTAGCAAAACCTCATTGTCTCCATAGCCTTCGATGATACCGCGAAAGCGCTTTTGGCCATCGATGGGCTGGTTGACCTTTATCTTGGCTTCATAGCCGATCCATCTCTCAAAATCAGACGGGCGTACCAGCGGGCGATCAATGCCGGGCGAAGAGACTTCCAGAAAATACCTGTCGCTGATTAGATCGTGGGCATCTAGCAATGGCGATAGATCGCGGCTGATTTTGGTCAATTGATTGACATCAATATGCCCATCAGGATGCTCGGCCATCACCTGCAGCGTGCCGCCATCACGATTGGATACCAGGACGCGCACCAGCCGATAGCCAAGGGCTTCAATCACCGGCTCGGCGAGGGCGGCAATATTACCCGCTACACCCGTTTCAACGACAAAACGGCGTTCTTTTTCGAGATCGGTTTGTTCGCTCGTCAAAAGGTTTTTCCTTCAGGTTTTCCACACCTTTAAAACAAAAAAAGAGCGGACCCCTTGAGCGCTAGCCCCTGAAGTCCACTCCATCAAAGCCGTCTGGCTTATTCAGGAATGTTCGTACATGATCTCTATATAGGAGAGGGTGGGGGGGATGCAAGGGAGAACTTGTTGATTAGGAAAAATTGGTTAGTTTTCGCTTGCTACTGTCCGCTCTGTCAGTTGACCGTGCTTTACCAGCCCGCTTTGACAAAGCAATTACCCACACCGACAAATACACCTCCTACACCTCCTACATTGACATCCAGCTGCCAGGCGTCGGGACCTGTAATAGATAAAACTGTTATGGTAGCAATTGTTGCTACAAATCTAATATTCTGGTTCAGTTATGCGGCACACACCATTGGTTGCCGTGGCATGTAAAGAGGTTCAAATAAAAATGAGAGTGGTATTTTAAAACCTAGGTCGCGTCGGGAGGCGGGGTGCTGGTTACACTTTGACAAAGCGCAAATGGGCTGGTGGGCGGCCTTCGCGCAGGGCTTTTTGGCCATAGCGGGTGGCGGGCCAGTCATCGGGGCGGGCGCGCCAGTCCTGTGGCTGTTGAGCCGTCCAAATAAAATCGGTGCGCCGTGCCATATGCTTCAAAGTCCAGGCGACATAATGGGGGATATCGCTGGCAAAGCGCAGTTCGCGACCAAGCTTTAACACCTTGGCGAGCAGATCTAGATTGTACTCATTGATAAAGCGGCGCTTGTGATGTCGCTTTTTGGGCCATGGATCAGGATGCAGGATAAACACACGATCAATGCTTTGGGGAGCGAGAGCTTCGAGAAGTTGCACTGCGTCATCATCATGGATACGCATATTGCCAAGGCTCTGCTCGTCAATCGCCACCAGCAATTTGGCAACCCCGTTGACAAAGGGTTCGCAGCCAATAAGGCCGATGTCAGGATTTTGCGCGGCTTGCCAAGCCAGATGTTCGCCACCGCCAAAACCGATTTCCAGCCAGGTTTTGCTGGTCGCGGGCGTGAATAGTTCCTGAGGTGCAAGCCCACTTTCTGGCGCAGGCATCGGGATGCGAAGTGTCGGCAACAGCTCATCGCACAGTTTTTGCTTGCGAGGGCTGAGCTTGCCGCCCTTGGTGCGGCCATGAACGTGGCGTCTGCGGGGTGTGTTTTCGTTGTTCATTGTTCAGTCTGCTATGAATGTCCTCGCCTGCCCATCCTTCTTTCTGCGAGGCTTGGCATTCTGCGCGGACGTCAGCAGGGGATGATCCCCTGCACTTTGCTGCTCAAAAATAGGGTTGAAAGTGGCTCCCCCTTTTCTGCCTGCCGGATAGGCGATTAACCTAGCTCATGGCGCTTTTGATGGCCTCAACGAGATCGAGTTTTTCCCATGAGAAGCCACCATCATTATCGGGTTTGCGGCCAAAATGACCATATGAGGCGGTGCGCTCATAGATCGGGCGACGTAGATCAAGTTGTTTGCGGATGCCGCTGGGGGTGAGGTCCATGACGTTCATCAAGATGGTAGAGAGCTGCTTCTCGCTAACCTTGCCGGTGCCATAAGTGTCGACATAGAGCGACAGGGGTTTGGCAACGCCGATGGCGTATGACAATTGCAGGGTGCACCGATCAGCAAGGCCGGCTCCCACGACATTTTTGGCCAGATAGCGCGCGGCATAAGCAGCAGAGCGATCCACCTTGGAGGGGTCTTTGCCCGAAAAGGCACCGCCACCATGAGGGGCTGCACCACCATAAGTATCAACGATGATTTTGCGACCCGTCAGGCCTGCGTCCCCATCAGGTCCACCAATGACGAATTTACCAGTTGGATTGATATAAAACTCTTCGTCCGGGCACATCCAGCCATCGGGCAAAATATCTCGTACGATACTAGCAACCACTTCTTCGACCTGATCGCGTGTGGCTTCTTCCGTGTGCTGGGTTGAAACCACAATGGACGTGGTGCCGACGGGCTTGCCGTCTTCGTAGCGCAAAGTGACCTGACTTTTGGCGTCGGGGCCAAGAAGATCCGTTTGTCCCGAATGGCGAGCTTTGGCCATTTCGTACAGTATCTGATGCGCATAAGCGATGGGCGCTGGCATCAGGTCATCGGTTTCGTTACAGGCATAGCCGAACATGATCCCCTGATCACCGGCTCCTTCATCTTTTTCTTCGCCGCGCTCAACGCCTTGGCGAATATCGCTGGATTGTTCATGCAGATAAATTTGCACTTCGGCGTCACGCCAATGGAAGCCATCTTGTTCATACCCGATTTCGCGCACACAGCGGCGGGCAGCTTCTTCAATGGCAGCAATGTCAACAGAAGCGGGACCATAGGTTTCACCAGCCAGAACGATCCGGTTTGTGGTGGTCATGGTTTCACAGGCAACTTTGGAAGAGGGTTCTGCTGCCAGAAACAGATCAACGACAGAATCAGATATGCGGTCGCATATTTTGTCGGGATGACCTTCTGAAACGCTTTCACTGGTGAACAGATAGTTTTTTTGGGACACCTGAAATCTCCTGGAGTTGCACGGATGAGAATGAATGGTTGGATTGACGCCGTTTGTTGCAGCACAAAGGAGGAGGGTCAAGCGCGAAATGGAATTGGGCATAAACTAAATAGTGTGACCGCTTCGTGAAGTGACCAACTCCTACTCGTGCCATCTACGTCAATGCTGTTGGTATATATGGTATGAGATTTTATGATTTTGCCTTGTTGGTATCGCGTGAGGCCAAATCTTCGTTCGACAAGGTGCGTACCAGATCAACGATGCGCTTGCGTACTTTGGGGTCATGGATGCTGACAAAGGCGCGGATCAATTCGAGACCGTCTCTCGTGCTGATGAACTCATAGACGAAGTTTTCCATCTTGGGTTCGCTCATGCCGCCCATGCCAGTTGCCTGACCTGCGGCCAGTGGCGCATCATCAAAAAAGAACTGCACGGGTACTTCGAGAATTTGCGAAATATGATGCAGGCGCGAGGCACCGATACGATTGGTGCCTTTTTCATATTTCTGGATCTGCTGAAAAGTCAGCCCCATCTGATCACCAAGTTTTTCCTGGCTCATAGACAAAAGCATACGCCGCAAGCGCACGCGGCTGCCAACATGTATATCGATTGGGTTTGGTTTCTTTGTTGTTACAGTCACGTTGATCCTCGAAGCGTTAATGTGGTTATTTTTGTAAGCTTGATTGTCACGCAGTTTGTATGACAGTCCAGAGTTATTGTCCAAAAAAATGATCGAAGAGATAAGACCACATCTACCCTTAGTTATTATCTTTCGTAATCAACAGTGTGTCATCAACAAATGCAACTTATTTGCGAGTTCTTTTGCAGCTATTTTGATGCACCGTTAAGTAAATTTGATGAGACAAAGACCAGTATTGATCGTTTCTTACGATGAAATATCATCCATAGTGGACGATAAGTCACTCAACTGTATAGTGTAAAAAATAACAATCATATCCTGTGGATATCTATGGTTTTATTCTTTGCAAGAGAAGAATCGCACCAATTGCTCCTCCTATGACAAGCCAGAACAACCATTTTCCATAACGCGCATATATGGTTTTATCAATGGCCCTTGGCAGAGCGGCATCCAGCACTCCTTTGGCGGCCAGGGGCAGGGATTGCTGAACCCGACCATAAGGATCGATCACTCCAGATATGCCTGTATTGGCCACCCGCACCATTGGCAGCCCTTGTTCGATGGCCCGGATGCGTGACTGCACGAAATGCTGATAGGGGCCAGTGGAAACGCCGTACCACGCATCATTGGTGAGATTGAGCAGCCATTCGGGGCGCACACCTTGTTCGATTATTTCATGGGGAAACACGACCTCATAGCAGATTAGCGGAGCAAAGGGCGGTGCATTGTCAAGGCGAACCAGCCGCGGTTGCTGGCCCGTTTCAAAGTGCCCGCGCACCTGCACTATTTGGCGCAGACCGATTGCTTCAAGCACCGATTGAAAGGGTAGATATTCCCCAAATGGAACGAGATGTTTTTTATCGAATGTGCGGGTAATGCGGGCCTTGCCATCAATAACGAACAGGCTGTTATAAACCGCTCTCTGGGAGCTCGTATCTACCTGTTTTGACGGTTTATAGCGCATGGCGCCGGTAATTAGCGTTACTTGATCAGGGAGCAGTATTTCGATGCCCTTGAGGGCTTCAGGGGAGTGCGCCATAAAAAATGGCAAAGCAGATTCTGGCCAGATCAGATGGGTGATCGAGTTCAGCCCTTGAGGGCTTTGTTTGGTCTTTTGTGCCGATAGCTCGAGCATAGTACGATATATCGGGCCAGCATTACCGGGGCGCCATTTGTCAACTTGCTTGATATTGGGTTGCACCAGCCGCAAAACCACATTGGGGACCTCGTGGTTGATGGCGTTGTGCAGCCGGAAATGCCCCCAGATGGAGGCGACCAGCAAACTGCACACCAAGATCAAAGGGGCTTTGTAGATTGCTATACCTGTTCGTTCGCGCTGGTTTTTAACTTGTTCACTCTGTCTTTTGAACAGGGCGATAGCCGGGGAGCCAAATATCAGCACACAAAAAAATGAAAGGGCATAAGGGTCAAACAGGGAGGAGAGTTGTGATAAACCAGCTTCTCCGGCAAACACATGACCAAGGGCATTCCAGGGAAAGCCCGTAAAGATATGGCCGCGCAAATACTCAGTGATAGCCAGTGCCAGGGCGAGGGTCAAAACGCGCGATAAGCCGGACTTCCAAAACAGAGCAGCGAGGCCAATCGCGAGGCTGTAAAATAATGCAAGGCCTGCCGGCATCAAGATCATGGCGATGGGCAGGAGATAAAGGAATATGCCCGCTTCCACGACAAATGCTTTGCCGATCCAATAGAGACCAAACAAAAAATATCCAAACCCGAAAGTCCAGCCAAGTGCGGCGGCTTTTTTTAAAAGCTGTCGGGGATTATTGGCGTGATGCTCAACCGCCCCATCGATCAACCAGATGAGGAGGGGCAGGGTAAAAAACAGCACTGGCCAGAGATGAAAGGGAGCTTGCGACAAGACGCTTAAAGAGCCAGCTGCGAAGGCCGTTGCCATTTGCCGCCAGCCCCGCAGGTTATGCGCGCACTCGATAATCATTTATTCCCCGGCATCAAGGGCTTTGGGCGCTTGTTGATCGTGATGATTGCTGCTTTGGTACTTTACACCGTCGTCGGGAATGTGGATGCGCAGGCGTTTGATACGCCGCGGATCGGCATCCAGCACTTCGAACTCAATGCCGCTTGGGTGGGCAACGATTTCGCCACGTACCGGAACCCGTTTTGCAAGCGCAAATACAAGGCCGCCCAGCGTATCAAACTCGTCGTCTTCCTCGCTGGTAATAAGGTCATAACCAAGATGCAGCTCAAGTTCGGTGATTGGAGTTCGTGCTTTGGCGAGTAGGCCTTTTTTTGGATGGGAGACCAGCGAGGCTCCCTCGTCGACATCATGCTCGTCTTCAATTTCTCCGACCACTTCTTCGACCAGATCTTCTATGGACACAAGGCCGTCGCTGCCACCATATTCGTCGACCACTAGAGCCAGATGTATGCGCGTTGATTGCATACGCAACAGCAGATCAAGCACGGGCATGCCCGGCGGCACATAGAGCATTGAGCGGCGGATCCTGATGGAGGCAACTGTTTGCTCAAGATCAATATCGGCAAGATTGATAATCGGTTTTGGGGTCTCGACCAGACGCAGACCTGTTTGCCCTTCTGGCTTGCTCTGTCTGGGTTTGGCTTTATCGGCGTTTTCACCCAGCTGACGATCGGCGATCCAAAGCATCAAATCCTTGATATGCACCATGCCGCGCGGATCATCGAGCGTTTCGCGGTAGAGCGGGAGACGTGAATGGGAAGAGGTTTCGAACAGGCTGAACAGCTCGCCCAGAGTTGCCTGCTCGTCGATGGCGATAATGTCGGCCCGGGGCAACATCACATCATCGACGCGCAAGGTGTCGAAGCGCAAAATATTGCGCAGCATTGAACGTTCCTGACGGGAGAAATCGCGTGATGTCGCGAGCGCATCTGTATGCAACAGATTTAAAATCTGTTGCCTTGAAGAGGACGGCGGTGCGAGGCCGAATATTCGTTTCAAGCGTGTAAAAAAGCTTGGACTGTCCTCGTCGATCAGATCGGCGGCACAAGGGTCGGTGTCGGTCAATTCAGTAGTCACCGCATTTTGATCGTTCATTTTGTTTTGGAGCCTTGATTTTCAAAGTTGGATGATAACACTGTTTTAATCATCATGATAGGGGGAAGGGATCTGCAGGGAGGCAAGAATTTGACGCTCCAGTTCTTCCATCTCGCCAGCCTCGCTTAATTCCTCATGACTATAGTCAAACAGATGAAGAATACCATGCACGACAAGATGGGCAATATGATGACCAAGCAGTTTGTCCTCGTTTTTGGCTTCGAGGGTAATGGTTTCCAGTGCCAGGATGATATCGCCCAGCGGTTCAGGGCCTTCAAGCAGTTCGGGAAACTCGTTTTTAAACGGAAAGGACAGCACATTTGAGGCTTTGTCTTTGCCCCTGAACTGATGATTGAGTGCTTTGACCTGCTCGTCATTTGACAAATTGATCGCCACTTCAAAGGGACCATTTACGCCGCGCAGCTTGCTCGCGCTTGCGCAGGCTGCATTGGCGGCCTGTTTGATAAGTGCTTCAAGCTTTTTGAGGTCAGACCATGCCTCATGGCTGACAATTAGATCAAGGGTGAGATCAGTTGATTGAGGCACGCTTATTTCGAGTCCTTGGTGGCTTTTTGCGCTGCTCTTCGCGCTTCTTATCTTTATTGTCATAGGCATTGACGATGCGTGTGACGAGGTCATGGCGCACAACATCCTTGCTGGTGAAGCTGATTTGGCCAATGCTCTCAACGTCTTGGAGCAGGGAGGTAGCGTCGATCAATCCAGAGCGGGTTCCGGCGGGCAGATCGATTTGCGAGGGGTCTCCTGTGACGATCATGCGCGATCCCTCGCCAAGCCGGGTCAGGAACATTTTCATTTGCATGGGCGTACAGTTTTGCGCTTCATCAAGAATGATCAGCGCATGTGACAAGGTGCGCCCGCGCATAAAGGCTAGTGGGGCGATCTCGATGGCGCCGCTCTCAAGTCCAAGCTCCACCTTTTCGGCTGGCAGCATGTCATAGAGGGCGTCATAGAGGGGGCGCAGATAGGGATCGATTTTCTCGCGCATGTCGCCGGGCAAGAAGCCCAGACGTTCTCCGGCTTCCACGGCGGGACGCGACAGGATCAACCGGTCAATGAGGCCAAGTTCAAGCGCAGCTGATGCGTAGGCAACGGCCAGGTAGGTTTTGCCGGTGCCAGCCGGGCCAACCGAGAAAGTCAGCTCATTTTTATCAATGGTGCGCAGATAGTCGCTTTGTAATTTCGTACGGCCGGTAATCAAACGCTTTTTGGTTTTGATCTGCGCGGCACCGTCTGGACCATTTTTGACAATAGCTCGTTGTGACGATTTTTTGCTCGGTTTGCGAGGGGCTTTCTTGCTGGCATTGGCGCGCGCCGTTGCCGGTATCATGGGATCGAGGTGGCGGATGGTGCCGTCGACTTCGGCGGGGGTGATCTGCTCGCCGTGGCGCAAACGGTGATATAGGCCTTCGAGCACGGATTTGGCAGTTTTGATGGCATGATTTGATCCAGACAGGGTAATTAGATTGCCATTCGTGTGGGTTTCAATGCCCAGCCGGTCTTCGATCAGCGCGAGATTTTCATCAAACTCCCCTAGAAGTTCACGAATGAGGTTATTGTCCTCGAATTCAAGCACAAGCTGCTTGATCTCACCTTTTTTTATGGTTTGCGGCAATCATATCTCCTTGGCACGCTCGAACACTGAATTTTTCCTGGGTGATAAACTATGCGAGCTTTTTATTTCACCAGCAAGGCTATTTCGGGTTGTGTCGACAATTTTTACTTCGACAATCTGCCCCATTAGCTTATCGGGGGCGATTACATGTACCAGTTGTAAATAGGGAGACCGTCCCACTAGCTGGCCGGGTTCACGACCGCGTTTTTCAAATAAAACGGGCAGTTTTTTACCAATCTGGGCACGATTGAACTCCAGTTGCTGTTCTTTCAGCAAAGTCTGCAATTGTTGCAGACGCTCGCTTGCCACATGTTTTTCGACCTTATCTTCCATGAGCGAAGCGGTGGTGCCGGGACGAGGACTATAGGTAAAGGAATAGGCCTGGGCATATTTGACGTCGCGCACTAATTGCATGGTATCTTCGAAGTCCTGATCCGTTTCGCCGGGAAAACCAACGATGATATCGGTCGACAGGGCAATGCCCGGACGGGCGTCTCGCACGCGCTCAAGGACCTCCATATATTTGTCGATCTGATGATCACGGTTCATGGCTTTTAAGATTTTATTGGAGCCTGACTGAAACGGCAGATGAAGATAAGGCATGAGCTTTTCAATATCGCGGTGGGCCTCGATCAGATCATCGCTCATATCATTGGGGTGGGAGGTGGTATAACGGATACGCTCTAGCCCCTCGATTTTGGCAGTTTTCTTGATGATCCGCGCCAGACTGACCGGTTGGCCTTTTTTATTGGCACCATGATAGGCATTGACGTTTTGTCCCAGCAGGGTGATTTCCTTGGTTCCCTTGGACGCAAGATCTTTGGCTTCGCGGATGATCTCCTTGACGGGGCGCGAATACTCGCCGCCTCTGGTATAGGGCACCACGCAGAATGTACAAAATTTATCGCAGCCTTCCTGCACGGTTAAAAAAGCCGTCAGTTTCTTGATGGAGCGGCCAGGGAGATGCTCGAATTTGAGGTCGGTTGGAAAGTCGGTATCAACGATTCTTTGTTTGTGCTGCTCGGCCGAAAAAATATAATCGGGCAGGCGGTGAAAGCTCTGCGGGCCGATGACAATATTGACCACAGGCGCGCGCACCAGGATTTCGCGGCCCTCGGCCTGGGCAACACAACCGGCAACAACAACCGTTGTTTCTTTGCCGTTTTGCAGGCGTTTATTGCGGATCAGCTTGATGCGTCCAAGATCCGAATAAACTTTTTCTGCGGCTTTTTCGCGGATATGACAGGTATTGAGCACCACCACATCTGCCTGCACCATTTCATCGGTGCTCTCAAAGCCGATTTCGCCCATTACTTCAAACAGGCGATCACTGTCGTACTGGTTCATTTGACAGCCATAGGTTTTGACAAATAGTTTTTTCACTGCGCGGGGCATTCAAGGGGCCTTTTCTGGCTCATTACGATCATTCTTGTGGCCTTGTATTCCCATTCTTGTTCAAGGTCCATCCAATTCCTTCATTCTATGAGACACGCAAGAAACGGGCCTTTAAAATGCGTTTCTCATCCGTGGGGGAATTGTCGCATGTCAATACGCGACAATTTTGGCCAATTGTCAGGACGCCAATAAAAACCTATAACGAATGTAATTATAGTGAGGGAACATGGAGCAGTATCTGCTCATATTGCTGTCAACCGTGCTGGTAAACAATGTGGTGCTCGTGAAATTTCTCGGGCTATGCCCCTTTATGGGCGTTTCAAACCGCTTTGCCGGGGCAATTGGCATGGGGTTGGCGACGACCTTTGTACTGACCTTGTCGGCCGCTTTAAGCTGGCTGCTGGAGACCTATTTTCTGCGACCATTGGGGCTCGATTTTTTGCGTCTTGTGACGTTTATTCTGGTTATTGCCGCTATCGTGCAGTTCACGGAAATCGCCATCCGGCGTATTTCACCGATCCTTTATCAGGTGCTGGGGGTTTATTTACCGCTGATCACAACGAATTGCGCGGTGCTGGGAGTAGCGTTGCTTAATCTGAACCAGGGCCACAACTTTACGCAAAGCTTGCTTTATGGATTTGGCTCGGCCATTGGTTTTACGCTGGTGATGGTAATGTTTGCAGGGATCAGAGAGCGGCTTGAATTGAACGACGTGCCGCTTGCGTTCAAGGGCGCCCCCATCGGCTTTATCACGGCTGGCATGTTGTCCATGGCCTTTATGGGTTTTTCGGGATTGGTCAAATAGGGCGAATGAAACGCGGGCTATTGGAAGGGATTGGAAAATGCTGATAGCTGTTGGCGCTCTCGCCGCGCTTGGCCTGTTGCTGGGTGTTATCTTGTCCATGGCAGCACGCTTCTTATCGGTCGAGACAGATCCGCTGGCCGATGAGCTGGAACAGATGTTGCCAAACCTGCAATGCGGGCAGTGCGGTTTTGTCGGCTGCCGCCCGGCTGCCGAAGCCCTGTCTGCCGGGGAAACCGACGTGACCTTATGTCCCCCGGGCGGTGTGGCGCTGGCCGCCAAGCTTGCCGAAAAACTGCATGTCGAGATTGATCTCAGCCAAATGGATCACGAACCACTTGTCGCTTTTGTGCATGAGGAGAACTGTATCGGCTGCACGAAATGCATTTTGGTCTGCCCAACAGATTGCATCATTGGCGCTCCCAAAAAACTTCATACGGTGATCGTATCTGCCTGTGTTGGCGGTGCGGCTTGTCTGGAGGTCTGCCCGACCGATTGCATTGAGATGGTACCGGTAACGGTCAAGGAAGAGAGCGTACAATCCTGGAACTGGCCAAAACCCCGTTCACCGCAATCCACGTCTTCCGAGCTGGCAACAAGGAGCGTGGATCGATGAAACTATTCAACGTCCCTGGCGGCGTTCACCCCAAAGATCATAAAGAGCTAAGCGCTGACAGGGCGATCCAGGCGGTGCCCATGCCCGTTGAGTTGTCCTTGCCCATGCATCAGCATATCGGCATTGCCGCAAAGCCCATGGTTCAGGTCGGTGAGCTTGTGACCAAGGGGCAGTTGATCGGTATGTGTACCAGGGGAGCGGCTAGCAATAATGGCATCACGGCACCGGTGCATGCTCCAACGTCCGGGCGCATTACTAATATTGCCATGCAACGGTCACCGCATCCTTCTGGCTTGCCAGAAATGATGGTGACATTGGAACCAGACGGCGCGGACGCCTGGGGGGAGCTGCCAGCGGCGCTTGATCCCGCAAGCAGTTCGGTGAGCGAGCTCGTCGAGCGTATCCATCGAAGCGGCATTGTCGGTATGGGCGGTGCCATGTTTCCAACGGCTGCCAAGCTTGACGCCCGCAATAATGTTGACTTGCTTAGCCTGATTATCAATGGCGCGGAATGTGAACCATATCTCACCGCCGATGATCGGCTCATGCGAGAAAGGGCGCGAAATATTGTCGATGGCATTTCTATCCTGCAACGTATCTTGAACGTGCCCAATGTCATCATCGCTATCGAGGACCGCCGCGTGCAAGCGGCTGATGCCATGAGCGATGCGACTGGTGCGCATAAAGGCATGAGCGTTGTTTTAGTGCCAACTCTCTATCCCATGGGGTCTGAAAAACATCTTATTAAGGTGCTGACCGGCGAAGAAGTGCCCTCGGGGGCTTTGCCTTCTGCTCTTGGGTTGGTCGTCAATAATGTGGGCACTGCTTACGCCATCCATGAGGCGGTACGATATGGTCAGCCGTTGGTGTCGCGCATCGTGACGGTGTCTGGTGGCGCCATCAAACATCCTGGTAATTATCATGTCTTGCTCGGCACAAAAGTGTCACATCTGGTGGAGACCTGTGGCGGCTTTTCACAACCGCCAGAGCAGATGTTGATCGGTGGGCCGATGATGGGATTGTCGTTTAGCGATCTTGAGGTGCCGATTACCAAGGGCACCAATGGCATTTTGGCGCTGACTAAATCTGAAGTGAAGCCTGGTACCCATCGCCCCTGTATTCGCTGCGGTGCTTGTATTCCTGCCTGTCCCAGTAGTCTGGAGCCACAAGATTTGTTCGTGCTGGTGCGCAATGAAAAGATCGAGCCAGCGCTTGATGCGGGTCTTGCTGATTGTATTTTATGCGGTGCCTGTTCTTATGTCTGTCCATCCCACATTCCGCTTGTTCAGTTTTTTAACTATGGCAAGGGGCAAGCTCTTGAAATGAGAAATGAGGTCATGCGTGCGGCGCGTTTGAAGCGACTGTCGGATGAACGTTTGGTGAGATCAGAGGAGAAAGCCCGCCAGAAGAAAGCCAAACAGGACGCCCGCAAGAAAGCCATTGCGGATCGCAAAAAAGCTCACGAGCAAAAATATGAGGGTGAGGTTAAGGCATGAACCGAGCAAAAATCATCAGCGCGCCCTTTATGCACTCCATCGATAGTGTGCCGCGCACCATGTTGTTGGTAATGCTGGCGCTGGCCCCTGCGACTGCGTTCAGCCTTTATCAATTTGGCTGGCCCGCCATCATTTTATTTTTCATCATTATTGGCTCAAGTCTGCTCTTTGAGGCGTTGTCGCTGCTGCTCGCCCGTAAACCGGTGACGCCCTTTTTGCTGGATGGATCGGCGGTGCTGACCGGTTGGCTGGTGGCCATGGCGTTGCCGCCCTGGGCCCCGTGGTGGATTGGTGTGCTCGGCGGATTTATTGCCATTGTATTTGGCAAACATATTTATGGAGGGCTTGGGCAAAATATTTTCAATCCGGCCATGGTGGCGCGCATTGCGCTACTGATCTCATTTCCCCTTGAGATGACTTTTTTTATGCAGCCCCAGCCCTTGTTCGCCGAGCAAAGTCCCAATTTCTCGCAGGCCCTTGATATTATATTCATGGGCGGCATCGATATTGATGCTCTGACCAGCGCTTCTATTCTGACGCAGATAAAAATATTGCATTTCGATGGTCAATCAATCGGGGGAGCTAACGGGCTGGTGAGTGATCTGCCAACCGCGATGCTTGGGGTGTTGCCCGGCGGCATGGGGGAAGCGTCGGCGCTGTTGCTTGTTCTTGGCGGCGTGTTCTTGCTGGCTGTGCGCATTATCAGTTGGCACACGCCCTTCGCGATGTTTGCCAGCATGGCGCTGATCGCGAGTATTGCCCACTTTTTCAATCCCGCCTATCACCCTGGTATGCTCACCCATCTTTTTTCTGGTGGCTTTGTGCTGGGTGCTTTTTTTATCGCAACCGATTATGTCACGCAGCCGGTGTCTAACACCGGACGGCTGATTTTTGGTGCAGGGGTTGGCGCTCTGACCTTTTTCATTCGCGCTTATTCGATTTTCCCCGAAGGGGTAGGCTTTGCGATTTTGCTGATGAACGCCATGACGCCGTTTATTGATCATTATATCAAACCGCGTATTTTCGGCCGCAGTAAAAGCGGTGAGCCGCTTACCGGGCAGCTGCCGCAAGGGGGTGGAAAATGAGTTGGCTCGATAGTGAAAATCCGGTCGTACATGCAGGATTATTAGGGGGAATCGCGCTGGTTGCAGCCGTGTTTTTGATCCTTGGCAATATGGCAACCGAACAACCCATCAAGGATCGCAATCATGAAGATCTGGTGCATTCGCTTGAGATCGTCATTCCAGATCGCCTGCATGACAGTGATTTGACCGCCGAAGTGATACACTTGGAGGATGCAGCGGGGAAATTGCATGAAATATATCGAGCACGCAAAGCGGGTAAGGTAACGGCGATTGCCTTTGCGCAGACTGTTAATGGCTATATGTCCATTCATTTGATCATGGGGATTGATGCAAGTGGTGAGGTGCTGGGCGTGCGCGTATTGTCCCATGAAGAAACGCCGGGGCTTGGCGACAAGATCGAGGTCGCGAAAAGTGACTGGATCACACGTTTTGATGGTCTCTCGCTGCAAAATACGCCGCGTACCAAATGGGGTGTGAAAAAGGATGGGGGCATGTTCGACCAGTTTTCAGGTGCGACCATCACGCCGCGCGCTGTCATCAAGGGGGTGCGTGAGGGATTGGAATTTTTCAGCTTCAAGAGAGCAGAACTTTTGTCGAGCGACAAGGTGACAGATAAAGATGAGGGAGGGGCCGGCTCATGAGCACAAAAGCACCAGACTATCGCACCATCATCAATGACGGCCTGTGGACACGCAATGTTGTGCTGGCGCAATTGCTGGCGCTTTGTCCCTTGATGGCGGTGACGGCAACGGCCACCAACGGGCTTGGCATGGGCATTGCGACGACCTTTGTGCTGGTAGCCTCGGGTTTTTCGGTTTCTTTGTGGCGTGGTTTTATTACCCCCGAAATCCGTATTCCAGTGTTCGTGTTGATCATCGCCTCGCAGGTCACGTTGGTTGAAATGGGTATGAATGCCTGGCTGCATGAGCTTTACAAGGTGCTGGGCCTGTTCATTCCGCTGATTGTCACCAATTGCGCCATTCTTGGCCGCGCCGAGGCCTTTGCGTCGCGCAATGATGTGATCCCCTCGATGGTAGACGGGTTCTTCATGGGATTCGGGTTCACTGCCGTTTTGGTTGTCATTGGGGGCATACGTGAAGTGCTGGGATCAGGAGCGCTGTTTTCTAACGCTTCCCTGCTGCTGGGGGAGCAGTTTTCTTTTTTGGAGACAGTTGTTTTTGGCGGCGACTATAAGGGGTTTTTGCTACTCATCTTGCCGCCTGGTGGGTTTATTGTGCTCGGTTTTCTCATCGCCCTCAAAAATGTCATTGATGCTGCGCGTGTAAAACGCGCAAGCCAGCGGGCTGGGGATAGTGTTCCGGCAGCAATATCGAAGCGGGTAACTTAGTGGTAAAAACTTTCGAAATTTCAGTGGCTTGTGCCTACCCAAATGATGGTTTTTGGCAGACCATGTCGGTTATCGAGGGTACAACCGCCCTTGAGGCGATCAAGAAATCAGGAGTGCTAGAGCATTTCAAGGAGCTTGAAACTGATACACTCAGCATTGGTATTTATGCCCTGCCCGCCAAGCTCGATGTAGTCTTGGTGGAGGGGGACCGAGTGGAAATATATCGCCCGCTTCTTGTTGATCCAAAGACCGTTCCCAGAAAAGCCAAACTCAAGACCAAAAAGAAAAAATGAGTTTGCTCACTTTTATTGACTAATCCCTCAAGCTTTTCTATTAAGGGCGCATGCTAGTTGATCCCTGCGGGAGAGATTATTGTGTCAGACGTAAAAGACATAAATGGCGCCGAAGGAGCAACCGCCCCAAAAAAATGACGGGAAACTCTCAGGCAAACGGACCGCAGGAAGATGGCACTCTGGAAAGCAGGCATGGATAAGCTCCACGCCTCACCGAAGGGGTAAGTTGTTTGGTGCTGCCAAATAATTAAATCTCTCAGGTTCCACGACAGAGGGGGTATGCGTCTGGGCCATCGTTCTGGCACAGATTGCGCTCGCAATGTGGTCATGGGTTGAAGGAGGATAGTATATGTCGGATCAACAAGGGGATACCCCTTTAAAGCACACGCCGTTATACGATTTTCACAATAAGCTGGACGCCAAAATGGTGCCGTTTGCGGGCTATGAGATGCCGTTGCAATATCCGCTTGGCGTGCTCAAGGAACATTTGCATGTGCGCGAAAAAGCTGGATTGTTTGACGTCTCTCATATGGGGCAGGCGTTTTTGATCCCTGCTGATGGTGAGTTCAAAACGGCGGCGCATGCGCTTGAAACGCTGGCGCCGGGTAATTTTGTCGCGTTGAAAGCCGGCCGCCAGCGCTACTCGCAGCTGCTCAATGATGAAGGTGGCGTGCTTGACGATCTGATGGTTACGCGCCTGGGTATGGAGGGGCATGAACACTGGGTCTATGTGGTGGTGAATGCCGCTTGCAAAACCCGTGATTTTGCCCTCATCGAAAAAAGCATGCCAGACAATGTCGAAATGAAAATTCTCGATGATATGGCGCTTGTCGCCTTGCAGGGTCCAAAGGCGGTGGATGTGCTGGCAGGGTTTGCCCCACAAGTTGCTGACATGGCGTTTATGAGCTCGCTTGATCTACCAGTAGTTGTCGATGGCAATGAGATGTGGATGCATGTCTCGCGCTCTGGATATACGGGTGAAGATGGCTTTGAACTGGCCATAAAATCTAAAGATGTGGAAACATTCTGGCGTGCGCTCGAAGCCCATCCTGATGTGGAAGCCATTGGTCTTGGCGCTCGTGATAGCTTGCGTCTGGAAGCCGGGCTTTGTCTTTATGGTCACGATATCGACGAAACAACGACACCTATTGAATCTAACCTCACCTGGTCAATCGGCAAGCGCCGCCGCGAAAATGGAGGGTTTCCCGGTGCTGATAAAATTTTTGCACAGCTCAAAGATGGTCCAGCCAGAAAGCTGGTGGGCATAAGGCCAGAGGGCCGCGCTCCAGCGCGTGAGGGAACCAAGGTGTTCAGCACAGATGGTGCTGAGACGGGTATCATCACCAGTGGTGGTTATGGACCATCGGTTGGCGGGCCGGTGGCCATGGGATATGTGAGCACCCAGCATAGCGAAGCGGGTACTATGCTGGAACTTGAAGTGCGGGGCAAGCGCCTGTCAGCGCTCGTTCAGCCGTTGCCATTTGTCGCGCATAATTTTTATCGCAAAAAGAAATAAATCTAACGAACAGATGAGGAGGCATTTGATGTCGAAAACCTATTACACAAAAAAACACGAATGGATCATGGTCGAGGACGGCGTGGGCACCATTGGCATCACGGATCACGCTCAGGAACAGCTTGGTGATATCGTATTTGTTGAACTGCCGGACCCTGGCCTTGACGTCGAACAGGGTGATGAAGCCTGCGTGGTCGAAAGCGTCAAAGCGGCCAGTGAGGTCTATGCCCCCATCAGCGGTGAAGTGGTCGAGGCCAATGAGGCGCTTGGTGATAATGCGGCCTTGGTCAATGAAAGCGCGGAAGCGGATGCCTGGTTTATCAAGATCAAATTGTCCAATACAGATGAACTGGAAGAGTTGATGGACAAAGCGGGTTACGAAGAATTCGTTGAAAGTGAGAGCTAATGCGTTATCTGCCTTTGTCACCTGACGACCGGCGCGCAATGCTGGCGAAAGTTGGTGTTGATCATGTCGATGCTCTGTTTGCCGATGTGCCAAATGACAAGCTATTAGACAAACTACCTGATTTGCCTCTTGCGGCCAGCGAACTTGAGGTGGAGCGCCAATTGTCACAAATGGCGGCGCGTAATCTGTCCGCCGGTCAGTCCAAGGGCTTTTTTGTGGGGGCAGGGGCTTATCGCCACCATACGCCCGCCACCGTTGATCACCTTATTCAGCGTTCGGAATTCTTGACCTCTTATACTCCCTATCAGCCTGAGATTTCGCAAGGTACCTTACACGTCCTGTTCGAATTCCAGACACAGATTTGCATGCTTACTGGTATGGATGTCGCTAATGCCTCCATGTATGACGGCTCTACCGCCACAGCAGAAGCCGTGTTAATGGCGCGCCGCGTCACAAGGCGCAAAAAGGCAATCCTGTCTGGCGGCCTGCATCCGCAATATCGCGCGGTTGTTGAAAATATGCAGCGTTTTTCGGGGGGTGATCTGGTTCAGATGACACCTGCAATTGCTGAAGCTGAAGATTTGATCAGCCAGATTGATGATCAAACCGCCTGTGTGGTAGTGCAATATCCAGATTTTTTTGGCCAGATCAGTGACTATAGTGAACTGGCAGAAGCGGCGCACGTCAAGAAGGCATTGTTGATTATTGTGGTCACCGAAATTGTATCTCTTGGCGCGATCAAATCGCCGGGGTCCATGGGCGCCGATATTGTTGTAGCCGAGGGGCAGTCTTTGGGCTGCGGGCTTGATTTTGGTGGTCCCTATGTGGGGTTGTTTGCAACAAGACAAAAATATATTCGCCAGATGCCGGGGCGTCTTTGTGGAAAAACCGTCGATGTCGACGGGCAGCAAGGGTTTGTGCTGACCCTGTCGACCAGAGAGCAACATATCAGACGCGAAAAAGCCACATCCAATATCTGCACCAATTCAGGGCTGATGGCGCTGGCTTTTTCTATTCATTTGACCTTGCTTGGCGAAAAAGGTCTCCGCCAGCTGGCCATGATAAATCATGCTAATGCGGTGCAGCTGGCTGATGAACTTGGCAAGATAAATGGTGTCGATGTGCTCAATGACAGCTTCTTTAACGAGTTCACCATTCGCGTTCCTGGCAGCGCCCATGATCTTGTTGAGGCGTTGGCCGCCAAACAATTATTGGCTGGTGTGCCGGTATCGCGATTACATGGTGATGGCACGCTCGAAGATCTGTTGGTTATTGCCGTCACCGAGATGAACAGCGCCGAACAGATCACAGATCTTGCAGCTGCTATCGAGGGAGAAATCTCATGAGCATGAATAGACAAGGGCGCAAGACCAATATCGATCAGTCCTCCAGCGACCAGGCCGATGCGATGACCGTTTCTGGCAACAAGGCTCTGCAGATCGAAGAGCCGATACTGTTTGACCTGGGCGATACACAAACAACGGGCGTTGATTTTGCCGATGTTGCCCCGTTTGAAAGCCGCCTTAACGGTTTGGAACGTATCGATGAATTCGGACTGGTCGGTCTGTCAGAACCAGAAACCATGCGCCATTATGTGCGCCTGTCGCAAAAGAACTATAGCATTGATACCGGTATTTATCCGCTCGGGTCTTGCACCATGAAGCATAATCCGCGCCTTAATGAAAAAATCGCCCGCTTGCAGGGCTTTATGGATATTCATCCGCTACAGCCACAATCAAGCGTGCCTGGTGCTATTGATTTGATGGATGAACTGGCTCATTGGCTAATGGAACTGACGGGCATGAAGGCGATTGCCCTGTCACCAAAAGCTGGGGCACATGGCGAATTGTGCGGTATGATGGCGATTAAGGCGGCCCATGAGGCTAGAGGGTCTACTAAAAACATTGTGCTTGTGCCAGATAGCGCGCATGGCACAAACCCCGCAACGGCGGCGCTGGTCGGCTATAAAATTCGCTCGGTGCCAGCGCAAGAAGACGGTACAGTAACAGTCGCCTCGGTAAAAGAGGCGCTCGATGATGATGTCGCCGCGATCATGCTCACCAACCCCAATACGGGCGGAGTGTTCGAGCGTGAGATAGTCGAGATCGCCAAGCTGATCCATGAAGTTGGTGCCTATTTCTATTGTGATGGTGCCAATTTCACGGCCATTGCTGGTAAGGTAAAACCGGGAGACCTTGGCGTCGATGCCATGCATTTCAATTTGCATAAAACCTTTTCGACGCCGCATGGCGGCGGCGGACCAGGTTCCGGGCCAGTGGTGTTGTCAAAACGCCTTGCGCCTTTTGCACCATTGCCTTTCCTCGTAAAAGAAGGGGAGAGCACCCGATTGGTGGAAAATGCCAATGATCGCGTTGACGAGACCAGCCCGTTTGGGCGCATGACCGCTTTTCATGGGCAGTTCGGCATGTATACACGAGCGCTCACCTATATGATGAGCCATGGCGCGGATGGCTTGAAGCAGGCCTCAGAAGATGCCGTTCTCAATGCCAACTATCTGCGCGCCTCGCTGTCAGATTATATGTCGCTGGCGTTTGGAGAAGATCATATTTGTATGCACGAAGTACTGTTCGATGATGCATTTTTGAAAGGCACGGGCGTCACCACGCGTGATTTTTCCAAGGCGATGATTGATGAGGGCTTCCATCCCATGACCGTCTATTTCCCGCTGATCGTGAATGGGGCGATGCTGGTTGAGCCAACGGAAAGCGAGAGTAAGGCCTCATTGGATCAGTTTATTGAGGTGATGATTGTGCTGGCCAAGCGGGCTAAACAGGGGGACGCCGAGCCATTTTTAAACGCCCCTCGTTTTACGCCAAGGCGTCGACTGGACGAGACCGGGGCTGCTCGCAAGCCTATTTTGCGCTGGTCACCGAATAATAAGACGTCTACGTAGTAATAAATAAACTTACGGGAATCTCTAAATATCCTCCAAGGTGCATCCTGATCGGCTAGACTGTGAATATGGAGAAACACTTTGGCTAGCTGTCTGATCACCCATAAGTCGATACAAGTTTAATTAAAATTGTCGGGGATTTTTTAGGGAGCTCTTCAGGGGGGGGCGCCACACCGCTTATTCGGGGGTTTTTTCGGTCAAGATCCTTTGCTCAATTTTGTTACGAGCCTCTATCGCTGCGCTGGTCCAGTTGGCGTTGCGCGATGCGACTAGGTTGGCCTGGCTCATGAGGATGACCCCGTCCTTGAGGATTTTTAAGTGATTGGCTACCAGAGTTTCACCGGTCGATGTGATATCAACGATCAGCTCGGCATTGCTGCTGGCGGGAGCACCTTCGGTGGCGCCAAGGCTGCCGACAATGCGATAGCCAAAAAAGCCATTGCGGGCAAAAAACCGCCCGGTCAGATTGACATATTTGGTGGCGAGACGCAGGCGCCGCCCGTGATTTTTCTGAAATTGAGCCGCGACATCTTCAAGATCGGCAACGGTATCCACATCGAGCCAGCTTTTGGGAACGGCAACAATCACATCGGCATGGCCAAACCCCAAGGGTTTGATGAAGGTCACTCGCTTGTGGTGGTCAGCGATGGTTTCGCGTACCAGGTCTTCACCAGTGACCCCCAGATGGATGCGTCCGCTGCGCAGATCATGGGCGATTTCGCTGGCTGATAGAAACGCCACGTCGATTTCTTCATGCTCGATCACCTTGCCATGATAACCACGTTCATGGCCGGTTTTTTTGATGGTCATGCCAATGCTAGCAAACATTTTGAGGGTGTTTTCCATCAAGCGGCCTTTGGAGGGTACAGCAATGGTCAGGGCTTTTTTACTCATTCCATTTCCCCCTCAACGAGGGTGAGCAGGCGCTCGGTGTGGATCGCACATCCAACGGCTCGCACTTTGTCCATGGCGCCAAGCTTTTTCAGCAGACCGTCATAGCGCCCGCCGCCCGCGACCGGACCGATCTCCTCTGAATTGGAGGCTTCGATCTGAAATACAAAGCCCGTATAATATTCGAAGCTGCGCCCGAATTCGGCGCTGAACTCTGTGTTTTTCATTTCAATGCCACGTTCCTTGAATAGATCGAGACGCTTTTCAAAGCGCTTGAACGCCTTGGCAATTTTTATGTCGGCCTTGTCGGTGAGGTCGACAATACGGGCCATCGCGGCGCGCGGTGGTCCCTGGATGGCCAGATAATCTTCTATCAACTGTACTTTTTCTTTTGAAAGACGGTCCTCAGCGGTATCGAGCTGGCGGTCGATCAGCCGTTTTGTGACCTCTTCAAGCGAGCGAGTGCCAATCAGCGGGATTTTATGATCGCGCATATGATTGCTGATGATCAGCATGGCGCCGAGCAGATCTTTTGAATCAAGAAGTGGCCAGCTATTTTTGGTTTGGCTGGCTCCTTCTTCGTCACCAGAGAGTTCGCGTAACAGCTTATGGAACGCGTCAGGTCGCCAGAAATGATGTTTGAGACGCGCCCGCCAACGCGTTGGCATATCGATGGCGTCGATAAAGGCGGTAAACAAGCCAAGGTCGCCAATTTTGATTTTATAATCAGAGAGCCTGGCTTTTTCGATGCTTTCAATGGTCAGTTTGAAGATCTCCGCTTCGGCCGCCAGACGATCATTCATGGCGTAAAGCTCCAGCCCCATTTGCCTAAATTCACGGGGGCGGGTATTTTTGCCATCGGCGGGAGAATAGCGAAAGGTCGGGCCATTATAACAATAGCGTGCTTCTTCATGTACCGTTGGATTGCGCTCCAGATAGAGCCTTGCGGTTGGTACTGTGAGATCAGGGCGCAGGCAAAGTTCATGGCCATCGAGATCGGAAAAAACATAGGTGCGAGCGCGCAAGGCTTCGCCCGAGCAATCCAGCAAAACATCTGCGGGCTGCAAGATGGCGGGAGCCACCGGTTCAAAACCAGCTTTTGTGAACACTTCGCGCAATTTGGCAGCCAGCTGTTCAAGGGCTTCAAATTTTTGGGCGGTTTCAGCTTGCATGTCTTTATGCCTCGTGCCGCTTGAGGACAGAGAGTACGGCTTCGATCAGTTCATCGCGTTTGACTGCGAACTGCGCCGGGCGTCCCTCGCGCCACTCTTTATTATCGGTAATTTCTTTTGACATTTCAGATCCTTTTACAAGATCCTTGATGGTCACTTCGCCTGCTGCAAATTCGTCGGATCCTTGAATGATGACACAAGGAGCCGCGCGCTTGTCAGCATATTTCATCTGGGCGCGCATGCCGGAACCACCCACATACATTTCGGTACGAATGCCAGCATTGCGCAGTTCAAAGGTCATGGCCTGCATGTCGGCAGTGCGTTCCTTGTCCATCACGAGGACAAGCACCGGGCCTCTGGTTTGATCGTCCAGCTGATCAAGTGCCTGCAGCGCCGTGTAAAGCCGCGAGACGCCAATCGAGAAGCCAGTGGCGGGAATTTCAATGCCCTTGAAACGCGCCACCAACCCATCATAACGACCGCCGCCGCCAACAGATCCAAACTGCACAACCTGTCCCTTGTCGTTTTTGACGTCGAAAGTGACCTCGGCCTCAAATACGGGACCGGTATAATATTCAAGACCACGTACAACAGAAGGGTCGATCTGGATGCGGTCTTCGCCATAGTTGGCTGAGCGACATAGGCTAGCGATGGTCTTGAGGTCTGCGATTCCCTCAAGCCCAATTTCTGTAGTGCCTACGCTTTCTTCGAAATTAGCGAAAGTAACTTCGTCGTAGCCGAAATTGCTTTGCGAGCTAGAATGAGCTTCTCCCCATCCAGTAAAGTTAACTATGCTATTTATCTGACGATCAGTCAGATTAGCCCCAGGGGTTATATCGCCACTTTCATCTCTTCTTCCCTGACCGAGTAGCTCAACAACACCATCCAAACCTAGACGATCAAATTTATCTATTGCTCGCAATACTGTTAGGCGTTTGGCTGCGTTTTCGTCATCCGCTAATCCGTTCGCTTCCATAACTCCATCCAGAATCTTGCGGTTATTGACCCGGATCACATAGTCGCCGCGCTTGATGCCAACCGCTTCCATAACATCGGCCATCAGCATGCACATTTCGGCGTCGGATGCGCCAACGGGGGTACCGACTGTATCGGCGTCGAACTGGGTGAACTGGCGAAAGCGGCCAGGGCCTGGTTTTTCGTTGCGCCATACGGAACCCGCGGCATAGCGTCGATAGGGTTTTGGCAAGCGATCATAGTTCAGCGCCACATAGCGGGCGAGGGGGGCGGTCATGTCATAGCGCAAAGACAGCCATTGCTTGTCTTCGTCTTCAAACGAGAACACACCGACATTGGGGCGGTCCTGGTCGGGCAGGAATTTGCCCAGCGCATCGCTATATTCAAAAGCGGGCGTCTCCAGTGGCTCAAAGCCATAGAGTTCGTAGACCGTACGGATTTTTTCCAGCATGGCGTTCATGGCGCGGATTTCACTCGCTTCGCCATCTTTCATGCCCTTGGGAAGACGCGCCTTCGGCCTTCTGATCTTGTTCTTCTTGCTCATGTATAAAGCATCTCGATTAGGGGTTGATCTGCCTTCTAGCCTATCCTTTGAGGTACGACAAGTCGTGGATTTCTTCTGTAATGGTTCTTGGGGTACTTGAGGAGTGACATGCAGGGGTCTTGATTTTTACGTTTAGAACCATTAAACATTCAATAAATTGAATATTAAGCTCTCGACAAGCGACATAATGCACCTTGTCAAAGAGCAGTTGGAGATCTTATTCATTGGGTATATTCGGGAGAAGGTTAAATGACAATGACTGTTAATCAGACAGATAATGCGCCGCTGCCAGACGTTATTAGTGCTGAAAAGGCGCTGGAAATGAGCCAGGCGGGTAATTTAACGATTATTGATGTGCGTACACCCATGGAATGGATGCGCTCTGGTGTGGCCGAGGGCGCTTTGACGATCACGCCGCAAAACCCCACATTTATGCAAGATTTGAACGATGCCGTTAGCGGCGATTTCAGTAAGCCCATCGCGCTTATTTGTGCGACCGGTCAACGTACTGCTAAAATCTCCAGCTTTTTGCGTGAACAAGGCTATAGCGCTGTTGCTGATATATCTGAAGGTATGATGGGCAATTTCTCGGCGCAGGGCTGGTTGCGCAAAAACCTACCGACCGTGCAATATATGACGTAATCATTTCTTGATTGAGGCCTGAAAAAACTGTCACACAAACAATGCCATTTTCACTTTTGCGGGGATGGCATTGGTATGTCTGGTCCTTGCAGATGGTCGGTTCGTCAGCACGGCGCCCCATATTTTCGAAAATCGAGTAATATTTTGGCTTTTCTACAACTCTAGGCTTGCAAATTGCCATGTGGATGGCCACGATAGAGATATGGAATTACTGCGGTAACCCCCATTCATCTGACCTTGGCATATGCTTGTTTCCGCTTGTGCTACGGCCTGTTTTCGGATGATGTTGAAAGGTCAAATTTATGAGACGTCTTTTACATACTGCTTCGATCCTGCCCCCTCACATTACGTGACAGGGGCTTTTTTTTTGTACTCGAATTTTCGTTTGTGATGACTTTAAAGAGGAGGAATAATGATGGGGAATAAGAATCAATCCGGCGGCTCTCCACGCTGTATCGCCCTGGTCGGTCCATATCTGTCTGGCAAGACCAGCCTGCTTGAAAGTATTTTGGAACATACCGGCGGGGTTAATCGCCAGGGAACCGTCGCCGAAGGCAATACGGTGGGGGACGCGTCGCCCGAAGCGCGCGCCCATGATATGAGTGTCGAACTTAATGTGGCACAGGTTGATTATCTTGGTGATAGTTTTACCTTTATTGATTGTCCCGGCTCGATTGAGTTTAGCGAAGATGCCAATACGGTATTGCCCAGTGTTGACGCAGCGATTGTCGTATGTGAACCTGACCAAAAGAAAACCCCTGCCTTGCAGCTTATTTTGAAGCAGCTTGAAGATCGCAATATCCCGCATTTCCTGTTTCTCAACAAGATCGACAAGGCGGAGCTGCATGTGCGCGATATTATTCCCATGTTGCAACCGGCCAGCGATCGGCCACTCGTGCTGCGGCAGATCCCTATTTGGGAAAATAATATTGTCACGGGATTTGTTGATCTGGCACTGGAGCGGGCCTATTTGTACCGCGAACATCAATCAAGCAAGATCATCGAGCTGCCAGAAGATCTGAGCGGGCGCGAAGAAGAAGCCCGTTTTAAAATGCTGGAAACACTCGCAGATTATGATGATGAGCTGATGGAGCAATTGCTGGAAGATATCGAACCTCCCCAGGACAAGATTTTCGATGATCTGTCCGATGATTTGCGTTCTGGTACGATCTGCCCGGTGCTCATTGGGTCGGCGGAAAAAGGTCATGGCGTCAATCGCTTGCTTAAAGCGTTGCGCCATGAGGTACCAGATGTTGCGGCTACAAGAGAGCGCTTGGGTATTGAAGCGCGCACGTTGGCACATGTGATGAAAACCTTTCACACAGAACATGGTGGCAAGCTATCTCTGGTGCGGGTGTTTGCTGGTGAATTTCATGATGGCGATCATTTGACTGGCAGCAAGGGCACCAATCAACGCTTGTCGGGCTTGTTCAGTGTGCGGGGCCAGGAACCCAAAAAATTCTCCGGTACAGCCAAGGCGGGAGACACCTTGGCATTTGGGCGTCTTGACGCGGTACAATCAGGTGAGAGCCTGTCCACGGATCAAGGCAAGGTGAAGCAGGTCGATGTGATCGATGCGCCATCACCGGTCTATGGCTTGGCGATCTCGGCGAAGTCGCGTCGCGATGAGGTTAAGCTGACATCGGCCATTGGCAAACTCATCGAAGAGGATCAATCCTTGTCGCTGCACCAGGATCAGGCACTCGGCGAGATGGTTTTGTGGGGGCAGGGGGAAATCCATCTACGTGTGGCTGCAGAGCGTTTGACGCGTAAGTTCGGCATTGGCATTGAAAGCCGCACGCCGCACATCCCCTATAAGGAAACCATTCGCGGTCAGGTTGAAGTACGTGGACGTCATAAAAAACAATCCGGCGGGCACGGCCAGTTCGGGGATGTTATTGTCGAGATCAAACCCATGCCGCGCGGTACCGGTTTCACTTTTTTTAATTCGATCGCTGGCGGGGTGGTGCCGCGCCAATATATTCCGGCGGTCGAGCATGGCATTGAAGATTATCTTGGCGCCGGCCCCTTGGGATTTCCGGTCGTGGATTTATCCGTTGAGCTGAAAGACGGGTCCTATCATGCCGTTGATAGTTCCGAGCAGGCGTTTCGCATGGCCGGTGTTGTGGCAATGAAAGAGGGCATGCCGCAATGCAATCCCATTTTGTTGGAACCTGTTATGGCGGTGGAAATTTGCGTCCCGTCAGAAGCGACCGCACGCATAAACGGTATTGTCTCAAGCCATCGCGGACAGATCCTTGGATTTGATGCGAGACCGGGTTGGCTTGGCTGGGATCTCGTCAAGGCGCATATGCCACAAAGCGAGTTGCAACGGTTGATCGTTGATATCCGCTCGGCAACGGCCGGTGTGGGTACCTTTAGCTTCAGCTTTGATCGGCTCGCGGAAATCAATGGCAGATTACGCGATCAGGTCCTCACGGAATATGCGGCTTAGTTTCCTCTAACGGCTTGTCTGTTTAAAATATGCTAGAAATGCTTATGTCGAGGATGTGACTTCATCCTCGATATCAACGAGTGTGTAAAACCCGTGCGTGATCACGCTTGCCAAAGGGTACTTCGGATTTTCTTCGTTCTCAAAAGACCTGATGAAGAACGCGAATAACTGATATAATCATCGGCAAGGTCGACTGGTCGCCGGATTTGGCCCGCCCCCGTCGGAGACAGTGTGTTAGCGTGATTAGCCGTGAGACAGTTAAAGCGAGATATAATAAAAGGAGATCGATATGGAAAAACAGCACGGGACTTTCAACTGGAACGAGTTGATGACCACAGATGTTGAAGCGGCCAAGGAGTTTTATGGGAACGTCATTGGCTGGTCCTCGCATGATGTACAGTTTGGTAATCCAACGGTGCCCGCAAACCCCGGGGAGCCAAGTTATACGCTTTGGACCATCGGGGATCTGCAGGTTGGCGGTGCCATGAAACTGGAGGGGCCTGAGATGGAAAATATTCCGCCGCACTGGATGTGTTATGTTAGCGTCGAGGATGTGGACGAGGTCGCCAAAAAGGCGATAGCGCATGGCGGCAAAGTGCTTATGGGGCCAATGGATGTTGAAGGGATCGGGCGATTCTATGTAATTTCTGATCCCCAGGGAGCTGTTCTAGGACTGGGAACAAGCACCATGATCGAGGGCTCCTAAGGTCATATCTTGACACTTGCGGAAGACGGTGTGAGGCTGGAAGTGCTTTTGTTTGCGTTATTCGGACCCGCTTTGCTTTTCGTTCAACCCAAAAGGCCCTTCATGACAGCATATTTTTCCTTGATTAAAAGTAGGATGATCGCTGCAATTGGATTTGTTGCTTCTGTATTGATCAGTGTTGTTGTGCTGGCCAGCTCTTACATGCCGATGGCCTGGATGGATGATGCCAACGGCTATGCGATCGCGGGCTATGATCCCGTTGATTATTTTGTCAAAGGCCGGGCTACACGGCCAAATACACGTATCGAAGCTGTATGGGGGGGGGTGAGCTGGAATTTCAGCAATGTCGGTAACAAAGCAGCATTCCTGGCTGATCCGCAAGTCTATGCACCGCGCTTTGGAGGGGTCGATCCCTATCAGCTTGCCAATAATCAAAGTGTTCAGGGGAACCCGACGCTGTTCGATATATATGAAAAGCAGCTTTATCTGTTTTATGATGGTGTCTCGCTATTTCACTGGAAGCAGGACCGTACGGCTTATATTGCACGCGCGACACTGGCCTGGCCAAAAGTAGCCGCTAGCCTGGGGCTTGGTTCGCCGAAACTAAAGGTGGCGCCGATCATACGCGAAAAGCCGATCATACGCGAAAAGAAGGATGGTTTTTTATTTCCCAAGCCCAGGATAGGGGCCAAGCCTAAATAGCGATCAGGCGCAAATAGGGATCAATACGCGACCAGTTTTTTTCTGATTAACCGAGTTGATGGATAAGCCTCCAATCTCTGCATGGTCGTGAATTTTATTTTCTGTTTTTTGTTTTCAGGCAATAGGCAGTCAGGCAGGAAATGATAAGAATAACATTTTCTGATGAGCGATGTCTTGAGTGCTCCATTCCCATGTCCTGCTTGAGCACGCCAAAGGCTGTTTCAACGATAAATCGTTTTCGCATCAATAGCTTGTTACAGCATTTTGCTTGCTAATTGCTCCGACCACTGACGTGGAAAATTCATTCACCTGAACGATTACCTTGTCGATCTCATTAATGTTATCAGCGGCTCTGTGGGCTTCGATGGCGGCGTTCAAAGCCAACAGGTTGGCTTGGCCCGCATTATCATTGATCATCCCGACAATATGGCTGATCTTGCCTGTGCGCTCGATCAGATCTTGCATGGTTTGTTTGGATTTCTCAGATTCGGCATGAGCTGCACTGGCTATTTTGTTCGATTGCTCGACCTCTCTATTGATGCCCACCCGGATGATACAGATGTCGATATTCTGCTTCAGCAGGTGGGTGGCCCAAACGGGAAGTGGTCAGAGTGATACGCTTGGTCAAATAGAAAATCATCCAGCATTCTTGTTCATCAAAAACTCAAGGAAGGTTTTGGTGACGATGGAAAGGCTTTTTTCGCTTGGATAGATGGCGTACCAGTGACGGTGCAGGGGAAACCCGTTGGCGTTTAAAATCTTAATACTGCCAGTTTGTAATTCTTCATGCAGACTGTGACGAGACAATACAGAAATCCCCAGATTGGCTATAACAGCACTCTTAATAGCGCCTGTATCTCCAAGTTCCATATAGGGGCGGATAGTCAGATTTTCCCCGGCAAAAAGTCGATCAATTGCTTTTCTTGTTCCCGATCCTTTTTCGCGGACAAGAAAGCGCTCGTTTACTAGCTCGCGTAGGGAAATATTTTTTTTTGCGCTAAGAGGATGTTGTGAGGATGCGACTACTTCAAGGATATTTTCCAGAAACGGGTGAGCCTGCACGCGCAGTCTTTTGGCTACACGCCCTGCTATGTAAAGGTTATATTTGTTTTCTGAAAGGCTTTGCAAGATGGTGGCGCGATTGACAACGGCCATGCTCGGGGTGACATTTGGGTAGAGCTGTAAAAATTCGCTCAAAAACTGCGGTAAAAAATATTTTGCAGATGTGACAACAGCTATATTGAGGGGCCCTTTAATGTCACCCTTCAAGTAGTCAATCTCGGCACGCATCTGTTCAAGTCTGGACTGCACAGAGCGTGATGTTTTCAGTAAAATTTTTCCAGCAGAGCTCAGATGGATCTGTTTGTTTTTCTTTTCATACAAGGGAAGGCCAACCGATTCCTCCAGTTTTTTTATTTGAAGAGAAACAGCAGGTTGCGATAAATTCACCTCTTTGGCGGCCAGTGAAAAATTATTGTGCCGCGCAATGGCGTCAAATAATTTCAATTGCCTGAAGGTAATAATTTCTGAAACTTTTGGAATGACCTTCCCTTTCATATGAGTACTATTTATTTTCACACCGATAATATTATAAGTTTTTCTTATGGGGGATGTAAAATATTTAATTTGAAATGTTTTTAGTTTCAGGTAGTGTCCAATTCACCAATCTGCAAAAATCTTGATAAACTGTTTTTCTCGTACTCAAAAGGAAATGCTTTTACACCAAAATATTTGCAAATATATTGCACCCAATTTTACGCCCCCTCAAATGAAGGAAAATTTACAGATGGATCAATCAGGACGCTATGCAGACCTAAGTCTGAAAGAAGAAGATTTAATCGAAGGCGGCAAGCATATTCTTGTGGCCTATAAAATGGCGCCCGCTGCTGGATATGGATATCTGGAAGTTGCCGCTCATTTTGCTGCTGAAAGTTCAACTGGTACTAATGTTGAAGTTTCAACAACCGATGATTTCACCAAGGGTGTTGACGCTTTGGTATATCACATCGACGAAGCCACCGAAGATATGCGCATCGCGTATCCCATCGAGCTCTTCGATCGCAATATGACCGATGGCCGCATGATGCTGGTCTCCTTCCTGACTCTCGTGATTGGTAACAATCAGGGCATGGGCGATGTCAAGCACGCCAAGATCCATGACTTCTTCATGCCACCACGGGCCATTCAGTTGTTTGATGGTCCTGCTGTCGACATTTCTGATCTCTGGCGTATTCTTGGTCGTCCTATCAAAGACGGCGGCTATATCGCTGGTACCATCATCAAGCCAAAACTTGGCCTGCGTCCAAAACCTTTTGCTGAAGCTGCTTACCAGTTCTGGCTTGGCGGTGACTTCATCAAGAATGACGAACCTCAGGGCAATCAGGTTTTCTGTCCAGCTAAAGAGGTTTATCCTCTCGTTGCCGACGCCATGAAACGCGCTCAGGACGAAACTGGCGAAGCCAAATTGTTCTCCGCCAACATCACAGCTGACGATCACTTCGAAATGTGTGCTCGTGCTGACTTCATCCTCGAAACATTTGGCGAAGATGCTGACAAGGTAGCTTTCCTGGTTGACGGTTATGTTGGTGGTCCAGGCATGGTGACAACGGCTCGCCGTCAGTATTCCGGTCAGTATCTGCATTATCATCGTGCGGGTCATGGTGCTGTGACATCGCCATCAGCCAAGCGTGGTTACACGGCTTATGTTCTGGCAAAAATGTCCCGTCTGCAGGGTGCTTCTGGTATCCATGTGGGTACAATGGGCTATGGCAAGATGGAAGGCGAAAACGACGACAAGATCATGGCTTACATGATTGAGCGTGACGAATGTCAGGGTCCAGTCTACTACCAGAAATGGTATGGCATGAAACCAACGACGCCCATCATCTCTGGCGGTATGAACGCTTTGCGTCTTCCCGGCTTCTTTGAGAACCTTGGTCATGGTAACCTCATCAACACCGCTGGTGGTGGTTCTTATGGTCATATCGACAGCCCTGCTGATGGTGCCAAATCTCTGCATCAAGCCTATGCCTGCTGGAAAGAGGGTGCTGATCCCATCGAATACGCCAAAGAGCACAAAGAATTTGCGCGGGCTTTTGAAAGCTTCCCTGGCGATGCAGACAGCATCTTCCCGGGCTGGCGCGAAAAACTCGGCGTTCACGGTTAAATTTGAACGCTTCCAGTTTTTGGAAAACAACAAGAACCGGAGGCCGATCACGGTCTCCGGTTTTTTATTAGACGCAAATGAAGTCGCTAATGCGACTTGTCTTCGCCAGACGGGCAGCTTGTTCAGCTGAAACCAATGGCGAGCATTTGGAAAACATTTTACTAATAGGGATTTGGGAAAGTGCTCAAATAGCGAAATCGGTAGCACAAGCAAACGACTCCCTAAAACCATCTGTGAAAATGCCTCTCCGGCGAGGACAAACGCCGTCAGGCGCTCAATGGCAAGGAGCCGACAATGACTACTGACGCCAAGCAATATATGATTGAGGATGAGCCATTCTATGAAGCGGTTGGAGATGAAGTGGCGCTGTATGAGGCCGCTTACAACAACCGATTACCGGTGATGGTCAAGGGGCCAACCGGTTGTGGGAAGTCGCGCTTTATCGAATATATGGCGTGGAAGCTGAAAAAGTCCTTGATCACAGTTGCCTGTAATGAAGACATGACGGCCTCTGATCTGATGGGTCGTTTTTTGCTCTCGAGCGAGGGCACGGTCTGGCAGGATGGGCCGCTTACCGTCGCTGCGCGTATTGGGGCAATCTGCTATCTTGATGAGGTGGTTGAGGCGCGTCAGGACACGACTGTTGTTATTCATCCTTTGACCGACCATCGCCGAGTTCTACCGCTTGATAAAAAGGGTGAACTGCTTACCGCACACAAAGATTTCCAGCTCGTGGTGTCTTATAATCCTGGCTATCAGAGCATGATGAAAGATCTTAAAACTTCCACCAAACAACGCTTTACCGGGCTTGAATTCGATTATCCAAGTGAAGAGCTGGAAACGTTGATTGTCAGCAAGGAAACTGGCATTGACAAAGAGCAGGCCGAACAACTTGTGAAAATTGCTGTACGGGCAAGAGCCTTGAAGGGCCATGGCTTGGATGAAGGAATTTCGACACGCCTGCTCGTTTATGCAGCACAATTGATGCTGGGTGGGGTCGCACCGGCGGAGGCTTGCAAAATGGCGCTGATCACACCGCTTACAGATGATGAAGATATTCGCGCCACACTGACATCTGCAGTTGATCTTGTTCTGGGATAGCCATTGATGACCGGAAAACGAAAAACATATCGCGAAAGACTTCAATGCACGGTGCCGCAAATCGACGATATTTTTGTCGAATGTCTGGCCAATGCTCTTCATGTCCTTGACGAAGAGGGCGTTGAGAAATGGCTCTATGCAGCGACAAAGATTTGCAATCTGGGTCGTGGTATGGAGCTTGTATTGATCGTGCTTGAAGAAGGTGTCGAGCTGGTTCAGTTCACCGACATTACGGTGCTTGAAGAGGTTGTGAAAACGTCTCAATATTTATCGGACCATTTATGCGGTAAAGCCGTGAACCCATTCCTTTCGACGCTCATTGCCATTGCTCGCCGGCTCGGCAGCACCGAGCTGATGGTACAATGGTTCAAGATGGTTGAGAAGGTGGCTCACGCCCAGTCAGAGCGCTCTGAAGTCAATGTTTCGCGATATGAAGGGGTGGCGGCGCTGTTGACGCAAGCCCCTTATCTGTTCAATCAGATCTCATTGGGTGGCATGAATAACTGGATTGATGCGGGTCTCAATAGTTATAAAAATCAGAACCACCGTTTGCAGGATTATTTCAGCCTGCAAAGCGCTGATAGTCATGCGATGTTACAACGCGAGCGCCACGGCACGCTCTATATGGATTATGAGCGTCAGATCAATATGTTTTTGCGTGCTTTTTTTGGTCTCGAAGAAGAATTCAAACCCTATTCTCTGGCTTTTGACATCGCGCGCAAGCCAACACCTCACCTAGACAAGCGGGGCTTTCATGTCCCTGATGTGCATGATGATGTTGAAGACAGTCTTGGCGGGACTGTTTCGGGCATTGACCGCTACCGTGCAATGATCGCCCATTTGGCCGCCCATCGACGGTGGTCGCAGCCCTATCTGGCGGATAATTTCAGCCCCTTCCAGCATATTGCAATTGAATGTTTTGAAGACGCTCGTATCGAGGCTTTGGTGATGCAGCGCTATCCCGGCATGCGCAGGCTTTGGCAACGATTGCATCCCGTTCCCGTTGAAGGTGATTGTCCTGATGAAGGCTGGTCACCGGTGCGTCATTTGCTGGCCATGCAGTCGCGCGCTCTGCTTGATCCAGACCATCCTTACGAAGATATATGCATTGTGCAATTCGTTAAAGAGTTTAACGAAGAGTTCGCTAAAGACCCTCTGGATGCGCAGCTCTCAGTGCGCCTAGGAGTTAAATGGCTCTTGAAAAACCAGACTGTTGATTTCCGTCTAGCCAATATCTGGTTCGAGAATACACAAGTCAGCTATCGCGACGACAACCGCTATTTGTGGATTTTTCTGGAGGCTGCCGATGGCGAGGATGATTTCCATTCCGACCACGCCGCCACCAACCGCGAAGCGGAAGCGGATGGCAATCTCCCACCTCAGCATTATCACGAATGGGATTACCAGTCCCAGAGCTATCGACCTGACTACGCAACAGTTTATGAAACCATTCAGGACATTGGAAACGCATCCTATATTGACGGGTTGCTGGACAAGCACAAGCAGTTGACGCGTCGTTTGAAGCAGATTGTCGATCTACTCAAGCCACAACAACGCAAACGGGTGCGCTATCAATCTGAGGGCGATGAGATGGATATGGATGTGCTGCTGCGCGCCTGGACTGATTTCAAGGCTGGATCCATTCCCGATACCCGCTATTATCAGTCCCACGTCAAAGATGGACGCAATATCTCAGTTCTGTTGTTGCTTGATTTATCCCAGTCCATCAATGAGGTGCCTGAGGGATGCTCCTCGACCATATTGCAGCTTTCGCAAGAGGCTGTCTCGGTTTTGAGTGAAGCCATTGAAGCACTTGGTGACCCGTTTGCCATTGCCGGATTCGCGTCTAATACCCGTCATGAAGTGCGTTATACGCATTTCAAAGGTTTTTCCGAGCATTGGGATCGAGACGCCAAAGGACGCCTGGCCAATATGGAGGGCGGTTATTCCACCCGCATGGGAGCGGCTTTGCGCCATGGGGCCCGTTATCTTGATCACCGCTCCGAAGAGAAGAAAATATTGTTCCTTCTCACCGATGGAGCTCCACGTGATATTGATGTTTTCGACGAGCAGTATCTGTATGATGACACCCACAAGGCAGTTGTCGAGCTAGAACAAAAAGGCATCAATACCTTTTGCATCACGCTGGATACTCATGCCGATGAATATGTGGCTGGTCTGTTTGGCACGCATCGCTACGCGGTTATCGATCAAATCGAACGCCTGCCGGAAAAACTGCCGCAACTGTTTATCAAGCTGACAGGCTAATTAGTGATATTGCTCGCTGAGCCAGGATTTGACGACGATAAAATCTGTGAGGGCTGGCTGGAGTTGTTTTTACCCCGCAAGAAAAGTAACGGACGCCTGTTCGTGTCGGTGCCGCCCAAGCTGGCGATCAGCGATCTGATGAGGGCTACCAATGGTCGCTCATCCCATAAAATCTAGCGTGAGTTTCCGGAGTTACGTAAACGTTACTGGGGTCAACGATTTTAGGGTAAGGGGTATTTTTCAACGACAAGCGGAACTATTACCGATGAGGTGATACTTCATTATATTGAGTTACATATTTGCGCAACCGAAGAACCAATAAGGTCATGATTCTCTATGAGCTAATGAGCCTCGTCCCAATTATCGGCGGCTTGGACATCGACTTTTAGGGGAACGGCGAGTTGCAGGACGGGTTCGCAGGCTCGTTCCATGATTTTGCTGACTGTGGTAATCGTCTTGTCGACTTCGCCCGTCGCCACCTCGAAGATTAGTTCATCATGCACTTGCAGGAGCATTTTGGCTGATAGATCTGCCTTCATCAGCGCTTGTGGCATGTGGATCATGGCGCGACGGATGATGTCGGCGGCAGAACCTTGTATCGGAGCGTTGATGGCGGCGCGTTCGGAAAAGGCGCGTCGTTGGGCATTTTGGGAGGTCATTTCAGCGAAGTGGATACGGCGGCCAAAGATGGTTTCGACATAGCCATGCTCGCGTGCAAACTCTTTTGTTTCTTCCATATAGCTACGGATGCCGGGGAAGCGCTTGAAATAGGTTTTGATATAGTCACTGGCCTCGGATCGCGAAATCGATAGCTGATTGGCAAGACCAAAGGATGAGATGCCATATATAATGCCAAAATTGATGGCCTTGGCGCGACGGCGCACTTCAGACGTCATCTCATCAAGCGGCACGTCAAACATTTCGCTGGCGGTCAAGGCATGAATATCGAGGCCATCGAGAAAAGCCTGTTTGAGCTGACCGATGTCGGCCATATGGGCCAGCACGCGCAGCTCTACCTGACTATAATCGGCTGACATCAGCTTGCAGCCCCTGGGGGCAATGAAGGCGGTGCGGATCAAGCGCCCTTCCTTGGTGCGGATGGGAATGTTTTGCAGATTGGGATCGGATGATGCAAGACGTCCCGTTGAGGTGGAGGCCATGGCATAAGAGGTGTGGATGCGTTTGGTTTTGGGATTGATGAAGGTGGGCAGGGCATCGGTATAGGTACTTTTAAGCTTGGAGAGGCCGCGCCAGTCGAGCACCCGGCGTACCAGATTTTGTGCCTGTTCGGGGACACTTTCATCATTGGCCAGATCTTCAAGGATGCCAGCCCCTGTGCTATAAGCGCCAGTTTTGGTTTTCTTGCCGCCGTGTAATTGCATCTTGCCAAACAAAAGTTCTCCAAGCTGTTTGGGGGAGGCGATGTTGAACGTAACCCCGGCCAGCTTATAGATTTCCGTTTCATAGGCGGCCATTTTTTGCGCAAAGATACCGGATAGGCGCGACAGAATAATTTTGTCGACCAAAATACCTCTATGCTCCATTTGCACCAGCACTGGCACCAGTTGCCGCTCTAAGGTCTCATAGACACTAGTCATTTGTTCGGCCGCAAGGCGCGGTTTCAATAGCTGCCACAAACGATGTGTGATGTCAGCATCTTCGGCGGCATAGGGTGTAGCTTTGTCGAGAGGAACGCGGTCGAAGGTGATGGCCTTCTTGCCCGATCCCGCGACGTCCTTGAAGGAAATGCAGGTGTGGCCAAGATGGTTGGTCGCCAACGCGTCCATGCCATGCGAGCCGCGCCCGGCATCCAGCACATAGCTCATCAACATGGTGTCGTCGATCGGCGTGAGGGAGATATCGAGACGTTTTAATATTTGCAGATCATATTTAAGGTTCTGGCCCACTTTCAATATGGCGGGATTTTCTAAAACCGGCTTGAGCGCGGCAAGTACGTCATCACACGAGAGTTGATCAATGGTATTTGATCCATCCAGGTCAAGACCGTCGCCACCTTTGTGACCAATAGGGATATAGCAGGCAGCGCCCGCTTCAACGCACAAAGAAATGCCCACCAGTTCCGCTTGCATAGCGTCGAGCGAGGTTGTCTCTGTATCAATAGTGACGGTACCTGCGGCGACAATGTTTTCGAGCCACAGATCAAGTGCGGCTTTGGTGGTGACGGTTTCGTAAGTCTCAAGATCAATGGGTATGGCGCGGATTTTAGCGGCGCGGTATGCGGCCAGCGCTTGCGGCGTTGCGCTCATTCCTTCGCTGGCAAGAGCGGCTCCATCTGAAGGTGATACTCTTTCCTTGATCGGTGCCTTGACATTAAAACTTTCAGCGATGTGCGCTGTCAGCTTGGCAAACTCCATATCGGACAAGAAGGCCAGCAATGGATCGGGTTGGGGGTTGCGCATGGCGAACTGATCGAGCGTTTCAACCACCGGCACATCTTGTTTGAGGGTCACGAGGTCGCGCGAAATGCGCGCCTGATTGGCATAGGATATAAGATTTTCGCGCCGCTTGTTTTGTTTAATTTCGCTTGCGCGCTCCAGCAGGGTATCAAGATCGCCATATTCATTAATAAGCAAAGCAGCGGTTTTGATGCCGATACCGGGGACACCTGGGACATTATCAACGCTATCACCGGACAGCGATTGCACATCAATGACTTTGTCGGGACCAACGCCGAATTTTTCAAACACCTGTTGGCTTTCAAAGCGCTTGTTTTTCATGGTGTCCAGCATGACAACACCGGGCTGCACAAGCTGCATCAGATCTTTATCGGAGGAAACAATGGTCACGTCCCCGCCAGCGGCAATGGTCTGGTTGGTATACGTGGCTATGAGATCATCCGCCTCATACCCCTCAAGCTCCAGACAGGGTACATTAAAAGCGCGCACGGCATCGCGGATCAGCGGAAACTGGGGCACCAGATCTTCTGGTGCGGGTGGCCGATTGGCTTTATATTCAGGATAAATATCATTGCGGTAGTTCTTTTTGGTATCAAAAATCACCGCCAAGTGGGTGGGTTCAATATCAACTGTGACATTGCGGAGCAGCTTCCACAACATCTGGCAAAAGCCATGCACTGCGCCAACCGGTAGGCCATCGGACTTTCTGGTAAGCGGGGGCAGGGCGTGATAGGCGCGAAAAATATAGCCAGAACCATCGATCAAAAAGACATGATCACCCTTTTTAACGGGTTTGGGTTTTGCTGCGTTGGGAGTTGGGTCTATTTTGCTCATAGTTGCCAACTATAGGCAAATGCGAGGGAAATGGCATCCCCAAAAGATAGTCGATCAACAGCTATTGAGATTACTTGAAATAATTCGTATATGTGCATGTGAGCCTGCCAGGGCCAAGATCCTGGACATTGAGGAATTTTTTAAGTGAAGGGAGATTGCTAAATGGCAATTGAAATTGACGGCAATAGCATTGAGACGACGGCGACTGGCTATCTGGTTAATATGGAAGACTGGAGCGAGGACGTCGCCAAGCTTATTGCGAAAGAGGAAAATGTGGAACTTGGCGACAAGCACTGGGACCTCATAAAGTTCTTGCGCGCCGAATATAGCGCCAATCAAAGCACCCCCAATACCCGCAATATCTGCAAGGCAATGGGTGCCCTATGGGGAGCAAAGGTTTCGCAAAAAGACCTTTACGCACTGTTTCCGGCCGATCCAAGTAAGCAGGGTGGTCGCATCGCTGGCGTCCCCGAAAGCCGGCGCAAGGGTGGATACTAGGACTTTGTTGGTTTTTTTGAAGAAAAAAAGCATGCCCATTTGATTGAGCATGCTTTTTTGTTTTGTCTTTCAAGTCTTGACAGAACTTTTTTTGGGTTCAATATCACCTTGAAGAAGTAATGAAATTGGATGGAATATATGAGCGAAGATATAACGGGTTGGCGCGGGACGACGATTTTGACGGTGCGCAAGGGTGGCAATGTCGTGATCGCGGGAGATGGACAAGTATCGCTGGGCCAGACCGTCATCAAGGGCAATGCCCGTAAAGTGCGCACTTTGTCAAATGGTGAAGTGATTTCGGGATTTGCCGGAGCGACTGCGGACGCGTTCACCCTGTTTGAGCGTCTCGAGGGCAAGCTTGAGCAATATCGCGGGCAATTGCTACGCGCTTGTGTAGAAATGGCCAAGGACTGGCGCACCGACCGCTACTTGCGAAAGCTCGAGGCAATGATGATTGTCGCTGACCCGAGCACCACACTGGTGCTCACCGGCACTGGAGATGTGCTGGAGCCTGAAAATAATCTGATGGGCATTGGCTCTGGTGGCAATTATGCGCTATCGGCGGCGCGCGCGCTCATTGACACTGATATGGACGCCGAAGCTATTGCCCGTAAAAGCATGGCGGTTGCCGCTGAAATATGTGTCTACACGAATGCCAACCTGACCATCGAAACTCTTCCCTCCAACACTTGATAAAAGCAGTTCCTTGCCAATATGACCAATTTCTCTCCTCGTGAAATCGTTTCCGAACTTGATCGTTACATTATCGGCCAGGCCGATGCCAAGCGCGCTGTCGCGATTGCTCTGCGCAATCGTTGGCGTCGTCAGCAATTGGGCGATGATCTGCGCGAAGAAGTGCAGCCCAAAAATATTTTGATGATTGGCCCAACTGGCGTTGGCAAGACCGAGATTTCGCGCCGTTTGGCCAAGCTTGCCAATGCCCCATTCGTCAAGGTCGAGGCGACCAAGTTTACCGAAGTTGGCTATGTGGGCCGCGATGTCGAGCAGATCATTCGTGATCTCGTCGAGACCGGCATTGCGCTGGTGCGCGATAACCGGCGCGCCGAAGTGCAGGCCACCGCTCATATTCACGCCGAAGAGCGGGTCATTGATGCGCTGGTTGGCGAAAACTCTTCAGAAACTACCAGAGAGAGTTTTCGTGAAAAATTGCGTTCAGGAGAGCTCGATGGCAAAGAAATCGAAATTCAGGTTTCTGATAGCGGCACCGGCATGCCAAGTTTTGATGTGCCTGGCATGCCCGGCGCACAAGTCGGCATGGTCAATCTCAACGATATGCTTGGCAAGGCTTTTGGTCAGCGTACAAAAGCGCGCAAGGTTCTGGTCTCTGATAGCTATGAAATCTTGCTGGCGGAAGAAGGCGACAAGCTGCTTGATGAAGATCAGATCGTTCAGGACGCCATAGAAAGCGTTGAAAATAATGGCATCGTGTTCCTCGACGAGATCGACAAAATCTGCGCTCGCTCCGAGCGTTCAGGGGACGTATCCCGTGAAGGTGTGCAGCGCGACCTGCTACCCCTGATTGAGGGCACCGTGGTCAGCACCAAATATGGCCCCGTTAAAACCGACCATATTCTGTTTATTTCGTCAGGCGCATTTCATGTCGCCAAACCTTCTGATTTGTTGCCTGAATTGCAAGGCCGCCTGCCGATCCGCGTCGAGCTAAGTGCCCTTACGAAAGAAGATTTCGAGCGCATTTTAACGGAACCGAAAGCCTCGCTCATTAAGCAATATATAGCCTTGATGGCCACCGAAGGGGTAACGCTGGAATTCACTCCAGAAGCCATCAGCGCTTTGGCCGGGGTCGCCGAAGAGGTCAACTCCAATATTGAAAATATTGGCGCACGGCGGTTGATGACCGTGCTCGAAAAAGTCCTCGACGAGATCAGTTTTAATGCAACTGACAGTACCGCAGAAACGTTGGTGATTGACGAAGCCTATGTGCAAATACACGTCGGTGATCTAGCTAAAAACACGGATCTCTCGAAATTTATTTTGTAGGGGATGGAGTTTGGCAGCCGTGCGCACCTCAATCAATAGACAGCCTGGGTATAAATGGGCGAAATGATGAGCAAGCTTGAAATTCGTCAAAGTTTACCTGGTGATGTGAATGGGATTGAGCAACTATATAGCGACGCTTTTCCTGATGAGGATTTGTTACCGCTTGTGAAGGAACTCCTGGATCTTGAGCAGGGCGTAGTATCACTTGTTGGGATAGGCGAGAACGCAATCGTGGGGCATATCAGTTTTACTTTTTGCCGCGTTGAGGGAGCAAGCGATATAGTCGCGCTTTTAGCTCCACTCGCCGTGACACCGGCCTTGCAAAAACAGGGGATCGGAAGGGCGTTGATACAGACGGGGTTTGAGCAAATCAAACAATCTGATATTGCTTATGTCTTTGTTCTCGGCGATCCAGCTTTTTACGCTCGTTTTGGGTTTAAGGCAGAAGACAAAGTCGCGACACCCTATCCATTGCCAGCGAAATGGCATGGAGCATGGCAGTCCATCAGGCTGTGCGACGTAGACGCGCTTCACGAGGGAATGTTATTGGTGCCGGAACTATGGCGCCATATGGCACTATGGACTGATTGACCCACCAGCTTGCCCGCATTTTTGAGCCCGAAGCAATCTTCTGCGGCTTGGTAATATAAGGGTGGTTGATCTTATTTCCGCCGCGCCGCATCCAGCCGCTCCAGCGCCTTGCGCAGGCCCTCATCCTTGAGGGTTGACAGATCGGCGAGGGGTTTGTCGGTTTGGCATTTGATATGGTCGCTAGTGACGCTTGGTGTCTTGCGGGTCTTGCCGACCGGGCCTTGAATGATGCGAATGTCTGTGACGGCGCGATAGCCGAAATAGCTATTAATGCGTTCGATAATTTGGGCAAGGCTATATTGTATATCCAGCGCCTGATGGCTCTCGACCCGCAATTTCAGGGTGATACCGCGTTGTGGTTTTTGCGAGAGGCGTTTTCTTGTCTGGGGCTTGAAATCGCTGCCGATTTCATCGCTTGGCTCTTGGCGGTCCTGGCGCGGCCAGCTCATTTTTTCCGGGCAGGTATAGGCAGCCAGTTCCGGTCCGACAATGGCTGGCCAGTCCGTGATCAGGGACATGTTGGGAAAGCCCTTTTTGGCTAGCACCTTGCCGGTGATTTTCGGCAAAAAACTGGCGATGGTGCGCGGGCGAGCGCGATGTTTGTTGTTTGACATGTCGCCTTAAAACGATCCTGCTTGCTGATTCGTTCTGGCACTTTATCATGGCAGAGCGCGAATCGCTCGTGCGGACTATGATAAAGGGGATAAGTGGTGGAGAACGTGCAGCACTCAAAAAAGCTTCTGGCATGGTATGACCAACATGCTCGTGTGCTGCCATGGCGTGTGACGCCCAATGCTTTGGTGTCCAGGAGGCCTGACCCCTATCATATCTGGCTGTCGGAAATTATGTTGCAGCAAACCGTTGTCAAAGCCGTCATTCCTTATTTTGAGACATTTCTGGCACAATGGCCTAACGTCTTTGACATGGCGTCCTGCGACCAGGAAGAGGTGTTGAAGCGCTGGGCAGGACTTGGCTATTATGCGCGGGCCCGCAATCTTCATGCCTGCGCGATAGTGGTCGCTAACGAGCATGACGGGCGGTTCCCCCAGGACGAAAAGCCTTGCTTGCCTTGCCTGGCGTCGGGCCTTATACGGCCAATGCCATACGGGCCATCGCCTTTGATCAAAAAGCTACCGTTGTAGATGGCAATGTGGAGCGTGTTGTGGCGCGGCTTTACGCGTTAAAAAAACCATTGCGTGACATCAAGACCTTGTTGAAGCAAAAGGCGGGCGAGCTGACGCCTGACAAGCGGCCCGGTGATTATGCGCAGGCCATGATGGATCTGGGGGCAACTACCTGCACGCCGGCCAGCCCCAAATGTCCACCCTGCCCAATCAAAAAGCATTGTATGGCAGATGAACAAGATTGCGCCGCCAGCCTGCCTGTGAAGGCTCCCAAAAAACCAAAGCCGGTACGCTATGGGACGGCCTTTTTGGTGTTGCGCGAGGATGGAGCAGTCTTATTACGCCAGCGTCCGCCAAAGGGCTTGTTGGCTTCGATGCTGGAAGTGCCAGCGACGAGCTGGTGTGTGAAACCGGATCTGTATGACGAGAGGGCGATGGGCGATGAAGATGCGGCTCCGGTCAGTGCTGCATGGCAATCAGTGCCTGGCATTGTGCCCCACACGTTCACGCATTTTCACTTGCAGCTCGATGTGAAGTTGGCGCGGGTCGGCATTGATTGCGCGCCCTTGCCCCGCGCCGATCCCGTGCGCTGTCGCTGGGTATGTCAATCGCTGATGGCCGATCAGGCCCTGCCGGGCATCATGCGCAAAATAATTGCGCACGCGATCAATGTTGCCGAACGATGAGTTGATGCGAGATTGACGGTGAAATCGCCAATTCTTCTATTGCGTATTTTGGCGGTTCAGGTCAAGCCAACCTTCGCCCTGGCTGCTTTTCATGGTGACGGTTTGTTTGTTGCCATCAAGAGTAATGGAAAAAACACCTTTTACCTTGTGCAGGACGTTATGAAAGGTTCCCGAATACTTGGTGGCACTGATCTTTTTGACCGCGACAGTTTGCGAAATCAGCCCCAGTGGAGAGGAGCATTTGTAATTGGCCAAGTACAAGCCTCTGCCCGGAGATTTTTGAATCTCAGCCCTGCATCTGGTTTTTTCCTTGGCACCGCCTTTTGGTAGCACGATGCCGCCGCCATGCCATACGCCAATGAGCGAAACCGATTTGGCATAACTGCCAGCAGCACCAAAGCTGATCGATAGAATGAGTACACCGGCCCCTAGGAATCTACGCATACTGATCTTCCTGTTCATTTGCCCTTTGTATTTATATTGGTCGGGGTAGCAAAGTGATGGGCGACACTTGTTTCGCATGTTTTGATCGCAGCGGCTAATTTTGATCGCTGCTTTTCTTTTTATCTTATATGTTACATATTGCGCACACAAAAACCAGATCAGGGAAGAAGGAATTTTGCATGGATAGCGACGAAATGAAAAGCAAAGCGGCGCAAAAAGCCATGGACTATGTGCAAAATGGTATGAAACTTGGGCTTGGAACGGGGTCAACGGCGGCCAAATTTGTTGATCTTGTCGGAAATGCTGTGGCCGGTGGGCTCGACGTGCTTTGTGTGCCAACTTCTGTTGCCACAAGGGATCAGGCGGCGGCGCTCAGTATTCCCCTCACCACCCTTGAACAGACCCCTCATCTTGACGTGACCGTGGATGGTGCCGATGAGCTTGACGAGCATTTGCGTCTCGTCAAGGGCGGCGGCGGCGCTCTTTTGCGCGAAAAAATCGTGGCGACGAGCTCTGATAAAATGGTGGTGATTGCCGATGACAGCAAATTGGTCACGGTTTTGGGGCAATTTCCATTGCCAATCGAGGTTGTGCAATTCGGTCTGAAATCTAGCTTGATGGCCATTGAGGGCATGGCGACACGTGTGGGCTGTGTGGGCGAAATCAAGCAGCGTATGCAGGGGGATGGCACACCCTATATCACCGATAATGGCAATTTCATTATTGACGCCCTTTTCGGTCAGATCAAAAAACCTGAAGCGCTTTCGGAGGCCTTGATGCAAGTGCCGGGCGTTGTCGAAAACGGTTTGTTCCTGGGGATCGCCGATGTGGCCATCATCGCCGGGCAAGACGGGATTACGACGCTAGAAATTGATGGGGCCTGATATGACTTCATATGATTATGATTTGTTTGTCATTGGGGCCGGATCTGGCGGTGTACGCGCTGCAAGGGTCGCCGCTTCAATGGGCGCAAAGGTTGGCATCGCCGAAGAATACCGGGTCGGTGGGACTTGTGTGATCCGCGGCTGCGTGCCAAAAAAGCTGCTGGTCTATGCCAGCAAGTTCAGCGGCATGGTTGAAGACGCGCAAGGGTTTGGCTGGACTATTCCAGAACCTTCTTTCAACTGGCAGACCCTGATCAAAAACAAGGACCGCGAAATAGACCGCCTCAACGCGATCTATTTGCGCAATCTCAAGGGTTCAGGCGTCGAAGTGTTCGAAAGCCGGGCGGTGCTTGAAGATGCCCATAGCGTCAAGCTGGAGGGGCTTGATAAAACGATTCGCGCCAAAAACATCCTTATCGCCACGGGCGCTACGCCGTTCATTCCGAATATCGCGGGGGCCGAGCATGTCATCACCTCTAATGAGGCGCTGCATCTTGAAGAGCTGCCCGAAAGCATCGCCATTGTCGGTGCTGGTTACATAGCTCTTGAGTTTGCAATCATTTTCGCCGGGCTGGGTGTCAAGGTCAGCGTGCTCTATCGCGGCCCGCAAATCTTGCGCGGTTTTGATAATGACGTGCGCGATGCACTGGCGCAAGAAATGACCAAGCGCGGTGTCGATATTCACTGTAACACCGATATTGTTTCTATAACCCCGGACGATGCGGGAAGTGGCGGTTATGTTGTCGATTTGAAGGATGGCGACAGTCTGCACAAGCAAGTTGTGATGTATGCCACGGGCAGGGTGCCCAATACACAGGATCTTGGCCTTGAAAATGCGGGGATTGATCTGGGCTGGAATGGCCATGTTGTTGTTGACGAGTATTCGCGCACCAGTGTTGAGCATATATATGCCGTCGGTGATGTCACGGACCGAGTGAATCTGACGCCGGTAGCGATCGCCGAAGCCGTGGCTTTTTGCGAAACTGTCTACAATGATAATCCAACACCGGTTGATCACGAATTCATCGCGACGGCGGTGTTTACAGAACCCGAAGTTGGTACGATCGGCATGGGCGAAGAAGAAGCCCGTGAAAAATGTCGTACGGTGGATATTTACAAGAGCCGCTTTAAGTCCATGTTCAACACGCTTTCGGGGCGCGATGAGCAGATGTTGATGAAGCTGGTGGTAGATGGTGACAGCAACAAGGTGGTGGGCTGCCATATTGTGGGACCAGATGCCGCCGAGATGGCACAAATCGCCGCTATCTCGATCCGCATGGGGGCGACAAAGGTTGATTTTGACGCGACCATGGCATTGCATCCGTGTGCCGCTGAAGAACTCGTCACCATGCGCGAAAAATGGACCCCGCCAGAAGAGAGCGGTCCATCATCCAGCTGAAAATCGGCTGTGTTTATGAAGGGGAACGGCGTTTTTAAGTCTTTAAGGTAGTTTGGCTTCCAAGGTGTGTTGCAAGCGGTGAATGCTTATGCTAGAGCAAGCTCAATCTTTGCTAAAAATTTTGGTAAAAAATTCTTGTAAATTTCTGATATTTGGATATGACGGTGAGTGAAAAACTTGCTTGAGACCATTTGTTCCAGATGGTCCCGTCTGGTGGCTAAAAATAAAAAAGGTGCTGAGCTTTAAAGTGGCAGGTAGTGAACCCATTATTGCTGGTGTGGCAGGTCGTTATGCAACAGCTCTGTTTGAGTTGGCGCGTGATGAAAATCAGCTTGATCAGGTGCTGAGCGAACTCAACGGTTTCAAGGCTCTGTTGACAGAGCATGAAGACCTGGATCTTGCCCTCAAAAGCCCCGCATACAGTCTGGACGAAAAGCATGGCGTCTTGATACAGGTGCTCAAAAAAGCGGATGTGGGTGTGCTCACAACCAATTTTCTGGCGTTGATTGCCAAGAATAACCGCCTGTCGGTGGCTCATGATATGGTCAGCGCCTTTAACGCGCTTATAGCAAAGCATAAAGGCGAAGTCAGCGCGCAGGTGACATCGGCCAGCGAGCTGTCGCAAGCGCACAAGGATGCCCTTGCAAAAACACTTCAATCTACCATCGGTCAGGACGTCAAGATCGACACTGTGGTCGACCGTGATCTGCTTGGCGGATTAATCATTAAAGTCGGCAGTAAAATGATCGACAATTCCTTGCGTACCAAACTGAACAATTTACGTGTTGCCATGAAAGAGGTGAGTTGATGGATATTAAAGCTGCAGAGATTTCCTCCATCCTCAAGGAGCAGATCAAGAATTTTGGTCAGGATGCTGAAGTATCCGAGATCGGGCAGGTATTGTCGGTGGGCGATGGCATTGCCCGCGTCTATGGACTCGACAGTGTACAGGCCGGTGAAATGGTTGAGTTTCCAGGCGGTGTGCGCGGCATGGCTCTCAATCTGGAAGCTGACAATGTGGGCATCGTGATTTTTGGCTCGGACAAGGATATTAAAGAAGGCGATACTGTCAAGCGCACCGGCGCCATTGTTGATGTGCCGGTTGGCAAAGGTCTGCTGGGACGTGTAGTAGATGGTCTTGGCAACCCAATCGATGGCAAAGGGCCAATCGACAGCGAGAAACGCGCCAGAGCCGATGTCAAAGCCCCTGGTATTTTGCCACGAAAATCTGTGCATGAGCCCATGGCCACCGGCATCAAGGCCGTTGATAGCCTGATCCCTATTGGTCGCGGTCAGCGCGAGTTGATCATTGGTGATCGCCAAACTGGCAAAACCGCCCTGGCGCTCGATACGATCCTCAATCAAAAGAGCATCAACACAAGCGACGACGAGAACGAGAAGCTCTATTGCGTCTATGTTGCGGTTGGGCAAAAGCGCTCAACTGTTGCCCAGTTTGTGAAAGTGCTGGAAGATAATGGCGCCATGGAATATTCCATTGTTGTAGCTGCGACCGCTTCTGACCCGGCTCCCATGCAGTTTCTTGCTCCGTATACTGGCTGTACGATGGCGGAATATTTTCGCGATAACGCCATGCATTCCTTGATCGTTTATGATGATCTCTCCAAACAGGCTGTTGCTTATCGTCAGATGTCGCTGTTGCTGCGTCGTCCACCTGGACGTGAAGCCTATCCAGGCGACGTGTTCTATCTGCATTCTCGTTTGCTGGAGCGTTCTGCCAAGCTGAACGAAGATCATGGTGCTGGCTCTATGACCGCATTGCCGATAGTGGAAACGCAGGCAAATGATGTCTCGGCCTATATTCCAACCAATGTGATTTCCATTACCGATGGACAGATTTTCCTTGAAAGTGATTTGTTCTTCCAGGGCGTGCGCCCAGCGGTGAATGTGGGTCTGTCGGTGTCTCGTGTGGGATCAGCCGCACAGTTTAAAGCCATGAAACAGGTGGCTGGTGCCATCAAGGGTGAGCTTGCGCAATATCGCGAAATGGCGGCCTTCGCGCAGTTTGGTTCTGACCTTGATGCCTCGACACAAAGACTGCTTGATCGCGGCGAGCGTTTGACAGAGCTGCTCAAGCAACCTCAGTTCGCTCCATTGAAAATGGAAGAACAGGTGGCGATCATCTATTCGGGCACCAGAGGTTATCTCGATAAAATACCGGTCTCTGAAGTGGATCGCTTTGAAGAAGAGCTTTTGCGTTTCATGCGCGATGATCACAAAGATCTTTTGCAAACCATCCGTGAGGAAAAAGAGCTCTCTGATGATAGTGAAGAACAGCTAAAATCAGTGATCGAGAAATTTACGAATGGATTTGCATCATAGGGTTTTGTGAAAAATGCCTCTATATTGATCGGGCAGGCAGGTTTTCAAAACTCGTAAGTAGATAGGGTTGCAGCGCTTATGGCGAGCCTCAAGGAATTACGGAACAGGATTTCCAGCGTCAAGGCGACGCAGAAAATCACCAAAGCCATGCAGATGGTGGCCGCAGCGAAGCTGCGCCGTGCCCAGGAAGCTGCCGAAGCTGGTCGCCCTTATGCTAATCGCATGGACAAGGTGATCGCATCGCTCGCGTCGAAAGTCGGTCTTGATGAAGGCGCCCCCCGATTGTTGGCGGGAACCGGCCGTGATGATGTGCATTTGTTGCTTGTAGCAACAGCCGAGCGCGGTCTTTGCGGGGGCTTTAATTCCAATATCGCCAAGCTGGCGGTTGCTGACGCCAATGAGCTTTTGTCCGCTGGTAAAGAGGTCAAAATTCTTTGTGTGGGCCGCAAGGGTTTTGATGTTTTGAAGCGCCAGTATCGTGATCGCATGGTGGACGGCAGCCCCATTGATTTCAAACAGGTTAAGCAAATCGGCTTTGCGCAAGCTGAAGGTGTTGGCCGTCAGGTGCTGACCATGTTCGATAATGACGAGTTTGATGTCTGCACCTTATACTACTCGGAATTCAAAACGGTGGTTGAGCAAATACCCACTGCCCAGCCCTTGATCCCCGCGAAAATTATTGATGATGCGGATGAGGACGTGGCGATGGCAGGTGCCGACGCCGCCTATGAATACGAGCCCGACGAAGCTGAAATTCTGGCTGATCTGTTGCCGCGCAATGTCATGACCCAGATTTTTCGCGCCTTGCAGGAAAATGCTGCCAGCGAACAGGGGGCTCGTATGTCGGCCATGGATAATGCCACACGAAATGCGGGCGACATGATTGACCGTTTGACCCTTGAATATAACCGCTCAAGACAGGCCCAGATCACCAGAGAGCTTATCGAAATCATTTCCGGCGCCGAGGCCTTGAATTAAGCCCGCCATCGGAAACTTAATATGGCGGACATGAATGTTCGTGCACGATAAATACAGGACGAAGAGAAACGAAGGACACGCGTAATGGCTAAAAATACAGGCGAGGTCGTGCAGATTATTGGCGCGGTCGTAGACGTGAAGTTTGCTGGCGATTTGCCGGCGATTTTGAATGCTCTGGAGATCGATAATCAGGGCAAGCGGCTGGTCCTCGAAGTGGCGCAGCATCTGGGTGAAAACACCGTGCGCACCATCGCTATGGATGCCACCGAAGGTTTGGTGCGCGGCACTTCGGTTGAAGATATGGGTGAGCCGATCATGGTGCCGGTTGGTGAAGAAACGCTGGGCCGGATCATGAATGTGATCGGTGAGCCGGTGGATGAAGCTGGCCCCATTAAAACCAAGGCGCGGCGCGCTATTCACGCCGAAGCTCCGCCCTTTATAGAGCAGGCGACGGAGACCGAAATTCTGGAAACCGGTATCAAGGTGGTTGACCTGCTGGCTCCTTACGTTAAGGGCGGTAAGGTCGGCCTGTTTGGTGGTGCCGGTGTGGGTAAAACCGTGTTGATCATGGAGCTCATCAATAATATAGCCAAGGGCCATGGTGGTTATTCCGTGTTTGCTGGCGTTGGCGAGCGTACGCGTGAAGGTAATGACCTTTACTATGAGATGATCGAATCCAAGGTTAACGTCAAAGGTGGTGGTGGCGATAGCAAATCTGCCCTCGTTTATGGCCAGATGAACGAACCTCCTGGAGCGCGTGCCCGTGTGGCCCTCACTGGTCTGACAGTTGCCGAGCATTTTCGCGATGAAGGGCAGGACGTGTTGTTCTTCCTTGATAATATTTTCCGTTTTACCCAGGCTGGTTCTGAAGTGTCGGCGCTCCTTGGCCGTATCCCGTCCGCTGTGGGCTATCAACCAACCCTGGCTACCGATATGGGCGAAATGCAGGAACGCATTACCTCGACAACAAAAGGATCGATTACGTCTATTCAGGCCGTATATGTACCAGCGGATGACTTGACTGATCCAGCGCCCGCTTCCACATTCGCGCATCTTGATGCCACTACGGTACTCGATCGTTCGATTGCTGAAAAAGGCATTTATCCTGCTGTGGATCCGCTCGACAGTACCTCGCGCGCGCTTGACCCACGAATTGTTGGCGATGAGCATTATGAAGTTGCCCGTCAGGTGCAAGAAATTTTGCAGCGCTACAAATCATTGCAGGACATTATCGCCATTCTGGGTATGGATGAACTGTCCGAAGAAGACAAGATGACCGTGGCGCGGGCTCGCAAGATCGAGCGTTTCTTATCACAGCCGTTCCATGTCGCCGAAGTGTTCACTGGTTCGCCCGGCGTTCTGGTTGGTCTTAAAGACACGATCTCTGGGTTCAAGGGTCTTGTTGCTGGCGATTTTGATCATATGCCGGAGCAGGCGTTTTACATGGTCGGCACCATTGAAGAGGCCACCGAAAAAGCGGCCAAACTGGCTGCCGAAGCCGCCTAGACAAGACACAATTCCTGGCTCTTATGATGAGGGGCGGGTGATTTAAAAGGGCACTTATATGTCGGAACTTTTCAGATTCGAACTGGTTTCACCGGAAAAGCTGGTGCTCGCAGCGCAAGTGCTGCAGGCGCAAGTGCCAGGTACCGAGGGTGACTTTGGTATCTTGTCAGGGCATGCGCCTGTCATGACCTCTATTCGCCCCGGTGTGCTGGAAGTCACAACCCGCTCTGGCAATGCCAAGCGCTTTTATGTGCGTGGTGGTTTTGCAGAAGCTGATCCTGAAGGACTGGTGGTTCTAGCCCAGCAGTGCATTGATCTGGAAGAATTGAATACCAGTGATTTGCAAATCGAGATCAACAATCTGAAAGAAGATGTCGTCGACGCCAATAGCGACGAGCAGCGCGGTAAGGCACAATTCGCCCTTGATCGTTTGATCGAACTGCAAGCTGCGCTTGATCTGTAAGTCAGACCCGTCGATCTATTATTATAACCCCAATTGATGGATAATCCTCCAATCTCTGCCTGATAGCCTATTGCCTGAAAACTAAAAAATCAAATATGAGATTCATGACCAGACAAAGGCTGGAGGCTGATCCAACGATTGGGTTTAAGTAGTAACTACGTTATTTTTGTTTTTTCTCATAGCGCTTGTAGATTAATGGGAAGGGTTTGGTGACGTCCATGTCACACTCTTCCTTGTAGCGAAATTCCATGAGAGCAAATTCTTCCTCTTGCCATTTCAGTCTGGTTAGGCTCCCGCAATCGCCAAGACCGCGGGCTTTGGAAAAGCCTTGCAGCTGTTTTGTCTTGTCGTCATAGGTGGCATTGTACAATAGATCGATGCCGGTCCAGCCGCTATCATTGGTATAGTCGGCAAAATAAACGCGCTGGGCATCGTCGAACTCTCCATCACGTACGAGATAGACGGCATATGGCCAGTTATAGGCAGAGGTTTCGCACAAGATACCGTACACTTGCGTATAATCGTTAAGGCGGCCATGAAAGGCTAGGCCAGCTGGTGGCATTCTGGGGTCATTGAGTTTCAGGCAGCCGGGAAACTGTTGATGACGGGCTAGCAGTTTGGCCAGTATTTTTGACTTCGGAACTTCACGAGCAACGACGGCACGATTGATATGCACAAGATAAAGTACACTGACACAAAGGATCGATAGGACGAGAACAATGCGAGACATGATATTCACTCCAGAAAAAAATATTGGTATGATATACCAGATAAAGCTTTCCAACTCCCGCTAATTGCAGCGTAATCATGCATTGTGGTAAATAGTAGACTAATAAATGTATGCCAGCGCAGGGGATAGAAAAATGGAACAGCTTGACGCCCACCATGAGCTTGTCAAAGACCATGTTCTGCTTATGGGGATTGTCAATGTGACACCGGATAGTTTTTCGGATGGCGGTACTTTTCTTGGCCTACCTAGCGCTATTGAGCATGCGAGAAAACTCGCCTGTGAGGGCGCTGACATTATTGATATTGGCGGCGAATCTACCCGCCCGGGTGCGAAACTGGTTTCAATCGATGAAGAATTGTCACGCGTGATCCCGGTGATTAAAGGCCTCAAAGGCAAGATCAGCGCCAAAATATCCATCGATACGCGCAAAGCCGACGTGATGCGTGAAGCCATTAAGGCTGGAGCTGATATCATTAATGATGTTACGGCGTTGCAATATGATACCGAAAGTTTGCATGTGGCGGCAAGCAGCGATTGCCCGGTTATATTGATGCATGGCCTGACTGAACAGGGCGGTGATCCTAAAACCATGCAGGACAATCCGGTCTATGAGGATGTGGTGGGCGAGGTGTGTGAGAGCTTGCGCCGCAATATTGCGGTATGTGAGGGCGCGGGTATCGGTAAAATGCGGCTAATCATTGATCCAGGTATCGGGTTTGGCAAAACGGCTGATCATAATATTGAGCTATTGGCCAACCTTGGCTACTTTCGTGACCTTGGCCTACCCTTGTTGATTGGTGCCAGCCGTAAAGGTTTTATTGGGTTGCTTGGTGGGGAGAGTGACGCCATGAAACGAGCGCCAGGTTCTATAGCAGCGGCGCTTTATGCCGTGTCGCAGGGTGCCAAGATATTGCGTGTGCATGATGTGGCAAAAACCCGCCAGGCGCTTGGCGTCTGGCAGGCTCTTGATCAAGCGAAAACCTAAAGTATCGCGCTCCTAATATTTAGAAATCGCACCGGTTGAGCGGCTGTCATGCTTTTGTTTTTTACGATATTTACGCCATTTTCTGTTATCAAGGTTTTTGGAATATTCTTCTGCCTGTATCGCTTGTTTTGCAAGGGATGGCGAGGCGAGTTTGGAAGCTTGATCTTTCAAATAGGCAGAATTGGCGCGGTATAGTTTGCGCGCTGCTTTGATTTTACCCAGATCGCGCAGTTTCATGGCCGCTTTGTTTTTTTCGATGGCCCGCAGGGCGATTACGCGGGACATCACATCTTTGTCGATACTGGCTTCCGCCTCTTGGCTCGAGCGGGTCAATGTTAACGCGACTTTATCGCTCAACACGGTTTTGCTTGATGCCCCCATATCCTTGTAGGTGATCTTGACGTCACCAATTTCATAGGCACCCAAGGGCTTGCCCGAGGGTAATTCAAGTTCCAGTGTCAGGTCTTTTTTCTGGGCACCGTAGACTTGATTGATGCGTGCATGGACAATATTACCGGTGATTGTTGATTTGCGCCACAAGGTACGTTTGGGAAGGATGCCGGGGCGGATGATGATTTTGATCTCGATATCCTGGGCTACGACAGAAGTGATGTCGCCAAGCTCAAGCGCGAAGAATTTTTCCAGCTCATCAGCGGTTTCGACAAAGGCGTGATTGCCGTCCGTCACATTGGCAAGCCTTGTCATCAGGTCTTCATTATAGCCGGTGCCAAGCCCAAGTGTGGTAACTGAAATGCCTCTTTCGATCAATCGATAGCCAAGTTTGGCAAGGTCTGACGGCTTTTTGGGACCAACATTTGCTAATCCGTCAGACAGCAAGATGACACGGTTGACATGTTCGCGATCAAGATATTTCTCCAGCTGTTCGCCGCCCACGCGCACGCCGTCATAAAGAGCGGTTGAGCCACCGGAATATATATTTTTGATACGCCGCTCTACCATCGTACGATTATTGAGGCGCATCGCGGGCACCAGAACATCGACAACGCTGGAATAAGTAATGATGGAAATCGTGTCATGGCGATTTAGCAGTCCCAGCGCCATGATAGCGGCGCGCTTGGCCTGACGCAATTTGTGCCCGCTCATCGAACCTGATTTATCAATGACGATGGCTACATTTACTGGCGCACGATCCTTGGTATCGGGCATAGCAATGCCCTCAAGATTGATATGCAGATAGGCGGTTCTACTGGCTCCCTTGCCAATCGTCATGAATTTTTGCGCCATGCCGGTTTTTAAGGTAACGGCGGCCGCAAATGCCTTGTTAAACGAAAAGCTCATGACAAAGGCGGCCAAAAAGACAAGCGCCAGTAGTTTCATATGTTTGGAAATCGCGAAATGTCGGTGCATCATGGGTCTGATCTTTCATAGAATAAAGAATGGCAGTACCCCCCACCCATAATGTCGGGACTAATTGCGGCTAAAGCTTGGCGTGCAGGTGCAAATTCAAGGGAACCTCGATATTCACAATCTAGCCGATCAGGATGCACCCTGGAGAATTTTTAAAGGTTCCCCTACGCAAATAATTGGCAGCTTCAGCCAACTGAAAAACCGTAATTGTTCAAATTAAGCTCAAACAGCAACTCATCTTGAGATCATTCGCTGACGGCAGTACTATTGTGATAGCCTAGTTTGCAATCCTCTACACTCGCAACATTTAAACCATTTCCAGGATCTGAATGAACGTACTAGATGTCAAAAACCTGATCATATCAGGGCAGTTTTTCTCCACCCTTGCCAACTGGTTCATGACCAAGGTGCTGACGCTGGAAGTAGGCTGGCAATTGCTGCTGGTGCTGACCGCCTTTGGTATAGCCTGGCGCATTGGCAAAAGGTTCGACGCAGAAAACCGGTTGGAAAACTGGATCACCTCGAAAACCGATGAGGACGATCCGTGGCTGCGCCGCCTTGGTCATACCTCCGACAATCTGATTGTGCCGATCATCTGGCTAGTACTGCAATGGGGTTTGAACATCTTCATGTCGCTTACCGGCTCTCCGCATGAGGTCTTGCGCATTACTGTTTCCTTGCTTAATGCCTGGGTGCTGATCCATCTGGTCTCCAGCCTTGCCGCTCGCAAGTTCTGGCAAAAAGCGTTCGCCCTGTTCGCTTGGTCAATCGCCGCACTATATGTGCTCAACCTGCTTAGCCCCGCGCAACAATTGCTCGACAGTTACGCATTTAACCTGGGGTCCTCACGCCTTTCTCCCTATATTATTTTAAAGGGCATCTTGATAGGTGCGGCGCTTTTATGGCTAGCGGGGGCTGGCTCAAAACTGATAAAATTACAGCTCACCAAAGTCCCGGACCTCACACCATCCGTTGAGGTTCTGATCCTCAAGTTGGTGCGCTTTTGTCTTATTTTCCTGGCCATTATTATCGCCCTATCGGCGGTTGGTATTGAGCTGACGTCGCTGGCCGTTTTATCAGGGGCCATTGGTATTGGCATCGGTTTTGGCTTGCAAAAGATCATCTCCAACTTTATCAGCGGCATTATCTTGCTGCTGGACCGCTCCATTCGCCCCGGAGACGTCATTGAGGTGGCGGGCACCTATGGGCAGGTCAAAAACCTTGGTGCGCGTTATACTTCTGTCATCACTAGAGATGGCACCGAATATCTTATTCCCAATGAAAACATGATCACCGAGCAGGTCATCAACTGGTCCTATTCCAATACCGATGTGCGCCGTAAAATTCCTATTGGCGTGTCTTATAACGCCGATATTGATCTGGCCCGCGCACTGGTTCTCGAGGCTTGTGCCGAGACCAAACGCATCATGTCCAGCCCGGAGCCCAAATGCCATCTGGTAGGATTTGGCGATAATTCCGTTGATCTGGAAGCCCGCTTCTGGATTTGCGACCCTCATAATGGCGTGATTAACGTCAAAAGTGATTTTCTACTGAAAGTCTGGCACAAGTTTCGCGACAACAATATCGAGATCCCCTTCCCGCAGCGCGATCTCAACATTAGAGGTGGTTCGCCGATAGAAGTGTGCATGACTGCGCCTGACACCGCTCCAAAAGCCAAAAGAGCCCGCCGGGGACGTCCGCCCAAAAAGCCCCAGGACAAGGATGATAATCGAAACAATTAGGATCGTGATATTCACGTTTAAATCAATCAAATGGCAAAGAACGACAACAAGTGAAAAAGAACCTTGAATTACTGCGCCACTGGTTCTATATAGTGGCTTATCGACTTTTGGCCGGACGACTTGGCCGCTGCACTACGGGATTTCCCATGTGTACGCTCTGAATCCCCCTATTAATATTCGATACTATTGGGTTCGTGCGCGCAATTTTTGCGTGGGTTGGCCCGCAGACTAACATGGATCAGACAAAGGAAATCCCATGGAAACCGGAACAGTAAAATTTTATAATGATCAAAAAGGTTACGGCTTTATCGCTCCTGACAATGGCGAAAAGGACGTTTTTGTTCATGCAACCGCTCTTGAACGCGCTGGTCTCTCAGGTCTCAACGAAGGCGACAAAGTCTCGTTCGACACTGAAGTAGACAGCCGCTCTGGCAAAACCGCTGTTGCCAATATCACAATGGCATAGTGATTCGGGTGTTCGCACGCAGCAAGGCGTACGAGAAACACACACAAATTAAAAGGACGCTTCCCTTGGGAGGCGTCCTTTTTTTTGTGGTTAAACAGCCGTGAACGTAGGGTGCATTGCATCGTACCGTTTTGGGCGCTCGTTTACAACAATACTCAGGGAGAAGGCCAAGGCGTTTGTCGAACATGCTGGACACCAGATTTTGCATAGAAGCTTTGTGCGAGGCCATGGAGAAATACGGGACGCCGAAGATTTTCAACACAGAATTACGCTGACAGTAACCGTAATTCCCTGTTCTGGCGGTTTTGTTGGCCATGGCGACCAGCAGTTGGCAATTATATGGATGCTGACAAAGCTGAAAAACTGGTTCAAAAACGTCGTGATCATCTCATGACGGTTTACAATAAAAAAGGCTGTTGAACGCAGTCGCTCGTTTTTTCTAACTCCCTCGTGTGACCACGAACTTTGGTTCCGTTTTCAGAGGCGGCAGGTGTCTTAGGTGACAAGTTTTATGATGTCGCCCATCAATTGGCTGAACCCGTCATAGGCTCTCAAATAGTTGCTTAGTTCTTGTCCAAGCGTTTGCAGGCGGGTTTTTTCCATGGGGCCTTTGGTGCCTGACTTCATCAGCTCAATCAGTTCTTCCATCTGACCTTGTGCGGTCATGTCGGTTTTTTGTTGAGCCATGAAGTCTTTCCATTGCTCCATGACAGGTAGATAATTGGTATAATCAATGATCTGCTGGTCAAACTTGATATTGCCTGAATGATTGTGGGTATCTTGTATGATCCCTGTTGATGCAATTGCGATATTGGTATCCGATGATTGAGAAATGATCGTCTCTGGCTGCAAGGTTTCGACTTGCTGATCGATCTTTTCAATGGCTACGGCTTTAATCTGAGTTTCTATTTTGTCGACCGCCGCAATACTGAGCTTTTCAATTTTGCCAGTGTTGAAATTTATGGTGTAATTGCCGGTGCTGCTCTTGTTTTCAATGCGCTCGTCGAGGATTTTTTTGATTGTTTCAAGTTTAGAGACGTCAGTATTGAAAAATAAGGTACGCACGCCGTCATTCGTCGAAATCACCAGGTAAGGTTTTAAAATAGGTATGATTGAAAGGCCGACAATGATGAGGCCAATAATGATCGTCGTCAAATCATTTAGGGCTCCACCGCCATAAAGAGTGCTTTTTGCCAAGCAGCCATAGGCAGCGATAACTCCACCGATAATACGAATATAGAATTTTATCGTTGCGTAGGGATCGTATTGAATGATGGAAATCGTTGAAATGTTTTCAATAGAGATAGTTCTGTGATCTGTTTTGAAAGTAAAATCTCTTATTTCGAGCTCGGCATATTCCTCGGAAAGATTATCTAACTTGGAATTGGACATGAGTTGAACCTTTGAGCGATCAAAATTTTTAACCGGGTATTTGCCAGTACCGGACCTGATATTTCTAACAGCCCAAACTCATACCAGCAATAAATGAATTGTCGCGCCCAATCGTTTGCAGGGGGGGTGCCTCTCATTTCAAAATGGGGATGAAAGAGGCTTGCGCTTAAATAGCGTAGCGGTAGCGCAATTCAAGAATACCCTTTTCCTCAATCCTCAAACAGCCAAGCGATAGGATAAGTATAGAATTCGCGTGGGGTATTTTTGATGTTCTGCCGCTTTGCTGTTCGAGGGTATTGGTCTTACTTAATTTCCCCGTGTCACCACGTATTTTGTTGCCTCGACCAGCCATTCCGCGCGCTCACCAAAGGGTTTGAGGGTTTTGATGGCCTCACCCTCAAGGTCAGCGACATAGGTCTTGGCTTTTTTCAGACCCATGCGAGCAACGACGGTGGCTTTTTTGCTGGCTTCATCCTTGCCCGCAGTTTTGCCAATATCCTTGGTGTCGGCGGTGGTGTCGAGAATATCGTCGGCGGCCTGATACATCAGCCCCAGAAGCTGCCCAAAGGCGCGCAAGACATCGATGTCCTCTGGTTTGGCATTAGAGATGATGCCGCCGGCCACACAGGCATATTCAATGAGGGCGCCGGTCTTCATGGCATGGATCCGCTGGATAATGGCGAGGCGGGTTCTGCCAGCATTGCCTTCTTCTTCAAGATCCATCATCTGGCCACCGGCCATGCCGGCCCAGCCAGAGGCAACGGATAGCTCCAGTACCAGTTGAGCGCGCACTGCAGGGTCCGAGTGACAAGCGGGATGTGCGAGGATTTCAAAAGCCAGGGATTGTAATGCGTCACCCGCCAGAATGGCGGTGGCTTCGTCATATTCCTTGTGAACAGTAGGGTGGCCCCGGCGCAAATCATCGTCATCCATGGCGGGCAGGTCATCATGAACGAGGGAATAGCTATGCATACATTCGAGCGCTGCGGCGGCATCTGCGACCCGGCCGGGGTTTTTGCCAAACATGCGGGCGCTTTCGATCATCAAAAAGGGACGAAAACGCTTGCCCCCAGACATAACGGCATGGTTCATGGCGTCCGACAGCGTGCGGGGCGGTCCAAAATGCTGCCCAGGCATCAAATGGGTTTTGAGCCGATCTGAAACCAGCTTGCTATTTTCTTGCAGGCGCAGTGAAAAATCCATAATTGTCTCTTTATATTTCTCACAGGTTAAGCATGTTCGCGTGAAGGACCATGCGATAGCATGGAATGGCTTTGAGTGATATAAAAAGACGCTGGTCATCGGTACTAATTGCCGCTATAAGAGGCGCAACAAATGCGATAAAATTGAGCCTGCCTCGTCGAATAGCCCCCAAAACAGCGCAATCGCTCTGTTTGAGTAGGTTGTCTCGGGGAAGTTTTTGCTATGGAAATATGGAGTTACCAGAAAAATGGCTGTCCCAAAAAGTAAAATCACCCGCATGAAGCGGGGCTTTCGTCGTTCAACCGACGCGCTTAAAGCACCAGTTTATGTGGAAGACAAGAAATCAGGCGAATTGCATCGCCCCCATCATATTAACTTGACGACCGGTGAATATAATGGACGCCAGGTTCTGACGCCAAAAGACGGCGCTGAAGACTAGATTTTTCAAAAAAAGCCTCTTTGCCGTCAATCCGTCATGATTTTAAGGCTATGAATCTGCATTCTGATAGTTATTATTGGAATAAGGGTACAGTGTGTCGATGGGTTCAAGTGTTTTGATGGGTAGAGGGAGATAAGAATATGCCACGCGATAGAATGATACAACAAACAGAGAGTAATATATTCATGAAGATTTTGAGACTGATACCGCTACTGCTCTTGTTGTTGATTGCCTATAATATGGTTATTTTGTTTGCGGGCGATCCAACCGATGTCAACCCTGATCCAGTGTTTGCTATGTTTGCCTCACCATTATTTTCGATATCGATGATTTCAGGTGGTATCTGGACCTTTACGCTCGAGCATCTGTTCCTGGCGCTCGGCCTGTTGTTTTTATTCTTTGAGATAGTCAAGGCCACCAGTATTGGTGGTGCGGCTATTGCTGAAATGGCCATTTCAACTCTTGTCTTTGTCGTTTTTCTGGTAGAGTTCTTGCTGGTTGGCCAGGCCTCCACATCATTGTTTTTCCTATTGATGATGATTTGCCTGATCGATGTGATCGGCGGATATATTATCGGCATCAAGGTTGCTCGCCGCGATCTTGCTATTGGCGGCGGACTTATGTAGTCGCCCTTTGCACGAATGAAAATTAAGAACTGGCCTCACTTGAGTGGGGCCGGTCTTTTTTTACCTATCGACTTGCTGGCAGATTGACGCGCGTAATACATCAATGCCATTGCCATACAATGGCTGATATTGTCGTTGGAATAGGTTGTATCGGCACGTAAGATGAGTGCGCGATTACCCTCATACTGAAAATCGTCGTGGTAGATCTCGCGGATGGTTTCAATGAGCGTTGTCTGGCACGGCATAAAAAGAGCATAACAGCCTGGCGATGATTTTGGCGCTCCTAACCGTATCGGTGTCCCGGACTTTGGATTGACCGTTGCATAGCTGGGTTGGCCCCATTTCAGACTTTCGATCACCTCACCACAATCCGGGATCGTGGCGGCGGTCGCAAAGATCAGCTGGCGCAAAGTGAGCAGATGCGGGCGTAACTTGTCTTCAAAAAGATTAAACGCGGACACTAGCATGGGATCGTGGAGTTTTTCGGTCGTCATATGTTGATTGTTCCGTTCGGGTTTTGGATTAAAGATCATAATCTGGTTTAAAAGCGATTGGCAATTTCGTAGTTAGATGGTAAAGAATTTCGCGCTTTATTTTTTACACTCAAGGAAAATCCATTATGCCGACTCCAGCCACCGGGCGATATTTTTTGCAGGTTCCGGGACCAACAGTTGTTCCTGACCGGGTGCTGAAAGCAATGAGCATGCCTTTGCTTGATCATCGTGGTCCAACATTTTCTTCGTTTGCCGCGGGTATATCGCAAGATCTCAAAAAACTGTTTCGCACGGCTAGTGAGGTGATGATTTTTCCGTCCAGTGGCACGGGTGCCTGGCAGGCTGCTTTTAGCAATACGATGAGCCCTGGCGATACGGTGCTTATTCCCCAGGTTGGTATGTTTTCGGTGTTGTGGACCAAGAATGCTCACGCCATGGGCCTCAAAGTGATCGAGATCCCTGGCGACTGGCGTTCGGGTATTGTTGCGAGCAAGGTCATGCAGGCCCTTAAAGATGATACTGATGGATGTATTAAGGCGGTGCTCGCGACCCATAACGAAACCTCGACCGGTGTGACATCGGATATTCCTGCCGTACGTGCCGCGATTGATGAAGCTGGCCATGATGCCATGTTGTTTGTCGATACGATTTCATCTCTTGCCGCCACTGATTATCGCCACGATGTCTGGGGCGTTGATGTGACCATTTGCGGTTCGCAAAAAGGTTTTATGCTGCCACCGGGCCTGTCCTTTAGCGTCGCTTCGCCTAAAGCGCTGGCCGCGCGAGATAGCGCCACATTACCACGTGGATATTTTGATTGGGCTCCGGCGATTGAAGCAGCTGGCAATGGCCTTTATCCCTATACGCCGCCGGTCACCTTGTTCTACGGCTTGCGTGAAGCGGTTGATATGCTGTTTGAAGAAGGTCTTGAAAATGTCTTTGATCGCCATGCAAGACTGGCCAAGGCAACCCGCGCCGCTGTGAGCGCGTGGGGGCTGGAAAACCAGTCGATCAATGAGAGCGAACACTCCAACGCGGTGACGGCTATTCGCATGCCCGATGGTGTTGACGCCGATGCGTTCCGCTCACTGGTGCTCGAAAAATTTGATATGTCACTGGCGGCCGGGCTTGGCAAAATTGCTGGTCAGGTTTTCCGTATTGGCCATCTCGGTTACCAAAATGACCTCACCTTGATGGGCGCTCTGGCGGGTGTTGAGATGGGACTGGGTCTGGCAGGCATTGCGCACGAAAAAGGCGGCGTGGATGCCGCCATGCAGGTTTTTTCTGAGGCGGCTGTAAGCTAGTTCAAGGGAGCCAACTCTATGTCGCGTGCCTGGAGGCTGATGATGATTGCAGTGGCAAGCTTGCCTGGACTGGAATCATCCGGGGCGCGGGGGCAGGATGTTGCCGTGCAAGACTTTCAGACATTTATCGTCGATTCTTCAAAGCATCGCATAAGTTTGCATTGGAAGGACCAGCTTGATCAGCCCTATCGTTCGCTAAGCGCGGTGCAAAGTGTTTTGAGAGGTCAGGGCAAAATGGTTCTGGCTTTGATGAATGCTGGCATATATGACAAGGAGCGTCGCCCTCTTGGTTTGCATGTGGAAGAGGGGCGGGTGTTGCGACCGCTTGATCGGCGTCGTGGTGGCGGGAATTTCTACCTTAAGCCAAATGGCGTGTTTTATATTGCTACGAGCGGCGCGGCCATCGCTCGCACCAAAGATTTCAAATTTACCAAAGATATCAAGCTGGCTACGCAGAGCGGGCCTTTATTGTTCGATAAGAACGGCTTCCATCCGGCCTTTGTCAAAAACTCGAAGCACAAGCATTATCGCAACGCCATTGGCGTGCACAAAGACGGCCATGTGGTTTTCTTGATGTCTACAAAGCCGGTGACATTCTGGCAGCTGGCCCATTATCTGCGTGACCAGCAAAAATGTATCGCTGGTCTTTATCTCGATGGCTATATTTCTCAATTCTGGCAGACCGGACAAAAAGGCCCTGCGAGCGCCAAACGGTTTGTTGGGATATTGGCCGTGAGTGAGTTAGATAAATAGGCGGGTGTTTGGGGACCATCATGAGAGATTGCCAATCGCGGATCCAGTTAAAAATCGTTCGCTTACCGCTCAAACAATTTCACTTGAAGACTCACTCGCCCCGAGAAACAAAAGACGAACTACCCACAGATGCCGGAGTATGAAACAAGATATTCTATGCAACGATTTGTGCTTGGCTGAATTTGAGCGCATAGTGAACTGACTTGATACTAGGCTTTTCAATTGCAAAATGCTCAGCAGAGCTTTTGCCGTACTGGAGGGTTTCGATGAAAACGGCTTGTACAACACTCACTATGGCGATACTGGCGGGATTTGTGGCGCTTGGTATCCCTGGCGTTGCGGTAGCAGATACAGGAGCAGTCGTCATAGCGCCAGCAACGACGCTGCCAGGTGGCACCCATTTCAAATCGGGTGAACCGGTGGAAGCAGACGGTTTTTACCAGTTGCAAGAGGATATGGCACCAAATGGCATCAGTAGTGGCTCGTCAACCGGTTGCCCCTATGATGAAGAAGCGATTGGTCAACCCCTGATTGGTTGATCCGCGCGCCCTTTGTGCCAGAAATATCCAGCGACCAGTATCGTCAGGCATATTGGCCAGATGGTAACGATTTCGCTTGCCAGCACGACAGCCCCCTGACTCTCAAAGAAATAGCGGATATTGAGCGTCGAAACTTCAATGGGCCGGAATGCAAAGAAATAACGCTCATTTGACAAGGGCGAGAAAAAGGCCGTGCCGAGCCCGCCATTGGTGAGCGCATCAAGTGCGCCATGAGAGGCCATGCTGACAAACAGGTAAAGCCAAACGGCTGATGCTTTGATCTCCAGTCGGCGCGAAAATAACCAGGTTATCAGCACAGCAATAAATGCTGCAAAAAAGAGTGAATGGCTCAGACCTCGGTGGCCCAGCATATGTTGATAGGGAATTCCTGCATAAAGACCAATGACATCAAGGTCCGGGACAATTGTTAAAATAGCACCAGTGACAAGTATTTTTTTGTGATTGCGCACATCACGAAACCAGGGGGACAAGCCAAGGGCGATGGCCGGGTGAGAGAAAATCGTCGCCATATGAGTTTTTCTTTAAATCCACATTTTGGTAGTTGGGGTTGGTAATGAGGTTACCAAAAAAGGCTGACCAGAGAAACCCGGTCAGCCTTCATTTTTAGTTGATCATGCGGGTTCAAGGCCGGACCTTATTTTTCGTCGTCATCTTTGACTTCACCAGCTGTGGCTTCTGCCATCAGTTTGGTGGCTTGTGTAATCCAGTCTTCGCGCTCAATGCGGCCTTTGAAGCTCAATGCATCATCCACTTTGGCGATGTCGTCATCGGACCATACGGAGATCTGTTCGAACTTGGTGATCCCAAGATTGTTAAGCTTGTCAACCAGAACTTCACCAACGCCGGAGATCTTGGTGAGATCGTCACCAGCTCCTTTGGGACGCGTGAAACCCTTGAACGGTTTGGCAGCGGCTTTAGTGCCTTTGGCAACGCGGTTATAATCCGTTTTTTCCTTGATGCGCGCAGATTTGCCGCGGCGGCCACGCAAATAGTAAAGCTTGGCACGACGGACTTTGCCTTGGCGGATCACATCAATACTGTCGATCAGCGGTGAATAGACGGGAAATACCCGCTCAACGCCTTCGCCATACGAAATTTTGCGAACCGTGAAGCTTTCATGGATGCCGCCGCCGGAACGCGCAATACAAACACCTTCATAAGCCTGTACGCGGGTGCGTTCACCTTCGATGACTTTAACATTGACCCGGAGCAAATCTCCTGGTGCAAATTCTGGAATCGGCCGTTTAGCCTCAAGCTGCTCGGCTTGTTCCTTTTCCATTTCCTGGATGATATTCATCACACTTGACCTTTATCAAATCATCTTGTTGGACTTTAAGCATGGCTCCGTGATGAGCGGCATGCAAAAAGGTTTTTTGGCACCCCGAAGGGTGCAGCAATATCTGGTTTTCCAGCTGTTTTCAAATTGAGAACCGGGAAAGAACGTGTTTCTAACCGATTGCAAGCCTTTTGTCGATGGTTTTTAGTCAATTTTATCGCTCATTCTCAGTTTGTCTGGATTTTGGCACCGATCGGCGAGATTTTCGTCATATGACCAAGCTTGCGGCCAGCTTTTATCCCGGCTTTGCCATAGAGATGCAGGACCACATCAGGGTGTTGTGCAAGTTCGAACCAGTCTAGTACCTGCGCTCCCAACAGATTGGTCATTTGTGCGTCGGAATGGCGTGTTGTCGCGCCTAAAGGCCAGCCAGCTACGGCGCGGATATGGTTCTCAAACTGATTACATGAGCAAGCATCCAGGGTCCAATGGCCGCTATTATGGACCCTTGGGGCAAATTCATTGACGATGAGTTGTGGGGCGTTCTCGTCCTCTTTGACAAAAAACTCCACTGCCAATATGCCTCTATAATCAAGCGCGGCGGCAATCTTCATGGCGGCGTCTTTGGCTTGTTGGTCAAGCTTTTCTGGCACACCTGATGGCACGGTTGAGCTGTGTAAAATTCCGTTTTTGTGCAGATTGCAGGGCAGATCATAACAATCGATCTGATTTGGCGACCCTTGCACCAGCACCACGGAAATCTCGCGCTCAAAGCTGATTTTTTTTTCAAGCACTGAGGGCTGATGGTCAATATGCTCAAAAGCCTGTGCGGGATCAGAATTTTGATCAAGAGCAAGCTGCCCTTTGCCATCATAGCCAAGGCGGCGGGTTTTGAGCAAGGCAGGAGCAGCGCATTGCGTGAGAGCATTGGCAAGATCATCTGCGCTGTCAATGGGCCACCAGTCTGCAACATTAAGCCCGAGCTGTTTAATGAATGCTTTTTCCACGCCACGATCCTGGGAGATTTCCAGTGCTTTGCGGTTTGGATAAAGCGGCACTTGTTCAGACACCAGGTCAGCGGCCTCCAGTGGTATATTTTCAAATTCGAAGGTTACGACATCTACGCTGCGGGCAAATTTTTGCAGGGCCTCGCGATCATCAAACGTTGCGATGGTCTGGGCGCTGGCAACTTCAAAGGCCGGTGCTTCGGGGTTGGGGCAATATATATGGGCATGCAGGCCAATGCGCGCTGCCGCTTGCGCCAACATGCGGCCAAGCTGCCCGCCACCCAATATGCCGATTGTACTGCCTGGGTTCAAAGAAGCAGCGAGGGAGGAAGGTGTCATGATTGGCTATCATCTGGAATTTGTGCGACAGCCTGTGAGCGTTGCTCGCGCCATGCTACCAGACGCCGCATCAGCTTGTCATCAGAAATCGCCAGAATTTGTGCGGCCAATAGGCCAGAATTGGTGGCCCCTGGATCGCCAATCGCCAGCGTGCCAACGGCCACACCAGCTGGCATCTGCACAATCGATAGCAGGCTATCACGGCCGGAAAGGGCGTGGCTTTTGATCGGCACACCCAGCACTGGCAGCTCCGTCATGGCAGCGGTCATGCCTGGCAAGTGGGCAGCGCCGCCAGCTCCGGCAATAATCGTTTTAAGGCCGCGTTGACGGGCATTTTTGGCATAGTCATATAGGCGATCTGGCGTGCGATGGGCGGAGATGATACGTCTTTCGTAGCGGACTTTAAGTTCATCGAGAACCTGTGCTGCATGTTGCATAGTGGGCCAGTCTGACTGGCTGCCCATTATAATGCCGACTACCGGAGATGCGCTGCTCATTGGCTCTCCTTCCTCTCATCAATTGCCAAAAAAACAAGTTATTGGAATGAACTGTGCTTGGCAAGTACAGAGCAATACAGGGATAATTTTATAACAGGCCTGCCTAAGTGTTCTTTTAGGCGATGATGTCAGGCATCAAATGGTCTTCGATTTTGCGGATCTCATCCTTGAGGGAGAGTTTTTGCTTTTTCATGCGTGAGACTTTGAGCTGATCCAGTTCGACGGTTTCCAGCAATTTTTGAATTTCTTCGTCAAGACGGCGATGTTCTAGCTTTAGGGCAGTCAAAGAGCTGCTCAATTCTGTGTCTTGGTTAATATCCATCGAAACCTCGCTTTTGCGTTCTGTTATTGATCTAAGCGATCAAGGTGATTCTGTTATAATAGCAGAACTATTGCCCTGATTTTACGCTTGATCAAGTTTTCAAACAACATCATCAATCTGTTTTTTGGACGAGCTTGTCAAACATTTCGACTATTATTCAATATTCTCCAGTTAAAACAAGGAGCGTATAAGGAACCACATGTATTGAAAAATTTTGAGTAATGTAACTTCAGTTATTGATAAGCTTCCAATCTCTGCCTGATCGTCAATTTTATTTTCGTTTTTTTGTTTTCAGACGATAGGCGACCAGCAGGAGATGATATGTATAAAAGCATTTTTTGATGAGCTATGTCTTGAGTGCTCCATTCACATAGTCTGCTTGCGCATGTCAAAGACGGTCTCAACGATAAAACGTTATCTGGCATAAATGGTTCTCTCCATATATCGAAGTTCACAAAGGGTTGGTTCTTTGTCGCGTGCTGCGCAGGCGGCCTGTCCAGCGAGGATATGTGCGTAGCGCACCTACTCCCACTCAATCGTCCCGGGCGGTTTGCTGGTGATATCAAACACGACACGATTGATGCCGCGTACTTCGTTGATGATGCGGGTGGCGGTCTTATCCAAAAACTCGTGCTCGAAGGGATGGTAGTTGGCGGTCATGCCATCGGTTGAGTTGACGGCACGCAGGGCGCAGACATATTCGTAGGTGCGCGCGTCGCCCATGACGCCTACGGTCTGCACAGGGAGCAGCACGGCAAAGGCCTGCCAAATTTTGTCATAGAGGCCGTTTTTGCGGATTTCATCAAGATAGAGGGCATCGGCCTGTTGCAGGATGGCGACTTTTTCGCGGGTGATGGCACCGGGAATGCGGATGGCGAGGCCTGGTCCGGGGAAGGGGTGACGGCCAACGAAATGGTCGGGCAGACCCAGTTCGCGGCCAAGATTACGCACCTCGTCCTTGAACAGCTCGCGTAAAGGTTCCACCAGTTGCATATTCATGCGTTCTGGCAGGCCGCCGACATTATGGTGCGATTTGATGGTCACCGAGGGACCACCGATAAACGAGACGCTTTCGATGACATCAGGATATAGAGTGCCTTGAGCGAGAAAGTCTGCTCCGCCTATTTTTTGCGCCTCTTCCTCGAACACATCAATAAACAGGCTGCCAATGATTTTGCGTTTCTTTTCTGGATCTTCAACCCCTATAAGGGCATCCAGAAAACGATCAGCTGCGTTCACATGGGTGAGCTTGATATTATAATGATCGCGAAACATGGAGACGACTTCATCGGCTTCATTTTTGCGCATCAGGCCATGATCGACAAAAATGCAATTGAGCTGATCGCCAATCGCCTCGTGCAGCAAAACAGCGACGACAGAGCTGTCAACGCCCCCCGACAGGCCGCAAATGACCTGCTTGTCACCGATCTGCTCTTTGACCTTGGCGAGCTCCATCTCGTGGAAGGCTTTCATGGTCCAGTTGCCAGAGCAGCCCGCAATCTTGTGTGTAAAATTATGCAGCAGCTGGCTGCCGATAAGGGTGTGAGCGACTTCGGGGTGAAACTGGACGGCGTAATATTTACGTGCTTCGTTAGCGATGGCCGCGTAAGGAGCATTGTCAGAGGTGGCAGTAATGTGAAACCCGTCGGGTATGCTGGTGACCTTGTCTCCGTGGCTCATCCAGACGGTGCTTTGTTCGCCGACACTAAGGACACCATCAAACAAGGGGCAGTCATGAGTGAGAGTGATCTGCGCGCGGCCAAACTCGCGCTCGTTGGCCTCGGTGACACCGCCGCCAAGTTGCGCCACCATGGTTTGCTCTCCATAACAAATGCCGAGCACGGGGATGCCCGCATCAAACACGGCCTGGGGAGCGGTGGGTGTGTCCATTTCCATAACGCTTGCCGGGCCACCTGACAAAATGACTGCCTTTGGTGCAAAGCTAGCAAATGTCTCGGCTGCTTTATTGAACGGGTGAATTTCGCAATAGACGCCGCTTTCTCGTACGCGGCGCGCGATCAATTGGGTGACTTGTGATCCAAAGTCAATAATGAGAATGCGGTCGTTTGTGGAATTGGTGCTCATATCTGGGACTCTTTGCCTATGGAGAGGAATTGTTTGCAAGCGATAAAGCAGCCAAGGCCGCGAGGTCAAGCGGCATCACTTTATACCCAAACGAATCAGGGGGCAGGTGCGCCATCTTATTGGATATGAGCCAGGCGGGCAAACAGAGGCAATTAAAGCTTTTGAGGTATGGTCGAGTGGTCGCAAGGCTTTTTGGCCCTGAGCGGCTATTTATCGGAAAGTAACCCGTCACAACTGGAAAAAACATCTTAATATCAATTGGTTTTAGAGTTTCTACAACGGCTTTTGAGGTGGCTGATTGCGGGCGGGTTATGGTTGAATTTCCCGATGTGGAACAGTTGATTTATCTTTTAATGCTTTATTAACCATAGTGGCGGGTTTCAGGCATCGAATCTTTGCAAGTCCCCTGTTTTGGAGTGTTTATGGGAGTTTCAAATTGCTTAAAAATATGTTATAGTGTGGGAACAATGGTACGCGTCCAGCGAAAACTCAAAATAATGAGAGCTTCTTTTGTGTGAGTTGGGATTTTGATCGATTGTCTACCAAGGCCCGCAGCTAAATTTTAGTGATGGGACCGTCAAGACAAAGAGATCAGGTCCCCATTTGTCCTAAGGAGTATTTGGCGCGCCATTGTAAGAGAGTTGAGCGGGGAGGCACTGCGATTTTTGGACTTTTCGTCCAATAGCAGAAAACCGGTCAACCAATTTGTATGAAAAAGGTGTGGCGACGAAGTTTCATCACTTAGTTGCTTTACAAGCGTAAAGGTAAGAAATTTCGTTTCGCGCAAAAGTCAGGACTGCCTTCAAGAAGGCGGCATGAAACCAAAACAGATGCGCCAATCAGAATTCAAACCCGGCATGTACCTTGCTAATCATTGATGTGTACCCGTATTTTTGAGCATGCGGGACACATTGGGACGTCCCATGATCCAGGCGAGCCTGTTTGGGGGGGCGGAAGTTGAACAGCGGAGAAAGTTGATAAATGGCCGAGAAAAAGAACGTGACGCAAAGAAAAGGTTTCAAGATAGGGGAATTCGTTGTTTATCCGGCTCACGGCGTGGGTGTGGTAACCGGTATTGAAAAACATGAAGTTGCTGGCGCCGAACTGGAAATGTTCGTCATCCATTTTGAACAGGACAAGCTGACTTTGCGGGTTCCAACCGCCAAGGTTCATGATGTTGGCATGCGCAAACTGTCAGACAAGGTAGTGGGCAAAAAAGTCATGACCTTGCTGAAAGGCAAGCCGCGCGTCAAACGGACCATGTGGAGCCGCCGTGCCCAGGAATATGAAGCTAAAATCAATTCTGGCGATCTGTCGCTGGTCGCTGAAGTCGTGCGTGATCTGTATCGCGGCGAAGATCAGCCGGAGCAGTCATATTCCGAACGCCAGCTCTATGAAGCAGCCCTTGAGCGCATGGCTCGCGAAATTGCCGCGATCAATAAAAGCACTCAAAAAGAAGCAGTCGACCGCATTATTGAGGTGCTCTCCAAGAGTGCCAAGGCGTTGCGTAAGGCCGCTGAAAGTGCTGCTGCCAAAGAGGCAGAAGAAGAAGGCAAGGCTGCTTAAGCCAGCTTTTTGGGCGGTGTGGTTGACCCGTTCAGGTATCGGCTAGCCGCTCGATAAACACTGGCGGCAGGACCTCTTGTTATCGAGGTCCTGCTGGCGCGATGTTCCTATATTTCTCCGGGATGTTTCATCACTGCGATCTTGTTGCTTGGCAGAAACAGCACTTGTTGATGCTTGCCTGATTGAAGGAAATCAACCTGTGACTAATTTATTGGTTTCCTAAATGAAATTCTGGGTGACGGTTGAATATCGCACAATAAATGGTGTGTACTTCTTACTATCCTTATGAAATATGGGAATAAGTTTACTGTTGCGTGAGGTGTGCCGGGGGTGTCGCCATGAGTTGGTCCAATAGTTTATATGTCGGGCTTGGCTTGGCAATTGCCGCTTGCTGCACTTCTGCGCGCGCCGCAATCAATGCGAAAGGTGATATTGGGGTGCAGCGGCCTTTCTTTTATGGTCCTGCAATCAAAAAGCAACCAGCTGCGGACTCAGCCAACAAATCTTCGCAAAAATGCAGCACTAATACTGAGGTTGCGGGCCTGCTCAAGAAATATGATCACGCCTTATGGTTTGATGCAGCTGATGCCACTGGTTTATATCGGTAGGCATGGCATATGGATGGCGTGACCGTTCGCGTCCTGCCATCTGGCGGAATTTTTGTGCTGCAGGCCATTTTTACCTGAGAATAGATTAAAGTCGCGAAGAAAATAAGCCTTCAACACCCCAAAATTTGGCGTTTTTCACATATTGCCCCTGACTCTTTTATTGGTAGGGGTCTTGTATGGGGTTGAGGTAGGGGCGCTCGGCTGAAAAGGGGGTGAGTGATTGAAAATGCAGAATAACAGCCAATTTGAGGCATATACCGACAGTGTGGTGTGGAAAAGAACTTTCTAAAAACGGAACCCTGCAGGAACCCCAGTCACTTTTTGTAAATCTTAAAAATCATCTAACCTATTGAAATTACTGGTGCCGCTGGAAAGAATTGAACTTTCGACCTCATCATTACCAATGATGCGCTCTACCACTGAGCTACAGCGGCGACAAGGAGGCCGAGTCGCTCGGCGTAACCTTATTGCAGGTGGCGAAACTGCCATAGCTTTGCGCA
>JAAETJ010000498.1 GCA_024228495.1 bacterium | reverse complement strand
TGCCTACATGCCAGATAAAACCCGAAATCCTAGTTTCAACCCCTCATGGGAACCGACGGCCGTTCAGACGTACTCTCAAACAAGAGATCCTGGCGAATCCATATGGTTTCAACCCCTCATGGGAACCGACGGCCGTTCAGACAGCAGTTATCCACAGTGGGATATGACCTGCAAAAATGATTTGTTTTTCTGCCTTTTGTGGGATAACCGTCCCACTTGACACATAAATAACCCATTGATCAGACACCTATTGCCCCACCGACTCATCGTTAGCGAGGGTCTTGAATTTGCATGCCGTTTTTGGCCGTTTCTTATCTTAGATTAATGATCGGATCATTGTTCTCATACCTTGTTTTCGCCTGTTTCTGGCCTCAGACACCCTTTTTTCACCGTTTCCGAGGGTTATCCAGCCTTTTTTGAGTAAAAGAACACTAGCATTCTTTTATTATACACTAAAAACCAGTGACTTTTTTATCAATATCTAGACATCAATTCTATACACACTTTCTTTCAACAGTGAGCGTTCTTAGCAGGAATTTTCCCCCCAAATCCACCCTTGACCCTCCCCTTATCCACCCCATACACTTTATATACCCCTATACGTACATTCGTATAGCGACTATTGGCATAGAGCCAACCTAATTTTTTCTTCATTAAGTAGATCATTTTCGGTACAAGATAGGTACAGTGTATGGGTTTAGAAAATTTACGGCAGGCAAGCCGCACAGCACTAGATAAGTTAACGGCCGTTGACAACACAACCAGAGCAAAACAAGAGTCAACATTACTCGCTATCGTTCGTTCCGAGCTGCTGACCGGCGGCTATGACCGGCCAGAATTCTGGAAGCGTCGAGACACATGCGCCAAAAGTACATGGAACTGTTGGAATAGAAAATATCCAGAGTTAACGGCCGTTCTCACCGAATTACGCCAGGTTGTGAGGGAGTGGGGAAGTGATGAAGCGGTAACGGCCGTTTCAGAGGCAAAAGAAGTCTTGCAGCTTGCCTCATTAGAAGCAGCCCAAACCCTTGTGGACATATCTCGTCATTCTGATGACACCAACCGGCGACATGCGTCAAACAGCATCCTAGACCGCGCCGACGCGGCCACGGCACCGCAGGGGCAGAGTGCCATCGCACCGCAAGACATGAACACCCTGCTAGAAAAAATCTATGGGGAGGCCAGTTCTGACGACAACACAGGTACTAACGGCGACGAGTGAGCTAGAGCGTTGCCTCGCCGCTGCTAAAGCGGCCGGTTGTCCCAGAGAGCAAGCAGCCCGTTTCATTGCGGCCGGTTACGTCTCGCAGCCTGCCCAATGGGCATTCCACGCAGCGGCCAGAGCTGCTGACGCACCAGGTGCGCCAAATCATATCGCCCTTGGAGGCGACAGGGCCGGGGCCAAGAGCCACTGCATCTTTGCTCAAGTCCTGCTTGACGATTGTCAACGCTTCCCAGGTCTCGATGTACTGTACCTGCGTAAAGTGGGCAAGGCCGCACGCAAAGCATTACAGCAGCTTCGGAGCAAGGTGCTTGCTTACACCCCACACGACTACTCTTCCCACCTTGGCCTGATTACATTCCCCAATCAATCCACCGTCGTTATCGGTCACTACCGCAACGATGCAGATATTGAAAACTATCAAGGTCTTGAGTACGACGCCATCATCATTGAGGAAGCCACGCAGCTAAAACAAGAGACAAAAGACATGCTGCTTGGTTCCCTGCGCAGCTCCAAACCTGGTTGGCGCGTGCGACTGTACGAAGCTGCCAATCCTGGGGGGATAGGACACGCCAGCTTCAAGAACAAATACATCATCCCGTGGCGCAAGCAGCAGGAAACAGAAACCCACTTCATCCCCATGACCTGGCGTGATAATCGGTTTGTACAACCTGAATACGTTGCCTATCTCAACAGCCTCAAAGGTGTCTTACGCCGCATGTGGCGTGAAGGAGATTGGGACGTAGGCGTGGGACAGTTCTTCACGAACTGGAATCATGACCTGCATGTGATACGGCCGTTTGACATTCCGTCTCACTGGAAAGTATGGGCAGCACTAGATTATGGGTACAGTCACCCCACGGCCGTAGGCTGGTTTGCCAAAGATGGAGACGGTAAGGTGTACCAGGTTGGGGAATACGGTGCATCAAGGCGACTGGTGCCAAGTCACGCCGAGAACATCCACAAATTTACGGTTGAATATACAGGCAGGCCAGTAAGCCAGCTCACCAAGTTTGTCGCCGGTCATGATTGCTTTGCCAATCGTGGTGACGAGCGCGGCAAGACCATTGCCCAGCAGTATCAGGCACAAGGCATCAAGCTAACGAAAGCCAACATCAACCGCACCACCGGCGCGGCTGAGATGCTAGATAGATTAGGCTCAGAGGAGGACAAGCAGCCTGCATCATGGGCAATCTTTGATACCTGCACAGAAACCATCGAGACATTGCCACGCATGATGCAAGACCCAAAGCGGCCGGAGGATGTGCTAAAGGTGGATGCAAATCCAGCCGGGGAAGAGGGAGACGACTTTTACGATATGCCACGTTATGGCCTAATGGCTGAACCGATGGTGAGGAAACGGCCGTTTCCACGCACCAGAGGGACAAGACCCCGGCCCCGTGGGGGCAGTGTGAGGCCATCATTTTAAACAACAGGAGAACAAATGAAAAGAGATATTAATTACGAACTGGAATCAAAAGGGTTACGTCTTGTAATCCACCACATCAATCTTGTGCAAAATCACATGTCTAATGTGGTAAGCCGACTGATTGATAGACTGGCAAACCACGACATGAGCAAGTATTCGCAAGAAGAAATAGGGTTAGTTTTAGGCAAGCCAGCCTTTGACAAACTTGAATACATGAGTGATGAGGAAAGGGCAGCTTTGGCAAGTGTCAAGGATTCTGTGCAACATCACTACAAGCGTAACCAGCACCACCCAGAGCATTACGCAGATGGCATCAATGGCATGTCTTTGCTCGATTTGATGGAAATGGCTTGCGACTGGAAGGCGGCTAGTGAAATGTCAGAAAACGGAAGTTACTTAAACTCAATCATGCACAACACAGAACGATTTGATATGTCACTAGAGCTTCGACACATACTCATGAATACCGGCCGTCAAATGGGATGGATTGAATGACAAAGGATTGAATCAACGGAGGTAATTTATGGAATATGAAACATTAGAGTACGACGCAGCAGTCGAACTGATACCAGACACAGGTGACGTGTGGTTTCAGCAAAACAGTAAGTTTGCCAATGGCGACCATT
>JAAETJ010000497.1 GCA_024228495.1 bacterium | reverse complement strand
TTTGCAATAAACACAGCTTTGCAACTCAATGAACCCTATAGCCTTTGTTTCCCTTGTCACCCTCGACATCAGTATCCACTCCCGGATCATCAGGGCGCCTTTTTAGTGGAAATACCGTTGTTGTTGGCTGCTCGTCTTCGGCTTCGGATTTGGCCTCTGCCTTGTCCGGAATTTCGGTCTTGTCAGCTTGCTGGTCATCTCCGGTATCTTTTTCAGCCGGAATAATTTCTACAATTTTGGCGTTTTCGATATTGTCGTCGTCACTGTTGCCGGTGATCTTTTCATCGCTGGTGGATGTCTCTGAATCTCCGGTTTCGCCGGTTTCGGAAACAGTCACAGCTTCCTGCTCCGCTGTCTCCTGTTTATCGGAAACATCAACCACCGGGTGTGATTGCAGCGGTTCTGCAAGATCGCCGATATCGATGGTCTCATTCGACATCTGCAATTGTTCGACCGGTACTTTCCATTCAAACACGTCGATCTCGCCGGTCACCGGAGAAATCGGCAGCCATTTCTCGCTGATAAATCCGTCTGCCGTCCATACCGCATCGCGCGGTGCGCGCACGGCTTTGGCAAGCCAGTCACGCATGCGTCCGGCGTCCCCATGCTCACCTTCCTCAATCTCGGCCATGATCA
>JAAETJ010000496.1 GCA_024228495.1 bacterium | reverse complement strand
TCCGGCCTGTGTGGCGGCATAGGCCATGCACTTGGCCAAAAAGCTTTTGCCCACTCCGGGATTGCCAATCAAAATGATATCCTTTCGGTGCTTGATAAACTCCAGGTCCATAAGGTTTACAATTCGGCTCTTCTGATTTTTGCGTGAGCCGTGAAAGGTAAAATCGAACTGATCGATGGTGGTCTTTTCATAGAGTTTGGACTGTTTAAAACAGCGTTCAATCCTGTTTTTTTTTCTCAACTGCAGCTCAAGATCAAAAAGGTGATCTAACATTTGAAGCGGTGTCCAATTTCTCTGTTCGGCAAGGACAATGCTTTGTTGAAGGTGTTCGCCAATCGCTTTTAGCCTGAGCAGCTTGCATTTTTCGATGACCGATTCGATATTCATTTTTTATTCCTTTTGATTGCATGGGCGTCATATTCGACAAGGGACGGTTCGGGCAACCGGATGTTATTTAACGCCTCTTTTTTTAACCGGACCGGCGGATGATGTCTTTTGGGTGTCATATCCTGATAAAGGATATTTTCGATGTAGTCGGCGCCAATGGCATTATGAATCAGCGCTTTTTTGATCGCATAGATGACAGACACCGACCCGTAGTCATCTTTTAGACAAAGCAGCTTTGAGACATTTTTTTTGATCGCTTGCCTTGTCCGGGCCAGGGCCTCAAGATACGCTACCGCCTCTGATCCTAGCGATGAGAAAGCGGTGATGTCTTTATCCAGCCAGAGTTTTCGCGTGAGCTTTTTGACCTGCTCTTTGTGAGAAGCGGTTTCGATGCGTTGCCCGCGTTGCCAGCAGCGGTCATGAACGGCGATTTTTTTGTCCCGGTAAAATATGCTGACAGTGCTCTGATCAGCCTTGACAGTAACCTGTTTTCCGATAGCCCACGGCGGAGCGCTATAGACGTTGGCATCGAATCGAACAGCAAAATCGTTATACACCTTCAGCGTTTGGGTTTCTCTGCAATCGGGCAGCAAATCAGGCAGCGGCCTTAGACGAACCTGCGCCAATCGATCTAAAGGGCGTTTGCCGGTGCCCTGATGGATACGCACATTGGCTACCGTATCGAGCCAATTTGTGACCTGACGGTTCACATCGTAAAGATCGGTAAAGGTTCGCAGGGGCCAAAAATTCTGGCGTAAATATTTTATGACATTTTCGATTTTTCCTTTTTCATGGGGAGCGGCCACATTACAGGCAATTGGCGTTATGTGAAAGATTCGCAGAAAATCAAGAAAAGCGCCGTTGAAGCGGATCAGGCGACCTTGTCGTTCAATGACAGCGGTGATCATGTTATCGACAACCATTTGTTGGGTAGAGCCACCCCAATAGGTAAAGGCATTTAAAAGCCCTTGGTGCAAGCTGGACTGGTTTTGGCTGTGGGTAAATTCGACATATGCCATCCGGCTGTAGCACTCGATGGCCGCAAAGGCATAGAGCTTTCGCGTAGTCTCCCCGTAAGGAAGACTTCCAAAGTGACCCCAGTCGATCTGCATTTGCCGGCCCGGTGGGGATTCGAAACGGATAAAGGCACGTCGCTTTGATTGACGGCCTCTGAGTTTTTGCAGGTAATCTCTAACGATGGTGATCTTGCCGTCAAAGCCTTTATCTTGAAGCCGTTGTAAGACCAGCGGTGCTGTAACCTGTGGTTCATCCTAAACAATCTCTTGGATATGATCCCGATAGTCATCAAGTTTGGAC
>JAAETJ010000495.1 GCA_024228495.1 bacterium | reverse complement strand
TTCTTAAGACCATTCAGATTTGGAAGCACCGCTGGTTGTGTCTTTGCTGCGGCCGAACCATGAGCAACGGATCCAAGGATATCGTGGCGTACAAACAAAACTGCACCCTGGTGATTGTTGCGCTTTTGTGGGCCTATCTGGAAAGCGGTAAGGGCCTTCACAACTGCATTCCAGGAAAGCTTTACCAGGCAGCATCACCCAAAACACTATGGCGCTATTTTAAGCAGGCCAAAAGCGTCTGCCGGCAAACCCAACAAAGTATAAGGGAGGTACTCATCGAGGTGACGGAACCCAGGCCATGGGACGACTGCTTTTTTCACGGATTGTCACCGCCTGAAGGGTTCTTTAATAGGCATCGCGATGTCCCCAAGACAAGGAATTTATGGCGGGCATTGACGATGCTGCGCATTGGATCAAAAAACCTTTCAAAAGCGCCCTGTCTCCTCATGGCCCGGGCAAGAACCGCAGCACAGCAAAAGCACTTACGATTCCTGGTGTGATCTTATCAAAGATCCTGCGCCAGGGAAACAGGGATTTTTGTCCTTTTTTCGGTCCCATCCTTTAAACCACACATCCCACAAAACCTGTCATCGCCACGCCGCCCCCCCTTTGATAAGGTTCAATATCGAGGAGGTGTGTCATGACAGAAAATGATCGTATCGTACAAAAGGCGCTTTTGCGATTTAAGATCATCAGTGCCTATCTGGCAGAAAACCCACCCCGCGGACAACGTCGGGCAATGCTCGAACATCTTTCAAACAAAACGTGGATGCTCGAAAACGGCGAGATTGTCCACGTCAAACCCGACACCATCCGTTACTGGATACGACTTTATCGAAACGACGGCTTTGAGGCCCTCAAAGACAAACCCCGTTCGGACAAAGGCTGCCGCGCCATACCCAAAGAAATTATCCAGACCGCCTGCGGCCTCAAACAAGAGGTGCCCGAACGTACGATTGACCGCATTATCGCCATTATGGAGAACATGCAGCTTGCGCCGCCGGGCCTTTTGCGGCGTTCAACATTGCATCGGGCGCTTCAGGTTAAAGGATTGTCCCAAAGAAAGCTAAAACCGCCTGAGAAAAGGGATCTGGATCGGTTTGCAGCCGATTATGCCAATGATTTGTGGCAGTCCGACATGCTCCA
>JAAETJ010000494.1 GCA_024228495.1 bacterium | reverse complement strand
GGTGAAGGATGGTGTTCATCAGGCGGTAAATATTCCAACCAATACTGGAACGGCAGTCCAATATGAAGGTTCCACAACTGGCCCGGGTTACAATGAAAAAGGCAGTCCATTTCAAGTATCATGGAGTGTTCGCCCAAAAGTAGCGAAGGTAAACATTTGGACGGTGGATGAATGGCTCAAAAATAACATTTTCGATGAGGATCATGCACACGGTGTAAGAAATTTGGTAATTAATCCGAATCTTCTTTCATATTTAAGATGGACCCATCTTGAGAAATAGTACTTCTGGCTGTTAGGCACAGGACCTATTAATTTTAGGGATTACCTTTTGACTTGATTTGTGATTTGACCTGCCCCCCCGAAAACCGGACCATTTGAAAGTAAAATCTGTTCTGTTAATGATCAAACCAACCAGGAGAACAGAGAATGCGTAAATCACGGTTCACAGAAGAGCAGATAGTGGGGATTATTCAGGAATATGCAGCGGGAGCAAAGGCTACCGAGTTGTGCCGCCGCCATGGCATGTCAGACGCCACTTTCTATAAATGGAAAGCGAAGTATGGCGACATGCAGGTTTCTGAGGTGAAACGGCTGAAAGAGCTTGAGGATGAAAACAGCAAGCTGAAGAAGCTGCTGGCTGAGACGATGCTGGATAATGCCGGTCTCAAGGGCCTTCTGGCAAAAAACTTCTAACGCCCGCAAGCCACCGGGAAGCTGTCATGGTGTTATGCCGTGATTATCAATTTTCCGAGCGGCGCGCTTGCGGGCTTATTGGTATTTCCAGATCAGGCAACAGGTACCGGCAAAAGCCGGATCGGCATGCGCGGTTGCGTGAGCGACTGCTTGCGCTTTCGGCCAAATATCGGCGCTATGGCTATCGCATGCTGCATGCCAAATTGAGGCAGGAGGGTTTTGGCGTGAATGTGAAAGTAGTGGAACGGCTTTATGCTGAAGAACGCCTGACACTGCGCCGCCGCTCGCGCAAGAAGGTCCCCAGGGGCGTGCGCGAAGGCGCCTGGTGTCCTGTAGCGGCCAATCAGCGCTGGTCACTGGACTTCACCATGGATGCCCTTGCCAATGGCCGCAAATTCCGTACTGCCAACCTGAAAGATGATTGCACACGCGAATGCCCGGCAATTGATGTGTCCCTGTCACTGCCAGGGTCACGTGTCGTCGAGATGCTGGAGCGTGTGGCCCGCGAACGCGGTTATCCGGATATGATTACTGTCGACAATGGCCCGGAACTGCGAGGCCGGGCTCTCGACGGCTGGGCTCATGACCATGGTGTTGAGCTCTACTTTATCGATCCGGGCAAACCTACCCAGAACGCCTATATCGAAAGTTTTAACGGTCGGTTCCGCGAAGAGTGTCTCAACCTGCACTGGTTCACCGCGCTGGCAGAGGCGCAATCGATCATCGAAAACTGGCGTATCGACTATAACAAAAGGAGGCCACACAGTTCATTGAAATACCAAACGCCCGAAGAGTTTGCCGCAAACAGACCCTTCCACAAATCGCAATGGGCATCCGCGCTTACGCAATTGGAGGCTCCAGCGCTACTGCCCATTGCTCACGCCGCACAATAGTGGCAAACAGAAGAGGAACAGTCTCTACTTATCAGTGGTACTCATAATGGGGGCAGGTCATGGGTGCCAGCCTTGTTTTTGGGAAATCTGCTCCCATTGAGATAGATAACAGCAGATACAAATTAAAAGACAATCCTCTACTGTTCGGATTCCTGGTTACACTGACTAACCCGAAAGCCATCGTCCTTTT
>JAAETJ010000493.1 GCA_024228495.1 bacterium | reverse complement strand
GCGCAAGGTTTTGAAAAGCTGCCACGCCGTTGGGTGGTGGAACGCACGTTTGCATGGCTTGGAAGATGCCGCCGACTTGCCAAAGATTTCGAGAAAACGATCAAAAGCGCCCTTGCATGGCTCATGATCGCCCATATCAGCCGTGTAACCCGCTATCTGGCAAGAGCTTGAAAACATGGAGATTAGTTTTGAATCGGACTCTAATCATCGCGGGCATCTTTACTGCTGTAGGGCAGCGTCAAGGACAAGAGCAAGAGATTGAGAAATTTAGCAAAGCGGCGCTGACCGGTAAAAAACGAGGCGTCACCATTGAGATGATAAAAGCATATTGTATTGAAACGTCTCGACAACACCCACTTCACAGCAAGATGGGAATAACTGACAAACAAATAGATTCGTATTGTGTCTGCTCAGCAAAAATGATGGTAAACTCTTTGTCTCCCAAGGAAGTGGCACACTTTTTCAAGTCAGGCGAGTGGACAGCGTCTACACAGAGAAAATCTGTGAAGATCCGTCAATCATGTATGATTAGTGCACTGCGTAAATGAGTATATTGGACGATAGCGAAGGTCTTCTATTAACGAGGTTTTTTTAGTTTACTGACAAGGGGAGAATACTATGTGGCGTTGGTTTGTTGGACGTATGATGAAGCGTGAGGCTGACCGGACAATTCGATCAGCCAAACGATTGCCATTTGGTATTCAGAAAGCAATTGCCCGACATGTTTGCGAGAAGATGGCGTATGTAGATCAGCAAACAAAGACCAGTGGATGGGAAGCAGGTTTTGTTACCTTGCAGGCAATAGGCGCAGAAGCAAAGCAGGATCGACATGCCGCCTTGGCGCAGGGCGCGACATCTGCCATGGATACTGCATGGAATGCTGCCTCATTGGTCGAAAGCTGGACGCTGGCACGAATGGCGATGCTTCGAGGAGGTGTTTCTGCAAAATCCTTCGAATACATTGACGCCGCACTCTGGGAATTTATCACAAGCACACTTGAAGCAGCGGAAATGGTGGGATTGATCGAGGGTAAATAATGATATGATCCCATATTGTCTGGAAGTCTGACTGCAAAAAGAATGCAATGTAAAGAATCCACCCGCTGAGCGGGTGGTATTGAATTAACCCCCAAAGGGGGATGAAATTGCCTTGCCCCCTGAGGGGGCAAGGAAGCTGCCCCGGTTTTTGCGACTTAAAATTTCAGACTACCCTGCTCCGCCAGTC
>JAAETJ010000492.1 GCA_024228495.1 bacterium | reverse complement strand
GGAGGCCTGGCGCCGCCATGTCTGGCTGGCCTCGCCTACCACGATGATGGCGATACTGACCACGGCCAGGGCGGCGCTAAAGGATGCCGCTACCCGGGAACAGATAGACCTGATACAGAAGCACCTGAATTTTCTCTCTCGCGATTTCAGCAGGTTCCAGGAGCGTATGGAGCGGCTCTCGAACCATATCCGACAGGCCAACCGGGATGTAGAGGAGGCACAACTGTCGGCGCGTAAGATCAGCGCCCGGTTCGACCGAATAGAGCGGGTTGAGCTGGATGGATTGCCGTTGCCGGATGAGTTTGCGCCGGAAGATGCTTGATCCCTAACAGTTAATTTCTGGAATGAAAACATGCCTAACAGTGAATTTGTGAAACTTCAACCTAGAAACCGCAGTTGAGCGCGAAAAAGAGAGGTAAAATATTGGTGTGCATAGTGAAATAGAAAAACTCGTGATCACCTTGTTGGTGATGAGAGGTTTTTCTGTTTTGCTAGGTGCGCCAAGAGCTTGCCTGGACTTT
>JAAETJ010000491.1 GCA_024228495.1 bacterium | reverse complement strand
CTGGTTTGAGTAACCTATATAAAAACAGAACCAAAAAAACTTGGACTGTCTGGGTGATGAGATCACTCACAAAGCCAAGGCGGTATAACCCTTCAGAAGCCATGATATTATTGGCTGTCGTTGCGGCATCTCCAGGCACAATAAGGTCAGCCCGAAAAACCATGTCGCCGAGGGGCGCCAAGATAGCTACAGCTAAATACAGGATGCCAGCAATTCTGGCGATCTTTTTGATTTCTTTGGTGGTCATCGTTTCTTCTCCTTTTTTGAACGATATTGTTTGAAATTTGGCGCATCTGCCTGGCCTGTCCCGAGCATAGTCGAGTGACCGGGTTCAACGCGATTGACCGAGAGCAGGGGTAATCCTAAATCACGCACTTTCTTGAGCAAGCCGTGCAATGCGGACTGATCGATAATCTTACCGGTCAGCGTTGTCGTGCCGTCGCTTTCATGGGTGAAGGCCATCCCATCAAACCAATCTGCCCAGCTTTCGTTGAGATGTCTCTTGAGCTTGAT
>JAAETJ010000490.1 GCA_024228495.1 bacterium | reverse complement strand
CACTATTTTTTCGCAACCCCTTGTAATAGATGAGCTTATCGAATTTTTTGACCGGTTTTTGGTTCCCGGAATAAGCGCCAAATTTCGCTTTTGTTTATCGGCTTGAAGGGTATCAATAGAGCCGGGGTTGGATAGGATTTGACGGCGTTGCTGGGTCAAAGAAGGTAAAGAATCCACAATTTCTTGTTGCTCTTTAACCCGGATCGATAAGACCCCTTGGACCTCTTCCCGCGTCAGCTCACCACAGATCGCCGGGATCCGCAGCGCGATGCGATTGGCATCTTTTATTTCTCCCGTTCCATGCTGTTTTGAAACGCCGAATAGGGATTCAATGGTGTCGGAACTGATGGGTAGGCCAACCTTGTCCAACTCGAGTTTGGCGGCCACCTTAAGGTGCTCCTCGGCCCAGCGGGTAAAGCCAATGCGTACCGCAGATCGCAAGGGAATCGTCTCTAAAAACGGTTGACATTGCTGATAACTGGCGTGGCTGAGACCGTTGTTTTTGAGTATTTTTTGACACGCCAAAAGAGGCGTTGCGTCACGCAGGAAGCGGCGGATAAAGGCCTTGCATTGTGGAATGTGGTCAAGGCTTGCGCGTAGCTTTGAAAGGAGGGAACCCGCTGAGGCGCGACCCTTTGGGCTGTGCTTGAGCAACGAATCGGCCCATTTTACCAGCCGATGAAGATTCATAAAGCGGGCTTTTGTTGATACTTTCGGGGGGGCAAGACAAGCGAGAATCGTCTGTTTGAGTTTTTTCGATGATTGGCCGCAGGCGCTGATGAAGGGGGTAAACAGGGGATGATCCTGATATTCATGTTTCAACAGATTGGCGATTATGTGTGAGAGATCATCGATGCAAACACTGGGGTAACCGCGGTCGCTCAATACCCGGGTTGCCTTGGCCAGATCGGTTCCCCCGTCCTTGAGATACGCGAGCGGTGTTGCCGTACCCGCAATGACGGGTTGCAAAAAATCCGCAATCGCCTCGCCCGTCCAGGAACTGGCCACTGAAACCGCGATGCACTTGACCTGCCCCAGAGTGGGGGCCCCCTCATTTAAACCATGATGTTGAGCATCCAGGGCCAGTACCGCAAGAATTCTACCCGAACCCAAGCCAATGCTGGTATCAATCATCCAAATAAAGCCATTGGAGCAGGAGCTATGATCGATCCGCGGGCCAGCCCACTGGGAGGCATTGTGGATCTTGGTCATCGACAGGCGAATAACCCAATTAATGATGGTCTGAGTGCAAGGGGCTTTTCCCCATCCCCAAGACTTCCCTAGCACCTCAAGGACTCTGGAGACGGCTCGAAAACCAATCCGCGCGACCACAAAGAGCTGCAAGGCGATAAATACCAGGTCTTCCTTGTGGCGAACCGCAGGTAAGGATTTTTTCTGGCGCTCTTTTGCCAATTGATTTTTGGCTGCTCGAGCTTCCTTTTTATACTGCTCGCGCTCTTTCTTGATGCGCAGAATCTCTTTTCGTTGATAACGTTCGCTGTTCCCTCGCGTGATGGCTTTCTCCTTCCATTGGCGCCGACTTTGCCTTAGTCTGGATGTTGCGCTCATCGTAGGCTTGAGGGGGTTGATGTTTGAAAGCGTATCCGCTGATTTGACTTATAAAAACAAAATGACGACGATTGGTTTGCGCCTTCAATGATCGGGGGCTTTGAAGGCACCGTACCGCCTGATTTCATCAGTGACGAGGATCGCATGACTTACGAGCGGATGAAAGCAAAACCCATTCCTGGAAAACATTGTCGTTTCTGCGGCGATCACTCATCGCCTTTGGTCAAAACACGATGTTGTGATCGGTGGATTTGCTGCGATACTGAATTCTTCTCTTTTCAGGGCGGGGGGTACTGCCAATTTGAGCACGAACACTACAGCATATGCCACTTCCATTATAATGAAGGTCATTCAGGTGCATGGCAGGAATGTAAAGCGTGTCGTCAATTTTTTGGGGAAGAATCATTCAAACGGGGTTTAGACGATCCGATTAATACTCCTCGTTACTAATCGCCTTCAAAATAGGTCCATATTCCGGTTAAGATAATTGCGCCGTAGGGCCTCGTTTTAGACGCCCTAGGCTACGCCCCATACTCCCAAAGTGAAAAAACAAAAAGTTAAAGCGTCCTGGCGAGCCGAAAACCGAAAGTGAAATGGCGGGCGTCTGACGTGAGCCCGCCGCGGCTAGCGGAACGCACGACCCGTGGTTCGACGCTCCACGAGCCACCACGCAACACACGGCGAGAGCAATCGCTGTCTTCGGTGATTTCCTGCGGAGAGCCATCTGCCGGCGCGCCTTCATAACTGTCAGTGTAGCAATCCTGATTCCATTCCCAAGTGTTCCCCAGCATGTCGTGCAGCCCCCAATCATTGGCTGCAAACTCTCCCACTGGCGCTGTAAAGGGAAACTCGTCCGCGCACTTAAATGACTCCCAGGTAATGTTGTAAGTAGCTTTAAGCCGTGATTCGTTTTTTGCAT
>JAAETJ010000489.1 GCA_024228495.1 bacterium | reverse complement strand
ATGTGATAGAGCGGCAAAACGCAAAGAGCACGGTCGTCAGGACCAAGTTTGTGCGCGCTGGCAGCATTCAAGCCACCAGCAACAAGATTTTGGTGACTCAAAACAACACCTTTTGGCTGACCAGTGGTGCCTGATGTATACATCAAAAGCCCATCATTGCCTGGAAGCAACGGCGCAGACTGAACGACTGCATCTAGCTCACTACCAGCATGAAACAGATCGACGATTTCAAGCCGCTTCGTCTGGCTTGTTGCTTCCTCTTGCGCCTGATCCAGCAGCTCACTATGGCGACCTTGTGTAATAATCAGACGAGCTCCGGAATGATCCAAAACATAGCTGATTGTTTTTGCACCAGCAATCAGATTGATCGCTGTGGCTAGAAAACCACCATATAAAATACCAAGGATGGTGATCGCACAATCGCACCCGTTTGACAGGGCATATGCGATGCTTTGACCCTGATCTATTTTGAATTTTGATAAATGACCGGCAACTGATCGCACGCGGCTGCGCAGCTCGCTATAGGTCACAGACTGTCCGGTATGGGGATCGAGCAAAAACACATGGTCACCGCGGCATTCAGCTTGTGTCTCAATCAGCTCCCGAATAGTCATATTCGCTGTGATAACCGGCTCAATGCTATGGCGCGTAACACTCATTTGCCTGCATCCCGCCAATAATCATTAAAAATATCTTCAAGTGAAGGCATGTTTTCAGCGATCGGGCGGACTATTCTCGTGGTGTTCATGAAGTGGGTGTAGTTGATATTATTGTCGATCGAATTGCCCCCCCAACT
>JAAETJ010000488.1 GCA_024228495.1 bacterium | reverse complement strand
GGCCAGTCTGATCAAAAAAGAAACTTTGATCTTGCACCGCAATAGTGAGTCCTCTATTTTTAGGGCAATCAGGACGCGGTAGCAGTTAAGGTCCCAATACCTCTGGAGCGTTTATGCCCCTATATAAGCATGGCCCCGGGCTGCCCCTGATCAATGATGAGGTTTTTGTACTCTCCCACACGAGAATCAATAATGGGAGCCATCCCGGGCTACCGCGACCGAATCGCCCAAAAAGGAGACAGGTAGCTATGGCCCGAAATAACAAAGGTAAAAAGCACAAAATGCCCGTTCGCTCACTAAAAGCCATCCAACCCGACGCAGCCGGTATCGACCTGGGTTCGCGGGAACACTGGGTTGCTGGTCCACCACTTGAGGACAATACGCCGAATGTTCAACGTTTCGGCACTACCACACCTGAGCTGTTGCGCCTTGCCGACTGGCTCAAAGAGCAAGCAGTGAAAACCGTGGCCATGGAGAGCACCGGTGTATATTGGATTCCACTGTTTGAGATCCTCGATAACCGTGGCTTTGAAGTTATCTTAGCCAATGCTCGTCAAGTCAGCCATGTCCCGGGTCGAAAGACCGATATGCTCGATTGCCAATGGCTTCAACTGCTTCACGCCTGCGGCTTGCTGCGTGGCTCATTCCGGCCTTCAGACGACATCTGTCGCCTGCGCGCTTTATTCCGT
>JAAETJ010000487.1 GCA_024228495.1 bacterium | reverse complement strand
CGCACTCAAACAAGGGCAAACGCTGCCCCGCGATGCGTCAGAAACGGAGGTCAATGCCCTTTTTGCCGCCATTGACGATGCGCGAGACCGAGCCATGTTCGGCTTGATGGTCGGTGCAGGTCTGCGTGTTGGCGAAGTTGTCACCTTGCAATGCCGCCATCTGGAAGAGCCGCACCAACCAAGTCAGATGGCGCGTTTGCGCGTAACAGGCAAGGGGCGTAAAGAACGAATCGACTGGGTTACCCCGTATTGGTACGAGGTATTGACCCAATGGCTCGTCATACGACCAGAAGCGACAACAGATACACTCTTCCTGAACCAGCATCAACGGCCGTTATCCGTCTCTGGCGTGCAATACCGGCTGAAGCAGTATTGTCAACGAGCGGGCATCCAATTAACCTGTCATCAACTGCGCCACACCTTTGCCCGTCGTTTGGCTGAACAGAGAATGCCAGTAGAAAGCATCAGCCAACTTCTCGGTCATGCCCAAATTCAGACAACCCAACGATACACGGCTGGCGCCAATCCAGACCTGCGCGATGAGTTTCTGGAGGCGATGAATCGGATTGAAACCGCAGAGCCGCCCACTCCCACCCCCATCGCACCGATGCCATCGCCATCTCGTGAGAAAGAAACAGCCGACCCAAATGCGCTGACGCAAGCCACTGCCCGCTTACAGGGGTTTCCTGATTGGCTTACGGTCGTTTTAGCTGCCTACTTGCGTCATCGTTGGCAGCGATGGCAACCGCATCGTGCGGCGGCCAATGTTGCCACTTTCAGTTCCCAGCTGGTCGTCATCTGGTCTTGGTTAGTCGAGGAACGACAGATTGCTTCTTGGGAAGCCGTTCAGCGCAGCGATGTGGAAGCATGGATGGATGCGCGTGCAACGGCTGGTATCAAGGTCAACACTCGCCGCACGCAACTGACAACGCTCTTTGGCTGCCTTCGTTTTGCCTGCGACCAAGATATATCCATCGCCGCTAACATTTTTCGCATCCCCTATCCAGCGCGTCCAGAACCATTGCCCCGCTATTTACATGCAGATGAGTACGAACGCCTGCTCAAAACCGTTTTTGGCCAAACAGCCGACGCTTCTCCGCGTCACCGCTTGGATCGCGCTTGGTTTTTGACGCTTGCTCACACTGGTATACGGAGTTGCGAATTGCTCAACCTGCGCTTGCACGACGTAGATTTCTCTGGTCAGCGGTTGCTTGTGCGCGGCGGCAAAAACTGCCATGACCGTGTGGTCTATCTAACAACACCCGTGTTGAATGCTTTAGCCAATTATTTGACGGTGCGGCCAGCGACGGAGATTGACCATCTTTGGATTGATGGTGACAAACCGCTATCTTCATCTCGTGTGCGTTATTGTGTGCAACGGTGGGGCGAAAAAGCGCAGGTGGCAGTTTCTCCTCACCGATTACGTCATACGCTGGCAACCCAATTGGTTAATCAGGGAATGACTTTGCCGTCGGTGGGTAAACTGTTGGGACATCGGTCACTTAATACGACACAACATTATGCCCGATTATTTGAACAAACTGTTAAAGAGCAATTTGAGGTGGCAATTGCTCATATTGAAGGAATTGCCGCCGTTGATTGGCCGCAGGTTTCACACAAGGAATTTGAGTTTGCGACTTATTACACCGACTCGGTGTAATAAATTTTACCGACTCAGTGTAACGATATAATCTGTAGATCATTATTTCTTTGCGTTAGCCTTGCTGAGGACATTATCGCAACGCATCTTCTGCATCTGTATAGGTAGGCCGCAGTTCTAAAGCGTGTTGAAACGCACGATCAGCTCTATTCTGATTCCCCAATCCTTGTTGTGCTTGGCCGTTCCAATAATAAATCTCCTCAATTTCCCCCCAACTTTCAATCGTTATCTGCGTTAAATCTGCCAGTTCTTGATACCGTT
>JAAETJ010000486.1 GCA_024228495.1 bacterium | reverse complement strand
GCCGCTGTAGAATCCGGCTTTGAAGAATTTCCGACCGGGCGCACGACTGTGCGAGGCTTTATCCGCAGCTATAAATGGAAGGATGACCGGTTTGGTGGCAGCACATTGAAAATTACGCTGGTGGATGAGCGTGGCTTTGTTATACACACCACGCGACCTAAAAGCTTATCCGACTTGTTGCCACGCCGTGAAGATGGCACCGTGGATCTTGATGCCATGTTAAAAGGCTGGATTGAGTTTGAGGTAACCCTGTCTCACAAAGAAGGCAACTTCGGATTTGGTACACGTCCTAAGAAAAACGTGATAAATTTCATTCCATTCACGGACGGCAACCACCCGTTTCACCGCACCTGAAAAGGTGCGCACTTCCCTGGCACCTAATCTCTCATCGGATAGGGCTTGCCTGCACCGAACAGGTAGCAGGCTGCTGCCAGCAACAGCTCGCAAACCAGCAAATTCAGCGACACCAGGTAAAACACCCCGCCCTGCGACGAATACACCTCGGAGCCGGTCTTAAAAGCGCCGGGAAAGGAAAGCCACAATGTTACCCCTGTCAGCACCATCCAGGGGGCGTGATATTTGGCGCATGTTATGAGTGTAATAGCAATATCGTGACATTCGTTCACAGAAGAAACCCTTTTCCACCGTTCCTCTATGCCAAAGCACGTAAAGAAAACCATCACACACATTAAGGCGGCAAATATGGCGTAAAATGCATGTTTTCCGGAGCGTTCCCCCTCTCTTATCTGCATCCATACATTAAAAAGCTCAAATTCGCTCAGGTGATGCGACGTTATTATAAACATCAGCACAATCAGTGTCAGAGAAAAATAAGTAAGCAATGCCGCTTTCGCGTAGTTTGCGAACGTATCGTTGTACATTTCCATCGTTTGCTTAAACATAATAACCATCAATTTTTGTGTTTTTTGCATTTTATCAGCGCACTTTTTCTTCTCAAAGCGATTTTGACTTATCCACATAAATAAATTTTATCCACAGGAAATGACAAGATATCCACAAAACAACCTCTTCTGAGCGATAAACGCATATTGCAGACAATGAACCGCCTTCACGCTCTCCACGTACAATAAATACCTCAATCTTCAATTCCAAATATTAAACTTTTTTGTTGTAATTTATCAAAAACGCTCTATACTGATCCCGTCAAATCACACAGGATAACACTCATGAAACAAGTATTTCGACGCCTTCGTCTGCGGGCCTCCGTGCAACGAACCATCCTTCGCTCTTTGTACCTGAAACACGCATACAACACCAGGCGCGCACTGGGCCTGTTACGCGCCACCACCCAACAAAAATAATAAGGAAAATCATGAAACGACCTCCATTCCGTCCTGCACTGTGCTATCCGTACATGACGATACACGCAAGCAGTAACACTGACACCAGCCCGGGCGAACCGAAACCTGAAGATGTCGTCAAGCACGCTGTCGACACGGCCAATGACATTATTGCGGCAACTGACACGCTTGAGGCATGGGCGTTAGCCAATAATACCGGCCTGCTTCATTCTCTGCCGTCGGATATGAACAGCGTCCTTCACCGGACAGGCAACATCGTATTCGATAATTTTTCCGGGCCTGCCGGAGCAATTATCAATGAGGCGCTGGATACACTCGCGTCTGATATGACACCGCACATTTTTCGCCTTGATCTTCAGGGTGGCGAGGAAACCGGGCTCCCGGGTTACATTGTTGCCACGTTTACTGTCGTGGGGCACAAGGATACACTGACGGTGTTGTTGTATCTTCGCACCAGCCGGGATAAGGAAGGTAATCAGGTTTTCTCTCTGGGCAGATATGCAGACATGCGACCTTCTATCAGCGTGTCTACAGGCTGCCGCTGGCAAGATCAGGCGCTAACAAACAGCTTTTCTTCCCTGGCTGTCGCCCAGCTCGAAAACATAATCAAAATCCCGGAAACGATATCAAACAAGGATGTTGATGCCGCCTGCAAACGCGTCATGAGCTATCAGTCGACCATGTAAACGCTTGCTGGTCACCGGTTGCGCTCACGCTGTGGGCGCTTTATAAAAATTTTAGCACTTTTGTTGTAAAAATAAGACATCCGACCTAAAATAGCCGTGTACACGTTAACGACACAGGATGCACGCCATGAACAGCAGAAATGTAGCAGATAACATAGAGAAGATTGTCGCTTTCACACCACTGGTAATCGCCACCTTTATCCTTTACAACCTTTTTTCAACGCATTTTATTCCCGAAGGGAAGGGCGTCGTGTCTTTTATCAACGCGTACCCTTTCTACTACCTCGCGCTTGCCTTTTGCGCGTGCTGGCAGGCGGCTTTATTTGGTGAAAATTGCAACAAGCATGAGTTTGCAGCAATGTACATATCGTCAATAATAGGCGGACTGATGCCGTTCCTTATCGCCGTTAAGCACGACATGCCGCTACTGCACACACTTTCTCTTATTGCCATCATACCCGTCTTTGTTTTATACAAAAAACCCGGTTAACAGGCGCGGCGTAATCGCCGCCTAACACCTTCGTAAAAACATCTTTTTTGTTGTAAAAAAGTGTTGCATCCGCCCCTCGTTGTGGCATACTTATTACTCACACACAAACGCAGGAACACACCGATGAATATTGACGACATGCTTCTCGATGGCATTGAATTGAAACACCCCGGACTGGAAGAGGCGCTAAAAACAATGGCGCTGGAGATTGTTAAGCACAACTTCCCGTTAACGATGTCTAAACTGCGCGTAAAGTTACGCAAGGAAGCGCAGTCTTTTGGTCACGACGACATGGGACATGATATTAATATCTGCGTCCGCCGTCTGGTAAAAAGCGAAGCGGTAAACTCTTTTGCACTCAAGGCGGAAGACAGTGATGTACCAAAAATCTGTCTGATACCTAAAAATGTTAAGCTTTTCGACGTGTAGCACACGCCAACGTTCCCAACCGGGGCGCAAGCCCCGCTTTTCAGGCCGCAATTTTTTGCGGCTTTTTTTATTTCTGGCGCACTACTTGCTCTGCCCACTGTTAACGTAAAAAAGACACGCACCCGGTGACGTTCCTGTAACAATGTCCGACACCACCAGAAATAAAGAGAGATACCGTTGTGAAATTTATCAAATCATTTGTCGCCACGCTACTTGTTACTGCCGCCGTCAGCGCACCGGCGCACGCAGACTTTTTTCATACCGACTGGAAGGCTGAAGGTGATAAGCTTGCTTTTGTTGATACCGATACCGGCCTTGAGTGGCTTAAAATCGACGCAACGTTAGGCCGTAGCTATAATGACGTCATGGCCAGCCTGAATGACGAATTTGCTGGCTGGCGCTTACCGACCAACGATGAAGTAACCGACATGTTTAACAACATGCTGGGCGACCCGTATGGTGACCAGGGCGTCGTTAACACGCACACCACCAACGGCATTGCCGCCGCGGATCGTGACATTTTCCGTGAATACATGGCCACTGAAGACAGCACCATGTCATCACGTATCTACGGATGGTACGTTAACGGTAACGGTAGCAACTCCCAGGCCGGTGGTGGCTTATGGGATGGCACATTCTACACCTACTACACCTATTCTTCAGGACAGGCAACCAGAGGACGTGCAAACACGGGTGTTTACCTCGTGAGTGACGGCGGTACGACATACAGCTCAATCAACAACCCTTCCCTTAATGATGCCGGTTGGGACGGCGTCAGTGTCGGACCTGCCGCCGCTGCTGTCAGTACGCCGTTTGCTGCCGTAATGGGACTGCTTGGCTTAGCCGGATTAATGCGCCGCCGCAAAGTGTAAACGCACCAACACCAACACCAATGCCGCACACTGTGCGGTATTTTTTTTGTCAAAACTTCATCTTTTTTGTTGTTATCAACAACCGTTATGGTAAACTTTGTTTATGGCGTTGGACAGAGAGGTTCCGTAAATCGTCATGTGTGTTGCAGCACACGCCGCCTGCCACCCTTACGGGTAGTTCATCTGACTGAACTCGGCCACTCTTGCAAAAACCATCGTACCAAAGCGAACCATCATCTTTCACTTTGTGCGCACTGGGGTTAATTGGCAGGGCTCAGAACGACACAAAAGAGGAAGATTTTGCGATGAACGCGACTAAAAACCCACTTCGCCAACTGGCGACCGCTATCGTTAATGCCTGCAAACAAAACGGGCTGAAACAATCTGTTGTGCTGGACACCCTGTCAAAAGACAGCGGATTCCGCAGCGTACAATGTGGCGATGCTGCTGCACAAAACGCACCCTCACCTGCGGCAAACCAGCAGGAAGATAAATTCGCACCCCTGATCACGCACCTGAAAATGATCCTGTGCACTGAATACGACGACGGGCACGCACCTGTTGATATGTCCCATCCCGAATTCTATGGCCGCGCACTGCCGGTGTGGGGCTGTACACTATTTGGCGGCCTTTGGGATGCCATCATCGACAACCCGCTTGGCTTCTGCGATTACTTAGATACAGTGATCACCGGTTTCCGTGACGTAGAACTCGCCGTGCAAAGCATGTATCACAATGATGAACCACGTGCCGACCTGCTTGATGATAAGGCTCAGCCCGACGAGAAAAAACTCGAAGCATGGACACGCTCACTAATGGTGCCCGAACTGGTGCGCAAGGTCACCGCCATTGAGTTGAGAGAAGGGGCGGAAGGCTATGACAATGCCGATGACTACTTTTCTCGCGCCACGGATCTCGTTTCACGCATGTTGGAAGAGCTTTACCCTGTGCGGGAAGCGTTGTCCTACAATTTACGCCACAGCGTAAAAATCATGGCTAAACGCAATGAGCAAAACGCCGCATAAAAAGGCGCGTTTGCCACCTGGCGGATAACCGCCAGGTACGTGAAACCGACTACCATCTCGGAATTTTTTTTGCTTTTTTGTTGTAAAAAAGCTTGATTCGTACCCTGTTTTAGGTACAATGTAATGACTGAGCACACACGCAGGATTGAGCATGAACACAGCAGTAAGCAATGTAAGTAACTTTTTAGCAAACACCGGTACTAAACTGGCCTACCGCATCGAAATTCTCGATATCAACGAATTGCACCGAATGATGGAAGTGGCAAAAACTGACTCTGGTTTCGCTCCCTGCATCAAAGCCGAAGAATCCATTGTTGATGCTGAAACCGGTGCGCTCATCTACCCTCACACGTCTATTCAGACGGGCAAGAAACACGCTATGGGTGACACCATCGAGGAAGCCGTAGCCAACTGGGCAAGCGAGATGAAAGAACGCCTTGAGCACGCTATCAGCGAAGCAAAAAAAGCACGCCCATGGCTTGCATTTGCCATTTTCCCACCCGTATTACGCCGCCGTAAAAGCGTGGACACTTTTATTGATATTATCGAGAACGTCCTTGCTGCGCCTGAGAAGTGGGTAAAAACCGATGTTATTGATCACGAATACCTGCATGGCTCGATGCCATTATCAAACGGTACACCGGTTCACTTCCTGTGGACAGGCAGCTTTGACAGCCCCATGTCTATGACCATGGAAAAGGCGCAACTTGAAGAAATTCGCCTTGTCAGTTCGGACAAAAAAGAGAAAGAGGTGCTTTTCTGTTACCGCGCAGGCAGACACCAAGTTTGCTTGTTACAAAGCGCACCGCTTCCTGCTGATGGCATGATCCAAAAGGTGGCGAGCAATGTCCGCGCTTTCCTCGATAAGGACGCGGCTGTTGCCTACGGCAAACGCGCGCTTGAAGAGGGCGTAGCTGCCTTGGAGGTGAACCAATGAGCCACACACGCAGTCTGGGCAATCCCTTTCGCGCAATGACCGGATTAAACCTTGTTATTGTCGCGCAACCTGAATGTGATGTTGAGATCGTTCCCAAGGTCTGCAACCATGGTTGGTACAACCGGTTTGCCAAAACCAGTAAGCGTGCCAAATACCGCGACAATCACCGCTAACAAGGCCGCCACCGCTGGTGGCGACAATCTCAGAAAACAACGAATTATTTTAACTTTTTTGTTGTAATTATCTGTGCGTTTGCTATTCTATACCTACACACACAAACGCACAGGATTCACCATGCAAGACATGACCCCCAACACAATGAATGGCTCACCGGATGCCGCTATCAGTCTGCATACATGCCGCGCCCAACTTCACAGCTACCTGAGAAGCAGAGAGCCTGGCACATCACCGTACATTCGCGAAATCATGGCCGCAATGGGCACACACCTCGGACTGACGTTTACCGTCAACCTCGACGACATTTTGCCTGGCACACAGGACTCGTGGGATTTGATTACTGCGACCACTGAAGACGGCTTCGAGTTACGCGCCCAGCGCCGTTCCCGGGTCATGCCTGAATCAGCGTTTCTGTACAACACGGACGGTGAACGCGCCAGCCTGAGCGGCACATACCCCACACCGGCGAAATCGTTTGTGGCGGCGATGCTGGAGGCGGAATGCCACGGCGGACTTAACCACGCCTTTGACCTGTTTAAGATCACACAATAGAGGATACGTCATGAGCATAAACACTGACTTTGTTCACAGCGCGACAGCAGGGATCACCGATGAAAGCAAACGTATCTGCGCCTTATCAACAACGATCGCACAAACAGCCGGTGGATACACATCACTTCCACACTGTCAGCCTGCTCACTTCGCGCGTGCGCTCACTAACATGCGTTACCAGAACCTCGCACTGGAGGAATTGACAGACTTTGCACACAAAGCAGTGACCGGCGCATTTGAACGCGGTGTTTTCGTTGTCAGCTGCGCTGTTGCCAACAACGCCACGTTTCACATCACTGATGCTGACGATTTGCTCCACCACCTGCAAAGTAAGGGCGATGATCGCTACCTGCCTGATGTATGGTATACGCAGGCCGGTTACGAGAACTGCCTTGCACTGAAACACTGGCCTGAGGATATCATTGCCGAAATCGCCCCATGGGTCACGCGCCGTGCACGCATGGCGTTCCTGGCGGGCTTAAAGGCCGCCTGCGAACAGGTCACATCACCGGCGTGCAAACACTAATCAGAAATAAAAGAACCCGCATCATGCGGGTTTTTTATCAGCAACGCTAAATCATAAACATTATCGGCGACGAAACCACTTTTGAACAGACACTGTGCCATGATGTGATGACATTGATGGCTGTTTTTTCTGCAAAATTATACGGCAGACGTTCCCATCAAAAACGTTGTGGTGTATAATCTTAAACATGCAGACATCCACGTACACCACGCTGATCAAGTCAGCCGACATTGATACCGAAACAGAGAAACTCATCTCTGCGTATGCGGCGTTGTTCGGGCGCGTGGAGCGCAAACTCTATGCAAGCCTTTGTGCCGACAAGATGTCTGCCAACGAAAGAAAAAGCCACTTTGTCAGCAAATATCAGATCAGCGGCAGGCAATATAACGCCATCCTGTGCACCCTGACCGGCAAGCTGGATTCAAAGCGCGAACTGGACAAGCTTTATCAGTCTGAGAAAAAAGAGCGCATTGAAGCCGTGTCCGGCACGATCTCAAGGCTGCAATCGCAAGCGGAAATGCTATCAAAAACCGGCGGCGCACCGTCTGAAATTCAAAAAATCCGCTTCAAAGCACACCAGAAATCCCGGTACCGGGCTAAGTTAACCGAACAGCTTGAGAAAATCGCGGGCAACACCGGCAAGATACCAGTCATGTGTTTTGGCTCGAAAAAACTGTTTGATAAGCAGTTTTTCCTGAAAGAAAACAACCTGAAAAACCACAATGAATGGCTTGAAGAATGGCAAAGTGCCCGTTCATCACAATTCATGGTGCTGGGTTCAAAAGATGAAACCTGCGGTAACCAGGGTGCGCAACTGTACGTTGATGACCAAGGTGAGTTCAGATTATCCCTTCGTTTACCGGACGCTCTCGGCGGCGGCAGAGCTGAATTGTCAGGTTTCGATTTTAGCTACGGAAAGTCCAATGTATTAGCCGCCTGCGCCGAAAATGAGCGCCGCCGCGCTGCCAACGTGAAAGAATTAACCCGCTCTTCACCTTGGGTGCCAGATCGGAAAACCGGTGAGTTACGCCCGCAAACGAAAAACGAAGTATTAGCAAGTTACGGTCAACCCTTAACCATGCGCTTTATGCGCCATAAATTCGGTTGGACGCTGGCGGTCACCGTCGAAGAGCCGGTCCCGGAAGCGATAACCGGGAGCTACGAAAACGGCTGCCTGGGCGTCGATGTCAATGCGGATCACCTGGCCGTGTGCGTAGCCACCCCGGACGGCAACAAAAAGCATGTCGAAGACATACCCTGCCCGGCATCCGCTAAAGGTTTATCTACCGGACAACGCATGGCGATGATTGGCGATGCCGTAAAACGTATCGTGGAGATTGCCAAGCAGAACAATGTCGGTGTTGGGATTGAAAAACTCGACTTCAGCCGGAAAAAACAGGCGCTGAAGGAAACTGCTGATAAGCGACACAGAACGATGCTGTCCGCTTTTGCGTACAACATGGTGATATCGCTGATTGAGCGCCGGTGTTACCGCGAGGGCTTGCCATGTAAAGCCGTGAACCCGGCCATGACATCGGTTATTGGAATGTTTAAGTACCATTCCACCCAAAACACGACTCATCAGGCCGCCGCGCAAGTGATTGCGCGCCGGACGCTGGGTCTCAAACATGATCGCATTCGCTTTTCTGTGCCACACAATGTTGGCACACAACTTTGCAGTGCCCGCTCAAAGACCGTGAGTATTGACGGCGGCCCGCTGCAACGTTGGGGAAAAGTGAAAGCCATTGTGAAGAAATACGCTGCTTTGTTCAAACAGCCCGAGAAAACCGGTCCACCGGTGCCGCTCATGGTGAACGAACATAAATTGCAGCCTGTTTCACTGGCGTAGCTGCTCACGCCAGGCGCGAAAGCGTTGGTTCAAAACTGATGATCAGGTT
>JAAETJ010000485.1 GCA_024228495.1 bacterium | reverse complement strand
TGGCACAAAATCACCGTATTGACCGACGCTGAAACGAGTCTGGTTTCGGGGTTGTTCCAGACGTTTTCGATAAAAGAGTCTGGAGTTGGGGGTACTTCGGACATTCTTGGGCCCGGCTCAAGAAGGGGAATTTTGCCCCATTTGAGACGTTCACTGTTTCAGGCAGTATAGCAGCTACGCGCTAGATCTACGGGAGCAGTTTCATGAATTTCGGCCAAACTCCCAACTGCAGTTTGTTTGATGCAGTATCAAGGTAAGGTCTGATAATGTAGGTTTATTTTCTTATATTAGTCTCATTCAACAAGGAGACCCAATATGAGCAACATCATAGATCATGCGCTAAGCCTTATTCTCGACGATGGTAACTGCGCTCAGTTCACAGATCATCGCGCCGCTGAAATCCTCGGTCGCACCCGCCGTCAAGACCAGGAAGATGACAGCGAATGGTGGGAGGCTAAGACCAAAGCTGTGAATGAACTTCTCGCCGATGTGTTTCAGCGCAGTTCCTCGCACTAAGGAGCCATATCTCCACGATGGGCGTTGGTCATCCGGCGCCCATTTCTCAGACCGCCCGGCACAGTGGCAATTCAATCCTGCGCATACTGCCTCAAGCCCCTCCAAATCATACCCTGACACGCGTATGTTGGTTTCTTAGATTGTGCTCATGCGTAGGAAGCTCACCACAAAATCAATAGACGCACTCCCACCTGCCGAGAACAAGCGATATGAAGAGCGCGACAGCCTCGTGCCCGGTCTGCACTTGCGTATTTCCAATACCGGCAAAAAGGTTTGGTACGTTGCAACGCGTGTGCGCGGACGGATGCGCCGGATCAAGATTGGCAATTATCCGACTATTTCCCTGTCCGACGCCAGAGAATTGGC
>JAAETJ010000484.1 GCA_024228495.1 bacterium | reverse complement strand
GCCGTAAAGATTTTTGGTGTGATAGTGAATGGTATTGAGGCTGATGAATAGCTGAGCAGCTATCTCTTTGTTTTTTAGCCCAGCGGCGATGAGGGCGAGGATTTCAGTTTCGCGTTCGCTGAGTGGCTCGATGAGTGGAGATTGGGGATTAGGGATTGGAGATTGAGGAGATTGTGGGGGGGTAGTTTTGTCTGGGAAGGCGGCGAGAAGTTTAGTGATAAACGGGCTCCGCGAAGGTGTGGAGGCAAGCTGTTTATCCAGCCTGCCCAACAAAACAGCCATCGGCTCCCCTTCATTTACAAAAGTACGCACAAATCCTTCTGCCTCTGCTAACGATAGTGCCTGTTGCAGCAGCAGCACGGCTTCGTCATGATTGCCTAGGGCATCGTGGGCTAATGCTTGCAGCAGGTGGGCTTCCATCACACGACCAAATCGTTTGGTAGAAACGGCCGTTTTCTCAATTCGTCCCAACAAAGCCAAGGCATCGCCCAAGCACGGAGTTGAGGGTTTAAGGCGACCTTCGGTGATAAGTAGACGTGCCAGCACAAGCAGTTGGAACTCAGTCGCGTGGTTCAATTGTGTCGACACTGTAAGCTGGGTTTCCTGTTGCCAGCGACGAGCAGCAGCCACATCCCCTTGCCATAGGGCTAGGCGTGCCCGATACGCTTGCACTGTATTCAAGTCATCACTGCTGCCCCACAATTGTTGAATGGCATCGGCTTGCGTCAACATCGCTTCCCCAGCGGCTTTATCTCCGCCAATCATCTTGATATGTGCCAAGAGAATTCGT
>JAAETJ010000483.1 GCA_024228495.1 bacterium | reverse complement strand
TTTGTCTCGCTCAAGGTCAAGGAAGGCGACGATCCTTACACGGTTACATTAGAGCGCGCCCTGGAATTGGTGGCAGAAAAGAAAGAGTTTGACGCCAATCGCGAAATCAAGGTCTTCGAAGGTACCGATATTATTATTCTGCGTGGTCGTTACGGGCCCTACATTACCGATGGTGTAAAAAACGCGCGTATTCCCAAAGATGTGGAAGATCCGTCAACCCTGGACCTGCAAACTTGCCAGGAATTGATCGAAAAGGCGCCTTTACCCAAATCAAAGAGGAAAAAGGCGGCCGTCAAGAAAAAGGCCGCTCCCAAAAAAGCAGCCCGCAAAAAGAGCGCCAAGAAAAAACTGGTCAAGAAAACAGCTGCCCAGCCAAAGGCAATCGCCGACGCCAGCTAACATTTGCCTGTTATGAGTCCCTGGGCGTTAAATCGATTCATCCACGCGGTATCACAGGGTGCTGTTTTCGGTTATCCAACCGATACCACCTGGGGATTCGGCTGCCATCCACTAATCGCCGCAGGCGTGAATCGTATTCTGCAGATTAAAAATCGCAGCCCGGAAAAAGGCTTGATCCTGTTGTCCTCCAGGCTTGAGTATTGTGCGGCGTATACCGGTGCTGACACCAATCTGCTTAAGTCCATTCAATGCAATGCAGAAAATCCCACTACCTGGGTAGTGCCCGCGAGCGATTTTTGCCCACCCTGGATTCGTGGCAACCATGCAACGGTTGCGATCAGGATCACCGATCATCCGTTTCTGCGTACGGTCTGCGACCGGCTCGAGGCACCGATTGTTTCAACCAGTGCCAATCGCAGCGGTAAAACCTGTGTACGCAATGCATTACAAATGCGCAAGCAGTTCGACGCCGAGCTCGATTTCATCGTCACCGGATTCGACACGGGCGGCAACCAGCCAAGTGAGATAAAATCACTGGATTGCGGTATAACCCTGAGGAGCAATCATTGATGGA
>JAAETJ010000482.1 GCA_024228495.1 bacterium | reverse complement strand
ACCTCCAAGGTCTGGGCGAGCGAATACGATTTTCCAGCAGTCAAAAACAAAAAAGTGATCCAGAAACTGTTTCCCGGTGAATTGCGCCCTTCAATGCAGGGATGGGCAATCAATACCAGGCGGCAAAAATTTTCTGATATCCGGGTTCGTCAGGCAATCGGTCATTGCTTTGATTTTGAATGGACCAACAAAAACCTTTTCTATGATGCCTATACGCGCTCACAATCGCTGTTTGAGAAATCGCCGTTTAAAGCTGAAGGCAAACCAGGAATTGAGGAAACCCAATTATTGCAATCACTGACCGGAGAGTTACCCGACAGTGTATTCGATGCAGCAGCCTACCAACCAGTATCCGATGGTTCAGGCAATGACAGGAAAAATCTGAGAAAAGCTTTTGGTCTTTTCACCAGCTCCGGATGGCGCTCTGATGACGGCAAGCTGGTTAATGACAAGGGAATCCAGTTCAGTATCGAATTTCTGGTTCGATCAAAAGCGTTTGAAAAAGTTTTGGGCGGGATGACCGCCAATCTTCGCCAATTGGGGATCAATACCTCTATCCGCATCGTTGATCCCTCCCAATATCAGGCCAGGGTGGAAGATTTCAATTTTGATATTATCGGTTCCGCCTTTTCGTTTTCCCCCAGCCCCACAGCTGAAGGGATGCGCAAGTTTTTCCATTCCGAGGTTAGTGATGTAAGAGGCTCCAACAATGCTCCCGGGGTCCGGTTAGCTGCGATTGATCAGCTGATTGATGAAATTGCCAGGGTTAAAACCCGAAAAGAACTGATAATCGTCATGCGAACCATTGACCGGGTCTTGCGTGCGTACCAGTTTTGGATTCCAAATTGGTATTCGGCGAATCACCGCATCGCCATGTGGGATATGTTTGGCTGGAATGAACCAAAACCGGATTACGGGTTTCCGGCAGAAAATTTGTGGTGGTATGACGAGGCCAAGGCCAAATTGATCGACAGGGGATAGGCAGGCAATGGGAGCCTATATATTACGCAGATTACTTCTGATTATCCCAACCATGCTTGGAATAATGGCGTTGTCTTTCACCATCATTCAATTTGCGCCCGGAGGGCCAATTGAAAAGATTATTGCGGATTTAAGCGGTCAGAGTTCATCGGCCACCGATCGTATTTCCGGCAGTGATACGGATTTCTCACAGTCTGACAAAGGAAGCAGCGGCGAAGGGGCGATACAATATCGTGGTTCCCAGGGTATGGATCCGGAATTCATCAAGGAACTGGAAAAACAATTTGGTTTTGACAAGCCTCCCCTGACCCGCTTTGGCATCATGGTTTGGGACTATCTGCGGTTTGACTTTGGTGAAAGCTTT
>JAAETJ010000481.1 GCA_024228495.1 bacterium | reverse complement strand
CTGTCACCGGAGTAAAACTCCGCCAGTGGTAAGCTCTCTGTTTTGCGGAGGGCTGGGATGAAGCAAGTGGAACTTTACGGTCGAGTACGACATTCAGTTTTGATTAAAGGAATAAGTCGCCGGCAGACGGCTCGTGATTTTGGCATTGACCGGCGTACGGTTGACAAGATGCTGATGTTTTCTGTTCCACCTGGATACCGCCGCAAGAAGCAACCAGTGCGACCGAAGCTTGATCCATTTACCGGGATCATTGATCAAATCCTTGAAGCGGATAGGTTGGAACACAAGAAGCAGAAGCACACATCAAAGCGCATATTTGAACGGCTACGTGATGAGTATGGCTTTGAAGGCGGTATCACAATCGTCAGTGACTACATCTGTGCTGCGCGTCAACGTCAACGCGAGATGTTTGTTCCCTTGTCCCATCCGCCAGGACATGCCCAGGCCGATTTTGGCGAAGCATTTGCGATCATTGGCGGTATTGATCGCAAGATCCACTTTCTGGTGATCGACCTGCCGCACTCTGATGCGTGTTTTGTAAAGGCGTATCCGGGCGAGACTACTGAAGCATTCTGTGATGGGCATGTGGCTGCATTTGAGTTATTCGGCGGTGTACCAATCTCG
>JAAETJ010000480.1 GCA_024228495.1 bacterium | reverse complement strand
TATTTCAGGCAGGAACGCAGCAGCAGGATTATCAATATATGTTTCGCAATCCTGCTTTTGACATCCGTTATTTTGGCATTTTTCCTGTAAAGTCGCTCATCGTTTCTTTGAAGCGCTGTTCGCCGCTAAACCCGCGGTAGATTCACAAATCAAGTGCCGCACCTTTGAGATTTAAGATTGCCTCAATTGGCGATTGATATCGGAGACATTTTCTCGGTGTTGTGTTGTAGATGAATGCCATGTCCTCAAAGTCCTCGTCGTTGTAGTGAGAAAGGTTGGTTTTTCTGGGCAGATCTCTGCGCACCCTGCCATTTCCGTTTTCTACTGCGCCGCGCTGCCATGGACTGTGGGGATCACAGAAGAAAGCAGGCATTCCGGTTTTCTGAGTGACGTGGAGATGTCGCGCAAATTCGCCACCATTGTCGTGGGTGATGGTCCTGCGCAATGGCTTTGGAAAAGGGATCAGAGCCCGGCTGATCGCCTGTGCTGTGGTATCAGCATCGCGCCTGGGGATGCGTTTCATGATCCAGAACCTGGACTTGCGCTCCTGCAATGTCAGCAGAATATCGCGCTTTCTCGCAAAATGCATCAGATCGCCCTCCCAATGACCCGCCTGTTCACGGTCTTCCACCTCCATTGGACGCATTGCCAGAGGTGTACGGTCAGGAATATTGGGAGCTTTGCTACCCTTTCGCCGCCGTGGGCCGCGTTTGGCCCGCCGCCGCGGAAGATAACGTGAGAGCTTTTGCCTCCGTCCTTCGCGGCTGTAGATGAAGCGGTAGATTGACTCATGCGAAAGCCTGTGGTCACTTTCCTCAAGCCGCAGTCGGCCTGTGATTTGTTCCGGTGTCCATCCCATAGCAAGGCGCGATACCACATAATCGCCAAGCTGGCTGTGGCGCACGCATTTCGGCCCGCGCAATCGTCTTACCCAGGCCATTGTATCGGCTCGATCGGGCTTGTATCCCGATCTGAGTGAATTGCGTGCCAACTCACGTTGTACCGTTCGCCGGTTCCTGCCAAGCCGTCTTGCGATCTCCGACTTCGACAATCCCATTTCCTGCATACCACGAATGCGGCAACGCTCTTCAAGCGTAATCTGTTTGTAATAGTGTCCCATAGCACCTGCCCATATAGCAGGTGCGGCACTTCGAATGTGAATCTAACGGGCAGCAGATTCACGTCCATGTTATCGGTGATGCCGCAACAAGATATACACTGGATGTGCTGGAAAAGGTTCGAAAGAGGAACGGCAAAACGGATTCCAGACACTCTCTGGCGCATGTTCAAATGGCTACACCAAAAGATGTCAAAAGGATGGGCAAGCTGGGGCTGAGCGCCCATATGTCGCCCTA
>JAAETJ010000479.1 GCA_024228495.1 bacterium | reverse complement strand
GCTGGGATACCCGAAGGCCGCGCTGTTCGGTTTTTGCGTTGCACTGGTCGCCTACAATGTATTGGCCGTTGTGAAAGCCGCTTTGCGCACCATGCACGGGGAGGAGACCATCGACAATGAGCTCTCCGGATACTATCTGGCGGGGAATATTACCCGAACCCATGATGGGATGATGATTGCGCTGCCTGAAAGCGAATGGGTCGTCTTTCAAACCATGCCGCTTCCCACGCTTGCTGAAATATTACTTCAACTCGCGGGCAACGTAAACTTATCAAAGTTTAGAAAATCTCGTCGTGGACCGAAAAAAAAGCCTCCAAAGCGCGACAAATATTCAAAACATAATCATGTCTCTACGGCAAAGCTTCTCAGCGGGAAAAAACCTCGTGAATAGCACCTTGAAAGGGCTGGCTTGTGAGGGCAAATGAAAATCCGTGCGCTTCTTCGTTGTCGGACTCCCGATGAGCCTTGCGACCTCGGTCGTAGACATGCCGAATTTCAACCGTGCGAACGGCAAATAAGGCCTGTCGTCACCAGAGACGATCTCCTCCT
>JAAETJ010000478.1 GCA_024228495.1 bacterium | reverse complement strand
TTTTTAATGCCATAAGCATCCGCTGCTTTCCTTGCATTCGCTCGCTGCAGCTGCTTACGGTGCGACTCCACCAAGTGATACGACGACACGTTGCAACAGCTGGTGATCCCTTCCTCTGTCAGGCACACCCTCACGCAATCGTCCGCCGTGCCGCTTACGTCTAGATCGTCCATGCCTGTTTTGATGCCTCTTGCTAAGTTAACGCTGAACCCATCCTCAGCATCATGGAAGAATTTCTGAACGCTCTCGACGACCTGATCGCAGAAACTGAAGGGCTCAGTGTGATTGAGCTTGTCGGCGCTTTGGAGCTAGCCAAAAACGACATCATCGCCGGGCTCGCAGTCGCTGAACTGCTGACTGAAGACGGTGAAGAGGCAACAGCATGACCCGGCCCGTCGTAACCGCTGTAGGCCGATTGCTGCAGCCAAAACACGGTGAACCGCGAAAGCATCAGCTGATTCAAGTTGATGCGAATGGCCGCGCCAAAATTATTAAAGATCAGCCGGCTTAAACTGTTAGCAAAAGGCGGCTGCAGCATTGGGCTATCAATCCACGGCACGAAATAGAACTAAAACCTCAAAGGTCGTAAATGTCTATGACCCGAATCAGGCATGGATCGATCAGGAACCACACTGGGAGCTGATCGAATGCCTGCTGACGGGCACCTATGGCATCAGGAAAGAGGGCCGTAAATACCTGCCTCAGGAACCGCGTGAGCAAGATGACGCCTATCAGAACAGATTGCTGCGTAGCACGCTGCAACCGTATTACGTCAGGCTGGAGCGGCTACTGGCTGGGATGCTTACCCGGAAGCCGGTAAAACTGAATGACATTTCAGACAGCATACGTGAGGATCTGTTTGACGCTGACCGGCAAGGCAATGATTTGAACACCTGGGTGTATGAAACAGCCCGTAAGGCGATCCGTTATGGCCATGTGGGCGTTTTGGTTGATGCGCCAACAGATGGCAACGGCAGACCGTATTGGTGCGCTTACACGCCAAGGGACATTT
>JAAETJ010000477.1 GCA_024228495.1 bacterium | reverse complement strand
TTTTAATGGATACAGATTCAATCACACCGCAGGACATGCGCTTTAACCCACCGGTAGCCGCCAAAGAAAAGCGAAATAGAATGAAAATTTAAAGAACTTGAATAGGGAATTAGAGAAATGAAAAATCGTTTTAACTCACCACATGTAGAAGATCGGCGAAATTTCTCAAGTTTGCTTAACCGCACAAGCGACATCATGGCCAAACACCTAACCGAACGTCCGTCAATGCCCGTGGAATGCTCCGTTCCACCCGAAGCACTTCAGCGTGAGCTCTCGCATTTGCCATTGCCCCAAGACGGTATGGCGGCTGATGACATTCTCTCGTTCCTTGAAGATAAGGTCATGCCCTGGTCCGCGCCCACCAATCATGCGCGCTCATACGGCTGGGTGAACACATCTCCAGCACCGATCTCAATTCTAAGTGATGCTCTTGCCACGACGCTTAACAACTGTTTGGACGGTGGCGAGCATTCCAGCATCTTGATGATGCACAGCCTGGGCCGATGGTTGATGGATCTAAGCGGGTTTCTGGACGCGGAAGGCACGCCCCATGGCATGGCTATTTTGGT
>JAAETJ010000476.1 GCA_024228495.1 bacterium | reverse complement strand
GCGTAAAGTCAGCGACGGCAGGTCGCGACAACTTGCCTCGCCGCGCCTTACGGTAGGCACATATAAGGTTGTCCCAGTCGATAACCTGTGGCCACAAACCACCGAGCCGCTTCACCCGGCCTGCCTCGCCAGTTTGAGCCACCCCCCCACCTGAGCCCCCAAGGAGACCAGCTGTTTGCTCCCCGCTTGGTATCTTTGGCCGGGAATGGTCTGTAACTCATAGGCGAGCCGCCACAGGTGCTGGGCCACAGCCAGGCGCTGACTCGCCTCCTCGAGAAAAGTCTGTTTGCGCTTGGCATAGGCGGCACTCACACAGGCGGCCAATACCTCCAGCAATTCAGTCTCGAGCCGTTCGCCCAGGGTAAAACGCCGGTTGCGTGGAAATTTGTCAAGATGCGGAATCAGCCAACGCAACAGCTCATGGCAGTCCTCGACCACCTTAGGCATTTGTGCCTTAGGTGGGGTTGTCGTTTTTTTCATGGATGAGGCCTCCGATGTACAGTCAATCTAAGGTATGATTATGCCTTTAGCTCCCGTAAAGTAACTGGGTCTGCATGAATACACGCGTATAGCAATCTATCAAAAATTTGTTCAGGCCAATATCTTCGATTAAACCGAGAAGCAAATTCTGCTAAATATTTCTTTCGATACTTTGGGTAAACGCCGTGATGAGTTGACAATAGAAATCGCTTCAAATTTGACGTTAGCATAT
>JAAETJ010000475.1 GCA_024228495.1 bacterium | reverse complement strand
CTTTTTGATGAAATTCCGTTGAGATATGTTACTGTAAAATCCCACGTCCAGGCTGGTGAGTGGGCTGAAGATTTGCAATGGGATGAAACCGATTGGTACGAAGTGGCCGTGCCGGACGACCCCAATTTACGCCCTTATACACTTTATGGCGCGGAAGCTCGCGGTCCATCCATGAACAAGCGCTATCCGGAAGGCACAATTCTGGTTTTTACCAGCGCAATCGAAACGCAGGAAGAATCACAGGTTGGCAAAAAATACATAGTGGAACGCGAACGGGTTGATGGCCAAAGGGAAGCCACAGTCAAGACATTGCATCAGGACGATTCCGGCAAACACTGGTTACTGCCTGAATCTACAGATCCACTCCATCAACAACCGATTGAAGTGAATGCGGATGACGGCGATACCGTCCGCCTAGTTGGGAGAGTAAGATTTGCGGTTTCGCGGGAGTGAGTAAAAAAATGCATGAAGCGATGCGATTCGCAGTATTGATCAGTTGCCTGCTATTGGCTGGGTGCTCTGCAACCACTAAGCAGCCTGCTGTCCAACAGTTTCATATTTTAAGTGTTTCCGTCGATTCTGAAGACAGAGACACCAGTGAGGAGACAATAGAAATATTGACAAACTCACTTCTGCACAACGCTGCTGCTTACAACGCATACCGGCGCGACATCAACATTGGCTACAATCTGGCCGTGACAATTAATCATATTCACTACAAGAATCCCATGGCATCTCTGATTGTGGGAGATACAAACAGCATCCAGACCTCTATCAAGGTGGTGGATCCCGCAACCGGCGTAACGATAAAAGAGTTCAGGAATTTATATATTGACGGTGCCGGCGCAGTTTTGAACGGGGTTTCCGGCGCATTGCTGTCTGTCGCCGTTTCCAATAAGGTTGTGGATACCAAAATGATGCCGATTGTCGCCGGCAGGATCGTGCGCAAGGCCAATGACATTAAGGAAATTCCTGTTACAATCGCCACCCAGCTGAAGAATACAGATGTTACCAAACCTTTTGAAGGGCGAGTTTCCCACTTGAGCAAACAACCGTTGCTGGAATCTGAAACACCCATCAATGACTGACGAAAATGAGAGGCACCCAATATAGTGGCCAGGCAAAAGCCTCGGATGATCCGGGGCATCCTGATAATCGATCATAGCGGTTCTCTCATAACCTTTTACAGCTCTCGTTTTACATCTCAAATTCTCCCTTTCAATATTTATTACCCATTTTGGCTAATTTTGTCTTGACATCTAATTAGTCATTATGGCTAATATCTCCATCACAGGCTGACTCTCAGCCAAAAATGGAGAATCTCATGATCAATTATCAGGAAAAAGCCGCCAGCGACGATGCAGCCGAAGCCGCTGCAAAAGCCACCTGCAAAACCTCAACCGCAAAGCCGCAAACTCAGCTCACCCGCATGGTCGAGCTGTTTTGCGCCAATTTCGCCCGCAACCTGCCTACCACGGAAAAAGATCTGTGGATGGCAGAATTCAGCGAGGATGAAATCCGCGACCACCTGCCCGAAGCCAGAAGGCTCGCGGCAGAACGTACCGGAATTGCAGCTTAATCCCTCTACTCCCTCCAGCTGGCGAAATCTGTGTTCGCGTATTTGCCAGCTGGCTTTCATGAAAGGTTTTTGATGTTCCGGCTACCCGAAACCGGCCCGACCCCCGATCCGACGGTGTTGATCATCATCGGATTTGCAATTTTTGAATCCCTGATCGGATTCACCAGCTGGTGGTTCCTGGGATGAGCGACAACCGCCACATAGCTGATCCGGCAAGGGAGCCCGCTGATGGCTGACAAAAAGCGCCCATGCCAACACTGCCGCGACAGCGGCAAGATCTTCACCTGTCCCAACTGGCCAGACTGCCAGTGCGATGATGGCACAATGGCCCATGGATGCCCGGGCATATCCCTGCCCTGCCCCGAGTGTCAAAACAAGGAATAAGCCAATGGCTGACAGCACCAATATCGAATGGGCAGATGCCACTTGGTCGCCATGGGAAGGTTGCCAAAAGGTCAGCCCGGCATGTGACCATTGCTATGCTGAAAACAGAAATCAGCGCTTTCGCAAAGGCGAGAATTGGGGCCCCGGCGCACCTCGCAGACTTTTTGCCCCTTCTTACTACAGCAGGCCTGCACGCTGGCAAAAACAGGCTGGCGCATTTTACGACGAACACGCTCGCTGCCGAACGGTTTTCCCCTCCCTTTGTGACCCGTTTGACAAAGCGGTTGATCCTGCATGGCGTGGTAATTTCTGGAATATTATTCTCGATACACCCGACCTTATCTGGCTTCTTCTCACCAAGCGCCCGCAAAACATCAAAAAATATCTACCAGGTGATTGGGGTGATGGATATCCTAATGTCTGGCTTGGTACGACTGCAGAGAATCAGGAAGAACTTAATCGCAGAGTTCACCACCTTCAAATGGTAAAGGCGGTGGTACATTTTCTTTCCTGTGAGCCGTTGCTAGGGCCACTGGATACATATCGTGGTGGGTTTGATATTTTGCGGTATCTTAAAAGCCCACAAGGTAAAAAATATTACCCGATAAATTGGGTTATCGCTGGTGGCGAATCCGGCCACCATGCACGACCATCCCACCCTGACTGGTTTCGTTCTTTGCGTGATCAATGCAAAGAGGCTGGTGTGCCGTTTCTGTTCAAGCAATGGGGCGAGTGGCTGCCTTGGGAACCGGACCAAATGCCGTGCTGGAAATCACAGGATGGCCAACT
>JAAETJ010000474.1 GCA_024228495.1 bacterium | reverse complement strand
TTTTTTGATGTTTTCAATATTTCCATCGCTTTCATTCTGAATTTTTTGAAACATTTGTGAACCAAACTATATCAAAAGGGCATTGTACAGTTCAACGGATTTGGGCTTTATCTCACTAAATATCCCAAAATTCTGCCACCCCGTTGCAGAACGGGGCCTTGGGGTTTTCAGCATACTGGCTGCCTGTTGCTTTACGAAATAGTGTTGTAACTGCAACTTTCCCACATCATTCGGCAAACAGTCTGTGGATAGTCTACTGGATCTCGTTCTACAACGGGATTGCCGCAGGATATGAGGATATTGCGGATAAAAACTCTTAAACCCTCTGTCCTCATGGTGAGCTTATCGAACCACGAGGGCACCCACGGCACCAGGCAAGCCTTTATTATTGCTGGGTTATGTCCTTGACTTCCCTCTTGGTTCGACGGGCTCACAACGAGGATTGGGAGGGTTTGGCTGAAAAACTTATCCGCACATACCCACGCCATATTATACTCCTCGTATCCACCTTCCCGGCAAACGGCAGATCGCGACCGGACGGCTTGTGGGGAGGGGACAGCGGAGCGGTCGTTGGTGTCAATCGGAGGCATCAACTTCCTCGAAGTCGCGTGGCCATCGCCTGCCTTGGTTCACCTTCCCCAAAACTCCGCGCCGGGCTTTCTATTGAAAGCCAGAAAACTAGAAAACTTGAAGGCATTCAACTGGAAGCCCGGCAAGTTTGCACCTCATGACACAGGGTTCTGGCCCGTGTGGAGGATTTGGCATGTCTGGATGCGGATGGGTTTGTGAAAAATGAGGGTTTGTTTTCGCTCGCG
>JAAETJ010000473.1 GCA_024228495.1 bacterium | reverse complement strand
TATTTATGGTTTATTTTAGTTTCCGATAATGACTAATAGATATACGGACGAAAATGAATTTTGGCTTATCATATGCTGTCAAGAATCGTCAATTTTTAGTCTTTCCAGTAATTGTTCTACTTCCTGCGCTCGTGTTTCAGTATCCTTTAATACCTTGTTGAAGCGCAACTTATCCTGACCGTCCAATCGATAAATAACCGCATGTTGCTGGATCAGAGCCAGCAACTTGCCTAGATCGATGTTAGGCTCAGGTGTGAATACAATACGTCCGCCTTGGGGTCCGGCTTCGATTTTGCGGATGCCGATAGGACTGGCCTGGAGCTTAAGTCCGGTGACCCGGAATAAAGTCTTGACCGGCTCCGGTAACAGTCCGAAGCGGTCAATCATCTCGACCTGAAGTTCCCGCAGTTCCTCTGGCGTGGCCGCGCTGGCGATGCGCTTATATAGAATCAACCGACTGTGAACATCGGGCAAATAATCGTCCGGGATTAGCGCCGGACTTTGTAGGTCGATTTCGGGTCCGTGGTCTAGGGGCTGGTCCAATTCTGGGGTCTGACCGGATTTTAGCGCAGTCACGGCGCGTTCCAGCAGTTCCATATACAAAGAAAAGCCGATCTCGTGGATTTGACCACTCTGATCCTCGCCTAATAACTCGCCAGCACCGCGTATCTCCAGATCATGATTAGCCAGCATAAACCCGGCTCCCAGATCCTCCAGAGACTCGATAGCCTCGATACGCTTGACCGCGTCGGCGGTCATGACTTTGCGGGGTGGCACAATCAAATAAGCATAGGCTCGATGATGTGAACGGCCCACTCGACCACGTAACTGATGCAACTGGGCTAAACCTAGCTTGTCGGCTCGGTTGATGATGATGGTGTTGGCGTTGGGTACGTCAATGCCACTTTCGATAATGGTGGAGCAGACCAAGATGTTGCAGCGGCGATGATAGAAATCCAGCATCACTTGTTCCAGCTCTCGTTCTCGCATCTGACCATGGGCCACGGCCACTTGCGCTTCGGGTGCCAGTTCCTGCACCTCACGAGCTTGGCGCTGGATGGATTCCACTTCATTATGTAGAAAATAGATTTGTCCACCCCGCTTGAGTTCTCGCAGCTCTGACGCGTAACATACCCGACCGACATCGTTTTACCCGACGGTAAGCAAATCCTACCGAAGCTGGCCCAGAATGTTGCGATTTTATCGAAAAAGCGTCTGCCCGTTAAGCTGTAGCCCCCCTATTATTGAGTCATGTTTCGTGCTGTTTTGAAAGGAGAGGCACAGTTGACCGTCGGCGGCTCGTCGAGCACCGTTGCTGAAGGAGAGGAAGCCTGAACCGCGTCAGGTATCGGTTTATATCAGACGCAGTTGAACCGGGGTCGCCAAGAGTTGTTGAATCCATTGGGATGAAAGCCAAGGATGGGCACAGGTTTCCTTGACGAAGCTCAAGAAGGCGTTGACGCCCAGGGTACTGATCTGCTTAGCGACTCGTCGCGTGTATTGGACGATGGCATTGAGTAGATGAGCTAAGCGCATCAACAAATGAAAGCCCTTCATGGCCGTCCACTGATAAGAGAAGGCGTGTTCGTAGTGATAGCCCTGGCGCTTTTCGACCAACAGACTGATTTCAATACCCCAGCGGTGGCGCGCACCGAGGTTACAGCGCTCATGCAGGCAGTCCCAGCGTAGGGGGCGACTGGAAATCCAGACATGGCGAGCGTTTTTATCCACGATCTCGGCACTCTCTGCGTCCACTTCCTGCCACTGTTCTTCACAAATAACCACATGAACGGGAATATGTTTCTTATCATTATCATAGCCATAGTCAATATCGTTAACCCAATAAAATTGTTGTTGCCGACCGCGCCATTGATGGGTCCACCGATTTCGTGGGGACAAGGGGCGTAGGCTTTCAACCTCCGTCCAGACACTGGGCAGGCACTTTTGTGGGAACACGATCATATAATCCCAGT
>JAAETJ010000472.1 GCA_024228495.1 bacterium | reverse complement strand
TCGTGCCCACTGCAATCGAAGTGCACCACCAGCAAAGCCAAACGCATCAAGCGTTGGGAGAAAGAAGACATACTGGATGCCGCTGATGCTTTGCTTAAGCAGAATCCGGATGCGATGCGCCAACGCAAACGGCTGGTCGAACATCCTTATGGCACGATCAAGCACTGGATGGGATCCACGCACTTCTTAATGAAACGATTGCCCAATGTTCAGGCCGAGATGAGTCTTCACGTGCTCGCCTATAATTTGAGGCGAGCCATTAATGTGCTGGGAGTGCCGAAGATTATGGAACAGCTGCAGGTGGCCTGAGAGGGCCATCTTTACGACTAACGGGGTCTCAGATCACCTGGAAGCGACGAACTATTTTATTGGAAACATCGCCGAGCATTTCAGCGCCTTTACGGCGATTTCACTCGCTGACACAAAAAATATGGTGCGATATTGAGAAGACGCCGGGCTGAACAAATACAAAGCTCTTTTCACACAGCCTCGGCCAATAGCGGACCACCGCTGGCTCATGAATTACCATTCATGTAGTATTTGCTAAATATTGCAGCCTTAGCGAAACTACTCTCAAATGGCAGGCCATTTACCTCGCAAGCTCGCCGCCGTTCTTTACGCGGACGTGGCTGGTTATTCGCGATTAACTGGTGAGGATGAGGACGCCACTCACCGACGTCTTAGC
>JAAETJ010000471.1 GCA_024228495.1 bacterium | reverse complement strand
TTGCCGACCGCGATAGGAAACGACTCAGCTTTCATAAGAGCGAACGCATTTTTTGGGTTTGGCTCTATCGTCTGTGGCCCGCGTGCTTACAGACACTAAAGATCTTCAAGCCGGATACATTGGTCCGCTGGCATCGAAAAGGATTTCGATTGTACTGGACCTGGAAGTCTCTCCCACGCCAAGGTGGCCGCCCGGCTATTGATCCCGATGTGCGAAAGCTGATCCGAACGATGTCACGGAACAACATTGGTTGGGGTGCCCCCCGAATCCATGGCGAATTGAAAATGCTTGGTATCCAGATGTCCGAGTCCACTGTTGCAAAGTACATGATTCGACACAGTAATCCTCCGTCCCAGACCTGGCGAACGTTTCTCGAAAATCATACTGACTGTATAGCCGGTATCGATTTCTTCACCGTCCCGACTGCCACATTTCGAATCCTATACGTGTTTGTCATTTTGCATCACGAACGGAGAGAAATCGTTCACTTTAACGTCACCGAACATCCAACTGCCCAGTGGACAGCACAGCAGCTGGTGGAGGCCTTTCCCTTCGATTCTGCTCCACGCTACTTGTTGCGTGACCGAGACAGCATCTATGGCGATAGATTTCGCAATCGAGTGAAAAGTCTCGGCATCGACGAAGTGCTTACGGCCCCGCACTCGCCTTGGCAAAATCCTTATGTCGAGAGAATTATCGGATCCATACGGAGAGAGTGTCTGAATCACGTTATCATCATAAAT
>JAAETJ010000470.1 GCA_024228495.1 bacterium | reverse complement strand
TGCTGTCCATTGAACGGCCGAGTCGCTTGCGGAATTCAAGTAGGATATCGGGTTTCTTAGCCATTAGCCGCGCTCCGTTTTAATGGCATAGGTCAATTTGTCTTTCAACACCAGAAGCGCCTCTCTTTGGAACGCAATAAACGGATCATCCTCAGCCAGCACACAAGCGACCGGGACTACGACAGTCGTTACAGTCGCGGTCGCACTTTGTAAAAACTCTCTGCGGGATAACTCTTGCATTCAGAACTCACTTGGAAAGTTGAGATTCATGTCGCTATTGCGGGCCTTTGGAAATACCGCATTCAATTCATCGTCCAGGATTCTGCTTAGAAAGTCTAACATATCATCATGACTAAGCACCGGAAAAGGCAAGTATTCCTCATGGATGAATGCCCTTATCAGGTCATCGCGACGTTCCTCCCAGTTCACCCGCCACAGTTCTTCGGGTAGCCATATCCGTGCTTGCTCGAATAATGGGATCAGTCGTTTAATGCGATCATTCTTTGCCAGTGATCCACCTAGCGGCGTGATGTGAAAGTGGTAGTTCTCTTGCTTCTGCACATATTCGATATGCTCAATGTCCGAGTCTTTGCCGTATTTCTCATAGCCAACCGCTATAGGTCCATACGTCTTGTGCCAGTCCATCACCAGATTCGTGCGTTCCGTTAGATTGAGCTTATCCCGCACCATGTCCAGC
>JAAETJ010000469.1 GCA_024228495.1 bacterium | reverse complement strand
TGATCCAGTATATGGTCAAGCAGTTGAAGGAAGATGTCATTCCGAGACTGGAAAAAGTTTCAGGAGTGAAATTTGATATTGACCGGTTGCGCGAATATCTGCGCAAGTCCGCAAAAGCCGAAGATGATCTGGTCTATATTCTGCAAAGTGGCAAAAAGGTTCGTTCCCCGATTGATGCCTATTTTGGCGGTATCTATTACATCGGGCCAATATTTGGTGCGTTTCGTGGTACTGACCATGCAATTGAATATTATAAATTCCTGCGCCAGGAAGTAGATCAGCGCATTGCAGCGGGTCTTGGCCCGGTAACGCCGGATGGTCCGATGGGTGAGGAAAAATATCGCCTTGTAGTCGAGGGACCTCCCAACTACACAAATTTTCGTCAGTTCTGGAAAATGTTCTACGATGAAGGCGCAACAGTTGTCGCTTCGAGCTATACAAAAGTTGGTGGTACCTATGATTATGGCTTCCGCCATGATGCAGATCGACCGATTGAAACACTGGC
>JAAETJ010000468.1 GCA_024228495.1 bacterium | reverse complement strand
TCTTACCTTGATGCCAAGGAGTACAAATATCTGCGCTCTGGGACCAGTAGCAATATAGGCAGACTGGGGATTGAGGTAGAGTTGGATCAAGGCGCAGCTAAGGTCATAGCGCCTTTGGATGACACACCGGCACAAAAAGCGGGGGTCATGGCCGGCGATATGATTGTGCGTCTGGATAACCAACCGATTAAGGGTATGGAACTCTCCAAGATAAGAAAGATCATGCATGGCAGGCCCGGAACCAACATCACCCTCACCATTACTCGTCAGGGTGTAAACAGCCCCATAATGAAAAAAATAACCAGGGCAGTCTTAAGTACTGCCAAGGTAAACAGCCGATTGCTTGAACCTGGTTTTGGCTATATTCGAATCCCCAGTTTTCAGTTGCGCACGGCCAAAGATATGAAGAGGGCCGTGGACAAACTCACGACTCAAACAAGAGACACTTTGCATGGGCTGATCCTAGACCTGCGCAACAATCCAGGCGGGGTTCTAGCTGGAGCAGTGGCCGTCAGTGACGCCTTTCTTACTCAAGGCAGGATTGTTTCCACCGCGGGAAATAGTGTTAAATCCAGGGCATCCTATAACGCCAAACCCGGTGCTGTGCTGCGTGACGCGCCTGTGGTCATACTGGTGAACAGGGGCTCTGCATCCGCCTCGGAGATCGTGACCGGGGCACTCCAGGAGCACAAGCGCGCCCTGATCATGGGTAGCACCACCTATGGCAAGGGCTCTGTGCAGACTATCTTTCCAATCGCCAACGGTGCCGCAGTCAAGCTTACAACGGCACACTATTTCACGCCGTCTGGCAGATCGATTCAGGGGGTAGGAATCGAGCCTGATATTGAGTCTGCGCAACCGGAAGAAAAAACACCACAACAACACACTAAAGATCAGCAACAAGAGACGGATCAACCGCTGGCCGTTAAAGACCGGCAACTGCATGAGGCGCTGAAGACATTAAAACGATTGTCAGTACAAAAAAACCAGCCTAAGAACACGCCATTAGAAGTAGGCCGATAAGCACGCATTCCTGGCAAACCCATGCCCGGAACCTGCGTTATCCTGGCCTACCCAGTAAATATGAAGTAGGCCGGGATAAGCCCGCGTTCCCGGCAAATCCATGCCCGGAACCAGACTTGTCCGGGCCTACCCAGTAAATTTGAAGTAGGCCGGGATAAGCCCGCGTTCCCGGCAAATCCATGCCCGGAACCTGCGTTATCCGGGCCTACCCAGTAAATTTGAAGTAGGCCGGGATAAGCTCGCGTTC
>JAAETJ010000467.1 GCA_024228495.1 bacterium | reverse complement strand
GGTCTCCAGTGTCCGATATCCTGAAGGCATCTGGTGTTATCTTCATAATTGTCTCAGCATCTCCTCCCACTTCAAATCCTTTATGGACCAGATCGCTCGCCGCACACCGGGCTAGGTGCCATATGAGAGAGGTGCCCCGCAGTGGCGCTGAAAAGCGGGCGACGCATTCACATTGCAGATTGCAAACTCGAAAAAGCGGCCAAGTGACGTTTTCTTCGTCTAATCGAATTTTCCTCGCTGGTTAATGCCATGGATTATCGATGTTAGGACCATGCCTGGATGACCCTGGTCTGACTCTGGTTGAATCCGGTCTTTTTCGATGTGTGCACGGCCCTCAAAGGCGATGCCTGGCACAGCAACGGTGGTGATGTGTCTAAAAATAGAACATGTACCTATAATTAGTGTATAATTTGTCCAGGTGTCAAGTACATGCGATTACTGCATACTCGAGGCCAATCATACTCAAATATCACCCTCTAACTCCAAAATCTCTAGGCGTGGCCGCTTTTCATAGCAAACCGGCCACATTGCTCATGCACGTGCCACATTTCCCCAAAATCCGAGACCACCGCTTTTTCAGCCCAAAATGACATTCATTGTCGTCAGGTTTGTGGGTTTGTGGGCAGTTTCACAATTTTTCTGAGGTCCCTAGCATCAACACAGGTCGTGTATGCCAAAGACCCCCCTCAGATCCCTTGGCATGTGCGAGAAGTAATTGGGCGTACACTCTAAAACGCGGTTAGGGGCCCCAAAGGACCCCCCAAACGTGTGGTCCTTAGGCAGCGAAATTGCGAGTTTTCAAGGGTCGGCCCCAGCTGATGACGGCGTAGCTGTGG
>JAAETJ010000466.1 GCA_024228495.1 bacterium | reverse complement strand
TCTGCATTCAACAATATCAACCAGACACCACAAGGTGCGCGTTCCCGATATCCCGGCCTACATTGATGCGATCTTGCCGGATGTCCCGCTGAACGGTGGATTAGAACCAATGCTTGGTGATCAGCATCTTCGCTGTCTGACGATACTCGGTTTTCCCAACACGACAGTGCCCGGTATTCTCGATGAGCTGAATGATTTGGGGTTTTCCTATCGCTGGATAACCCGCTGGATCCGCCTTGATAAACCTCAAGCCAACAAAGAACTTTCCAAATTACGACGGCAATGGTTTTCCAAGCGCAAGTCAGTCACCGCCATTTTGCGTGAGGTGATGTTCAATCAGGAATCAGCTCTTGTTGATACTGATGCTGACAATAAAGCGATTGATGCCGATAAGGCTTTGCAGGAGCTGGGGTCTGATGACGTGTCATTTGGCTATGTCACCACAACGATTGTGGTTATGGACAAAGACCATGCCGGCGTTGAGGCAAAACTGCGGTCTGTTGAACGGATCATCAACGGTAAAGGTTTTGTCACCATCAACGAAACCCTCAATTGTGTTGATGCATGGCTTGGCACATTGCCGGGTAATCCTTATGCCAATATTCGCCAGCCAATCGTGCATTCCCTCAATCTTGCACACATGATGCCGATCTCTGCCGTGTGGGCCGGGCCATCCCGCAATGAACACCTGAATGCGCCTGCTTTACTGATGGCCAGAACACGCGGTGCCACACCGTTTCGGCTTGATCTGCATGTGGGGGATGTCGGTCATACGCTGATTGTTGGCCCAACCGGTTCAGGTAAATCTGTTTTGTTGGCGCTGCTTGCCCTGCAGTTTCGCAGGTATCAGAGCTCGCAAGTGTTTTTCTTTGACAAGGGTCGATCAGCAAGAGCCAGTGTTCTGGCCATGGAAGGCACTGTCTATGATCTGGCCCTTGATGGCGGGCTTTC
>JAAETJ010000465.1 GCA_024228495.1 bacterium | reverse complement strand
TATGCGTTTCTGCAAGAGCCTGATCAAGGCGTCGTAAAAACCGCGCTTTTGTTACTGGCAGCGCAAGATGATGCAACACCAATCCTCCTGCAGTGGTTAACAGGCTGAGACCTAAACGTAGTTTGTCCAGTTTTGAAACAGCCGGCACTCGAACACGAACATCCTCAGGCAGACTCTGATCCACGCCCATCATCTGTTCCATGAACTGCTGGTTGATGGAGAAACCAGGCAGTAAAGAGAGGATGCGGTACCAGGAATTCAGGTTGTAATAGATACGGCCACGGATAAGCCCCAACAGTTTGGCGAAGGTGTCTCCATTCCCATCTACAACCTTGTGCGATACACCCAGCGTGATGCAAAATTGCCGATATACCGCCCGGTAGGCACGGCCGGCAAAGGAGTAGGTCAGGGGAGTTGTAATACCATTATAACTTTCGGCAATGTTGGAGTTATCCCAAATGGTACGGTTTTCTAAGCTTTTCCGTGTTTTTTCCAATGAGGTTATCGGGCGAGACTGCAAGAGATAGAGGCGACCATCGTGTAAGGCCCACTCAATATCCTGCGGACAACCAAAATGAGATTCAGCCCGCCGTGCCAGACCAGAAACCGAGATAATCTCTTCATCTTTCAAAACAGATTCTTGCGCGGAATCATCGAGCACATGTTCGTTGGCCAGACGACGTTCTGTAACTCTCCTTTCCGAATCGACATAATAACTATCGGCATCCGATACCCCGGATGCCAATTTATCCCCCAGTCCGGAAACTGCGGAAACAACACATCGCTCTTCGCACACACGAACCGGATCTCGACTGAAGGCAATACCAGCAGCTTGCGGGTTTATCATGCGCTGCAGAATGACAGCGGGAGGCGATGGCGAAAAGGTGAT
>JAAETJ010000464.1 GCA_024228495.1 bacterium | reverse complement strand
GTTCATTGACGCCCTGCAGATGATCCTGCGACTGGTGAACATTGGCGATGCAAAATCTCTCGCCTGCCACCCCGCATCCACAACCCATCGCCAGCTAGGCCCAGAAGAACTGCAAAGCGCCGGGGTATCTGAAGACCTGGTACGGATATCTGTTGGCATCGAACATATCGACGACATCCTTGCCGATATCGATCAGGCACTGGATAAAGTGACCGCAAGCTGATTACCGGTTCCGCCGGGAAACCCCGGCGGAGCTAGTTGATCGACAGAGAAAGTAATGACTCACAAGAGATACACCACCCTGCTCTTCTCCATCATGCTCCTAGCCATCTCCGGCAGCAGTTTCGGGCAGATTTACAAATGGGTGGATGAGGCAGGCAAAACCCACTTTTCCAGCAGCCCACCGACACGAGGCGAGGCGGAGATTGTGAAACCAAAGATAAACACCTACACCAGCCGCAAACTACCGGACTCGGTAAACACCAAACCCAGAGGCAAAAAGTCACCACGAAAAAGCGTGGTCATGTACAGCGCGGTCTGGTGCGGGATATGTAAAAATGCCAAGCGATATTTCAACCAGAACGGGATTGCCTTCAAGGAGTACGACATCGAAACCAGCACAAAGGGACGACGCGACTACAAAAAACTTGGAGGAAGAGGGGTACCCATTATCCTGGTGGGTAAAAAGAGGATAAACGGCTTCACTCCAAACTCATTCAAGGCCCTATATGATGGCTGAAAAACCCATCATTACCCGTAGATTACGCACAATTCCCAGCATCCTGCCGCAAGCCATTTATTGCCATTTGGCATAAACAAACCACCCTCATCACAAATGGCCGCT
>JAAETJ010000463.1 GCA_024228495.1 bacterium | reverse complement strand
GAGCATATAGAGCCAGAGCCAACCCCGCTAGACCTTGAGACCGAATACAACTGGGACTTGAACAGCGATGATTAATCTTATTTTGGCCGCTTCTTTGGCCGGTTCAAATCTAACGCCTATACCTGCAACGCCTGAAGGCTTGCGTGAAGCCGGGTTTGGCCTAGCTGCTGAGATATTCGTTAAGCCCACACAAGACGGCCATATCACGGTTATATGCAAGCAGGACGGATGCCATTTGGTATCACCCAAAAGCGTGTCGTTTTGAATAACAACGAAGAACGAAGGCAAGACATGTCGGGAATTGGGGAGCGTTTGGCACGGATCGAGACAGGCCAGACAAATATCAAGGCCGATCAAAATAGCATTAAGGCAGATTTAACGAGGGTCGTTAATCTCCTGGAGCGCATTGTGCGGGTCGAGGAACGGTTGGGGAACTTTAATAGCAGGCTGCTGATACAAGAAACTATCGTGGCAGAACACGCCAAAGAGATTGCAGCATGGAGAAGCACGCGACGCATTGGTGTGTGGATAGCCGGTATCGTGGGCGCAATCATCGCCGCTGTAGGGATTAAGCACTGGGGATGAGCAAGGGAAGCAAGCGCAGACCAGGAAAGCCCATCAAACAGGATGAGTGGGATAGGCTGTTTAAATCAACCGTGACCCCACCACACGCGAAACTTGGTCACGATGTACCAGACAAGCCCGAGAACACAAGCAAGCCCGCCGGGGTGTGATATCTCACCAGCCTGGGCGTTGACTAATACGGTAATGAAGCCACCCCAGAACAAAAGGGCTGATATGAGTATATGTACTTTAAGGCGCTTTCCAGTCTCTTGGATTGTCGTGGTCATTATTAACTCCCTGTTGATAGGCTGAGTATATAACATTGTTAGACGTAAGGGCAGACATTAAAGAGGTCACAAGGTATCTGGACAGGATACAGCGCAAGAAGGTGCCAGAGGCTGCGGCCAATGCGCTAAACCAAACGGTTTGGTATGTCCGAGGCAAAGAGCAGCAGGAAGCCAAGAAGAGGCTACATAAGCCCACCAAGTTCACGCTAAACGCTTTCCAGTATAAGAAGGCCAGCAGATCAAGGCCGTGGGCCACAGTCTTTGTGGAGTCGAAGAGGTGGAAGTATCTCCAATATCAGATAGACGGCGGCACACGAAAGAAACGCTCCGACAAGGGCGAGGCTGTCCCGGTTAACATCCCGCTGAATGACAGGGGCAACATCACAGGCCGCAAGGGCGGCAAGATACTCAAACTAATGAAGCGCCCTGATACATTCATAGGCAATGTCAAAGGTGTATATGGCCTATGGCAGCGAGGGAATATAAGCGCCAAGGGCAAGTTCAGCATGGCCCGCAAGCGCAAGAATGGCACAAGGGCGCAGGCTAAGAACTTAAAGCTGCTGGTGAGGCTTGAGCAGACCGTGAGCTATAAGAAGCGGTTGGACTTCAAAGGCATAGCCAAGCGACACGCAAACAAGCGGTTTCCTTGGGAGTTCAAGAGGCAGATGGCAAGGGCGCTGGCTAGTGCCAAGTAAGTACCCACCCACCAGATGTATAGCTGTGGATGTGGATGGCACGCTGTACACCAGAGGCGTGTTAAACACTAGGCTGGTTGAGTGGTGCAAGGTACGCAAGGAGCAGGGCTTCTACCTCTTGCTGTGGTCTGCTAGGGGGAGGGAGTACGCAGTCAAGGCCGCAGAGAAAGCGGGGATGATGGGCGTGTTTGATACGATCATAGCTAAACCCGGATACATAGTGGATGACTTGGGGTGGTCATGGATCAAGCACACTGTAGCTGTGACCACGTTAGAAGATGCACGGGTCCTTCCTTGAAGAAAGAACGATGGGTGATTCGCAGCGCGTTATTTAACTAGTTTTCAACTTCTATAGGTTCCACCACAAAGGTAAGGAAATGCAAACAAGCGATTATCGCCAGGGAGTGCTTTATACGTTTGAGACAGCAGACAACCTGCACGGGATTATACAGGTTGTTCGTCCATACAATGAAGCAGATGACCCGGAATATGATTTAGTGGATTGGCCTCAGGAGTACATAAAAAACAACCCAGAGTGCCAGTCTGTCCGCGAAGTTTGCGTGATCCGGCTGCTAGCGTGATATGGCACTAACAGCAACAGAATGGACGGTCTCTGGCCTATCTGTAGAGCTTGGTCTTGACCGCAGAACATTGGGCAAGTACTTGAAAGGTGTTAAGCCCATCCGTGAGGCTGGTAAATCCAAATACTACTACATGGCGCAAGTTGTACAAGTGTTGCGCGGTGCTACTGAGGCTGGGAGCTACGAGGAAGAACGCACCCGGCTGACTAAGGCACAGGCCGACCATGAAGAGTTGAAGGTGTCGGAGTATCGCGGTGACCTCATCCCTTCTGGCGTCGTTTCTCAATTATGGGGCGATATGGTGGGCGCAATGCGGGCGCGTTTGCTGGCGTTGCCTCCGAGGTTAGCTAATAAAGCAATTGCCGCCACAGGATTAAGGGAGATAGAAGATTTTGCCCGCACTGAAGTTTACGCCGCATTAACCGAACTAGCCGAACATGCAGAAGATAGCGCAGATATTCCAGCAGACTTGGAAACAGATCGCGCCGCCGCCCAAATTAACGGTTAGCGAGTGGGCCGCAGCTAGGCGGCAATTATCAGCAGAGGCAAGCGCGGAGCCTGGACAGTGGCGCAATGAAAGAGCGCCTCATGCTGTAGCGCCTATGGACGCTTTGAGTCCATATGATCCCTGCCAAGAGGTTATTTGCATGTGGTCGGCGCAGTCAGCAAAGACCGAGCTTGGATTGTGTTTCCTGGGTTTTATTATCGACCAAGACCCTGGCCCTACTTTGGTGATTCAGCCGAACACCTCTCCAATGGGTGAGGCGTTCGCAAAAGACCGCATCGCCCCGATGATTCGCGACACCCCATCAATAAAGGCCAAGGTTTCTGCTGCGAAGGGGAGGGTTTCTGGGAATACGATGTTGCACAAGACATTCCCAGGCGGTCACTTGACAATAGGAGGCGCAAATAGCCCTGCGGGATTGGCTTCGAGGCCGATAAGATATTTGTTTTTTGATGAAATAGACCGCTACGAGGTCACAAAAGAAGGTTCAGCGGTTGCACTGGCTACGAAACGAACCAGGACATTCCACAACAGGAAGATCCTGAAGGTTTCAACGCCAACACTGGCAGATATGGGCATACACGCCGAGTACCAGAATGCAGATCAGCAGTATGAGTGGCATTTAACCTGTCCTGATTGTGAAGAGACACAAAGACCGGCGCTAAAACACTTCCATCGGCAAGATCCCGACTGGAAAGACGTGGTTTATGTCTGTGAACACTGCGGAACAGAACACCCGCTGGAAATGGAAAGCCGAATCAAGGCATCTGGGCAATGGATACAGATGCGGGATGAAGGATATTTAAAGAAAGCCTACTGGATGAACCAGTGGGCGAGTCCATTTGCAACGTGGCGCGAGACATTAACGGAATTCATCGAAGCGGATAAATCCAAAGACCGCTCGAAACTTCAGACGGTAGTTAATACAGCCTTTGCAGAGCCTTGGGAAGAGGCAGGTGAAGCAGTAGACGAAACTGGACTAATGGCCCGTAGGGAGCCGTACACGGTTGAAACTCTACCAAGTGACATATTGGTATTAGTT
>JAAETJ010000462.1 GCA_024228495.1 bacterium | reverse complement strand
TTTTTTGCCTTCACGCTCAATCGGTCCCCAGTACGGATTCATCCAGGCCACGAACAGGCATCCTGACGGATACTGGCTGGCGAGTTGGGCAAACCCGCTGACTGTATCCAGTAATGCCTGACCGCCTGTAATGACGGTATGAATAGCGAGATCGTGACCCATGTCCTGAAGCACGGCGGGTACTTCATTGCTGATGAGGTAATGGGAGAGGGGGACAAAGGAACTGGCCCCATTGTCGATGATGACATCGCTTTTGGAGGGTGCTATCAGCTCGACCAGGGCGTCGAAATTACGGGTATTAATCTCGTCGTCATCCATGATGTTCAGACGCTGGACGTTGAGGGCCTTGTAACTTTCAAAGGTTGCATTGACGGGGTCGGTGTCAATGCAGATCGGCGTTTGGTCTTTGCTCGCCTTGTACTGCGCAATGATGGCCGCGATCATTGACTTGCCGACGCCGCCTTTCCCTTGTAGCACCATGTGAATCTTAGCCATTAAATTAAATCCTCCTTTTTTGGTATTGGTTCATACTTGAATCCGCGCAATG
>JAAETJ010000461.1 GCA_024228495.1 bacterium | reverse complement strand
GGCACTGAACAGGCGATAATCCTCAAAAATCCGCCGTTTATCCGCATGCCATTAATTCAGTAGACCTGACCAAGCTTGCGTTGGCCTTGTCATCAGGAACAATTCTTCCAAAATTCTTGAGCCTGGTTTTGTTCTGGTAGCAAAAGAGCAGTGGTGAAGGCTGTTGTTTCGAGAATGTCAAGTGGTGCCCGGTTTTTAGCTTTGCGGGAACTACAGTCATCATTTGCTTAATACACCGTATTATTCTTGTCTCAATACATTTTATCAGAACTCAAATCCGAGAACTCACCCGCGCCTGTCCAGCATGGTGCGCATTATCAGGATGACCGGAATAATGCCAGCGGCCATGACAATCAATGAAGCGAGGCCGATTTCTTCCACTCTTGAGCGTGAAGCGTAGTCGTAGATATAGGTGGAAAGGGTGTTGATGCCGAAGGGGCGCAAGGTGATAGTGGCCGAGAGTTCCTTGAGGCTGTCGATAAATACCAGCAGAAAAGCGGTTGCCATCACCGGCTTCAGGATCGGCAGCAATACCAGCCTTAAGGTCTGGGATGAAGTTTTACCCAGAGACCGCGAAGCCATGTCAATGCGCGGCGAAATCTTCTGCATGCCATTTT
>JAAETJ010000460.1 GCA_024228495.1 bacterium | reverse complement strand
GACACAGAGGTACTAATAGCTGTCATACTTTGTTTGTTCCTGAACAGCCGCAATGCTGGGCTTTTGAGACCAATATCGATCGATAGGCCCTGATCACAAAGGGGGGAAAGCGGTAGTTGGCCTCTTTTGCGAGAACTTGATGATATTCAAGAAAGCAGTCATTCACATTCGCATAGTTGCTAAATCACGAAATGGCGCTCCGAGCCCATTTCTACCAAATTGACGATGTCGCGGGTAGAGCAGATTGATGGATACTTGAAGGGCGCTGTTGGCTATACTCCGACTCTTTAGACACAGAACTTCCATTTTGGTAATGTCAATCTGGCAGTGTGATTTGGCGTAATTATTCAATACATGATCTGTTGCAACCGCAATACTCGGGCATCAAATTGTTGGAGGTTCACCTGTTGTCCCGTTTCATACTGCTTGCTTTTCTGACGTTCGTATTGCCCTGTTCACCATCGGTTGCAGTTGAATTATCGGCTCACGTTTGGGGCCTGCGAGGCAACAAGGGAGACGTCAGACTGATATTATTCACCTGTTCGAACTTCCTCGACTTTGAGCAGCTAAACCGTACTGCGGATTTCAATTTTCTTCGTATCCCCACTAAAGGTGTTGCGGCTACCTACAACGCCCGTGACCTGTTTGGGCCTCATTTCTCCCAGGCCGCGACACTTCATCTGAATGATCTCGCCGCCCACCAAACCGTAACCGTCGTCTATTTCTAGGAGGCAACCATGCTTCGACGCTATCAAAACCTTTGTCTGCACCGCCCTGGACAGGCGGTCTTCCTTACCGGTCTCTTTTGCCTTTCGGTTCAGATCGGCGTTGACGCTTATCTGGGTGATATTGCTGAATACTTTAACGCCTGGTACGTCATTCTCACTCTCTGGTCCGAGCTGATCGGTGCTGGTCAATTGTCACTCACATATATCATTGGTCAGGGGCCAATTGGTCGATGGGCGCTCCCCGTAGCGTTGATAATTCTTATTCTTGAACCTCTGGTTTATGCCGTTCTGATCGTTACGATCGCCAAGAAGATGTTTCGTCACCAAGCCCCGAAAGATGTCTGATATGAATAACTCCGACCCACTCACCCTTGCCGCAGACCGACGAGGCGCATCGCTGCTTTTGTCTGGTTTTATCGTCCTGTCGCTTTCTGCCTATCTTGGGTTGATGATGGTGTTTGATTTTCCGGATGTGTTGCGGCGTTCAGTTTCCGAAATTCTTGTCGCCTTTCAGGCAGAACAGACTGCAGTTCGGGGGTTCTATTATCTCTTCGCCGTGGCTCATCTGGTATTTGTGGCCGCTGTCCTTGTCCTGCACCGTTGTCTACGTACGATAGACGGCCCTTGGTTGACGGTCGCGACAGCAGGAGGAGCGCTGTATGGTCTCGCCCAAACCGCAGGTTTCTTGAGGTGGCCGATAGTGGTCCCGCTGATCGCCGATTACATAGCGGCGCCTGGCCTTGGAGAAATTCAGCGGGAAACAGCCCTACTTGTTCTTGAAGCACTCCATCAATATGCCGGGATGGCCATTGGTGAAAACCTGAGTTTTTGGGGGCTAGCTGTTTGGCTGACGGGCATTGGCTTCACGCTGATGCGCGGTAAACTGTTGAGTCTGCTAACCGCCTGGTGCTGGATTGCCGCCGGGGTGATGGTAGGTCTGTATACCTTTGAACAATTGGGCGGCCAGTTCGCGGTTCTGTCTCCATTGCTGCTGATCAGCCACGGTTTGATGTATGGCCTAATTCTGGCGATTGCGTGGAGCCTGCACAGAACCACAGATACCTCGCGCGCACTGGCACCGATTGGAATTTTTGCCACTGTGCTCATATCACTATTCTGTGCCGCCCTCGTTGTTCCCGGTTTGATATAGAGATATTGTCATGATGATGGAAAACAATTCGGTTCTGATCACAGGTGGCAGCAGTGGAATTGGCCAGGCTCTTGCAGTCAAACTAGCATCGGAGGGGTGCAGGGTTCTGGTTTGCGGACGAAACCGGGACATGCTACGCAAAACGCGTGAATTGGCCGGTGGCAAAATCAGTTTCGTTGTCGCGGATCTCTCTACAGCAGGAGGTAGAAATGCTATTGTGGATGCTGTGGTTGCGCAAAATCGTGGCCTTGATATTCTGATCAACAACGCGGGAGTTCAGTACGAGATGGACTTCTGCACAGAAAATAGCCCACCAGTATTGTCCGAGCGAATTGAAAATGAAGTCAACATCAACTTTATCGCGCCGATAATGCTGACGAACCAGTTGCTGGGTCAGATAACCCGTCCCGGCGGCAGGATTGTCAATGTGACTTCGCTGCTTGCACTCCACCCCAAGACGTCCGCCCCACTTTACAGTGCGACGAAGGCGGGGTTTCGTTCCTTTACCCGTTCACTCCGACGCCAATTGACCCTGGAGAGCATCTATGTTGTTGAGGTCGTTCCTCCCTTGGTCGAGACAGCCATGACCAGAGAACGAGGGCGTGGTAAAATCACCCCGGAGCAGGCGGCGGTTGAAATCGTTGCTGGACTGAAGTCCGGACTTTGTGAAATCAAAGTGGGAAAATCAAAACTGGTATTTCTACTTAACCGGATTGCACCAAGGCTAATGGCAAGGGTGTTGGCGGCCGGGAAATAATATGACGAAACGGACAACGGCCGGACATAAATCATTTGCGAGTACATCTCTAGTCGCCTTGACCGTTCGCACATTAGTGGCCCGCGATCCGACATTACTGCCACCGGACCTCCAGATGCCAGATGATTTGGCCAATGCCACACTGAACGCCAGTGATAAAGCGGCCATAATCGATTACGCATACCGTAAAGGCGGCGCAATCCCGTTACTGGAAGTCGGCAACTCCCTTGATGGTTCTCACCAGACACCGGCGCTAAGGGTTTTAATGAACTCAACGAATACAGATGTGCTGGCCGACAAGTGGATGCGTCTTGAAAAATACCACCACTCCAACAATCGCGTTGTCATTGGCTATGAATTGCCGGATATCTGGACATGTGTCCGTCAGTGGAAGGGCGAAAAACTTCCGTCGGATGCCGAAAATATCCTCATTTGCGGTTTCATGGCTGGGTTGCTACGGCTGTCTGGATACCTGGCTTTGAGGGGATCAATTGGTGGTCTGGACATCAACGTCGACCCGGCATCTGCAGATCCTGTCTTTGCGACCAGCGATACAAATCGTTGGCAGTTTCATTGGCGGAAGGGTCGGTTTGAGACCGATGGACAACCCCCGGGTGACCACAGGTCGGCCGAACCGCTCGTCGGCGCAACCACATTGCCCGTTATTCAGCGGCTAAGACATCTGCTCGCCGATGATGTCGGACGTGTCTGGAAGCTGGGAGAGGCTGCGCGTTCGCTGGCACGCTCCCCCCGTTCCCTGCAGCGTGACATCAAGGTAGCAGGTCACACCTTTTCATCGCTGGTTCGAGGGGTTCGCTCGCAGGAAGCTGGGCGTCTTTTGATCGAGACTGAAACGACCCTGTCCGATATCGGTTATTGGTGTGGATACGCTGATCAAGCTCATTTCCAGCGTGACTTTCGTCGCGCAGTCAACATGACGCCGACCCAGTACCGGGCGCTAGGTGGCTAGGCGATTGGCCAAAACAGGAAGCCATGAAATACCCGTTCACACTTGGCACAATACAGACACGCCGATCGTGTCGCGGAATGAACGCCCAAATGATAGCTGGTGGTTATTTTGTCCGCTCAGCTGCCATTGGGTTTGTATCTGAGTGAGGCAGTTAATGGCATAAAAACCCCGGTAAGCGCCATCCTGGTTTTAGTCCGCTTTCAGCTGATAAGTCGCCTTTGTCTGTTGTCCACCAGTTTGCAGCACTCGACCCATCATGGCCGTTCAATGCTACAACACAGACACTGTTTTGGGGTTTTACCGACACACAAAACCTAAACACTTGTAGAAACCCTGCTACGGCATCCATTCGAAAAGGCCAATCGACCCACCCCCGATAAGGGTCGTACAAATCATGGTTTGAACCGCTGCCAAGCCCACCGGGCCAATAGGACAAGTAGGATTGCGGCTGCAAGAGTTGTAGATATCGTTTTAAGTACTGTCCACCGGCTTGCCGTGTCGACAAGCTGCGATGTTACAACTTCGACGTTCAAATGCAGCATCTGTGCCACTGCCTGATTTTCCAGGTAGTCAAAAACCGCACATGGAATTGCAACAATAGAAATTACCAATTTCAACAAGCCCCAACTTCTAGGTGTGAGCAAGTAGATTGCAAAACCCAAAGTTGCTGCTAGCAGGATTGGATAGACAAAGTCCAAACCGTGTTGAACGTTAAGATAAAACAGGCGACCTTCCGCTGACAGCACAGTAAGAAATCCAACTGCTTCTTCGAAGGAGTAACCGCTGGGTCGAAGGTCAAATGGAATCATCCCATCGGCTTGCCTCGATATCTTTGGCAAAGACCACAACACCATCGTCAAATAGACAGACATTGTGATTGCAAAAAGAAACCAGAATAACAGTCTTTGCCTCATCAACTACTCTCCATATTATCCGACCGGAAAGTGTTGCCCGACCGAAACTATTTGTCTATCCCACAAATTTCATTTGGCACATATATTTTGATGTTCGCATCTCTATTAAGATTGACTGCACATGGCAAGACCGACGCAAATGGATATGTCGTTCGTTGAACAACAATCGGTTTTCGAAAACGGAAGAATGTCCGCATACCTGACCTTAACGTACTATCCTGCACTCAGCCGGAATCTACCCCAATAACAAAGTTCGAAGTCCGTTTTCAAAAATAGAGGCGTGTTGATTTGAGCGCGACCCATATTGGTTGGAGGCGACGATGAGAAAGCAATTTTATTCAAATCCTTTTCCGACACGCGGCTGAAGGGTGCGCCAGGATTGGAAGCTTCATTATTGCTGAAAGTTGCTCTATAGCAGAACACCTTTAAAATGATCATGCAATCAGGAGCGAAAAGCGACCGGCGCTGGTGCGCCGCCCCCGTGGAGGCCGGGCGTAAGCGCGAATAGCCGTGAGCGAAAAAAATTCAAACTGAATCAAAATAAAGGTGTTCTGCTATATACCTCTATGT
>JAAETJ010000459.1 GCA_024228495.1 bacterium | reverse complement strand
GGCTCTGTAGGCTCTACGAGCCGGAGGCCAAATAGCGCTGAATGACATCCATCACATACGGTCGCCAAAAGCCAAAGCGGCCCTGATAACGTTCGTCCCAGACAGTTTCCAGCTGTTCAAAATGGTCCTCCACGCAGCGGTAATATGCGCTTGCTTTGGGCTTGCGCGGTTGATAAACATCAAAATCAATTGCGGTAGGGCTCGCGTTTAACATATAGATCAATCCCATACGGTAAAATGCGAGTACCCTAACCAATAAAATTGTAAGTGTCAATGTAAAAGTTTATGTATATATCTAAATCAACATCTTGATTGTGCCCTCATCATCGCAAAACAAGGCGTTTCAGACTGGCAATACGCGGCATATTCATGTAAAAAAAGCTTTGTCATCATTGTCAAGAACTAATGAAAAAAGCACGACATTGTAGCAATTAAAAAAGGTTGGAACATGGAGATGCCGGGGTGGGGTTATCTTGCCAGAACACCTTTCACCCAGATGGCCAACCTTTGCGGATTACCGGCCATGTCCGTCCCGTTGCATTGGACTCCCGGCGGGCTGCCTTGCGGTACCCCTTTTACCGCACCTTTCGGCGACGAAGCCACCCTTTTCAGATTGGCCTCCCAACTGGAGGAAGCCTGTCCCTGGTTCGACCGGCGGCCCCGGATTATCCGGGAAACCTAGTTATACTTTGCCTTTTTTAAATTTGCTCCAGCCCCTTGTCAGCGCACACAATGGACTGGGAACTGAAGATTTGATCGCGGAGCGGTTTGGTGCAGATTCAGTATTCCGTATGAGCCTGAACTTCGGCGTCACCCAAATAGGACCCGGACAGGTCAAGGCGGCATTTTTCAATCCACCGAATCATCTGGGGGCCGTCATTTCCGAAAATCAAAGGGTCGGGGAAAATATCGCCGGCCTGTTTACGGATGCAGGCCT
>JAAETJ010000458.1 GCA_024228495.1 bacterium | reverse complement strand
GTGCAAACTGTTTGATGATGGCCTTGGGGGTAGTTTCGGTGACTGGTCAACGGGCCTGTCTGAGAACTGGCAGGCGAAAGGGGACAAGCCTTTTTCCAAGTCTGAACGGGCGGCATATATGCGCCGTGTTGAAGAAACCCGGAAACACGCAGAGAAAAAACGTCAGCAACAATATGCCAATGCCGCCAATAAAGCCGAAGCGATCTGGAATGATGCAACACCGGCGAACGCTGACCACCCCTATCTTGTCCGCAAAGATATCAAAGCCAATGGCGCAAGATTGTATAAAGATGCACTGGTTATCCCGGTACTTTTTGGTGGTGAAATCAGTTCTTTGCAATTCATTAATGAAGATGGCAGCAAACGATTCCTGAGTGGTGGACGTATCACTGGCGGATATTTCAGTATTGGAACTGTCAAAGATGCAGGGGCAATATGTATCGCTGAAGGTTTCGCCACTGGCGCAACCATCCACCAGGCAACTGGTCACCCGGTCGCTATCGCATTCAATGCAGGCAATTTGGAGCCCGTAGCACAGACCATGCGTCAAAAGCTGCCTGACCTGCCTATAATTATCTGCGCAGATGATGACATAACCACAGAAGGCAATCCTGGCACCACCAAGGCGAACCATGCCGCCCTGGCTATCGGTGCAAAGGTGGTGGTTCCAGATTTTGGGGAACACCGCCCTGAAGATGCAACCGACTTCAACGATATGGCCGCACATGTTGGGGTTGACGCTGTAGCCAAGGCTATTAATGCAGCAATAGAGCCAGGCGGTGTCAATAATGCCATTGATAACGGCTGGCCTGAAGCACTGCCATTAATATGTAATATCGAACCCGAACCTTATCCACTAGACGCGCTGCCAAATACGCTACGAGCTGCTGTCGAGGAAGTACGGGGCTTCACTAAGGCACCGGAACCGTTGGTGGCCTCAAGCG
>JAAETJ010000457.1 GCA_024228495.1 bacterium | reverse complement strand
CTTCTCCGATGCAATGGTTTTTGCCATGGCGGTTATCAACATCACCGGGCTTTACCTGTTGTTGCCGAAGGTGAAGGCGCTGTTGGCCGACTATCACAAGCGGTTGGCAAGTGGCGAAATCAAGAAAACCAAGTGAACTACTATCGGGCAGGTGTAGCATCTGCCCGATCGAATAAAACAACAAGAGTCGACACCACTGTGTTGACTCTTGTTAATGTCATTACCCGGACTGCTGGTGTGTCAGCGCACAGATGAAACAGGTTTTGAATACAGCAGATTTGTCTCAGGCAATTGCCATCTTAATTCCGACGCCTCTTCGCGGCCAAGAACTACGGGCTCACCATGGGGGGTTGCGCGGCATGCCCTTTCTCAGGCATCGGTTCGATCACGGCGTTCTTTTTCACCGATAATACGCTTGTATTCAGTAGCTTTTCATGTGCCGCCAACCACCGGTGCGCCGCCCTGGCGGAGGCCGGGCGTAAGCCCGAATAGCCGTAAGCAAAAAAAATCAAAACTGAATCAAAATGAAGTTGACCACCAAGCTGGAGACACTGGGAAAGGATCTGGTTAAAATGTCACTTGACGACACGGACACACAGCAAGAGATGTTCGATACCATCATCTTGCCCGTGCCGGACCTTCCGGTTCACGCATTAGAACGCCTTCAATTTCAACCATGACATCCCCAGGAAGCGGTCCAAGTTCGAGCGCTCCAGCATTTTCCTCAGCCTGTCGGGCGTTCTTTGCCCCCGGCAATGGAAGTGTGCGTGGTGACTTTGCCAGGAGCCAACACAGAGCGCCTTGCGCCAAAGTTCTTCCACCAACTGTTATCAGATCACGAACTGCATCCAGTTGTTGTGCATAATCGGGCGAAATAGAGCCATTCGTGAAATAACCCTGCCAATCGGCATCATTGCTGCGAATATCGTCTTTGGAAACCCGCTGGCCATCTGAGAATTTTCCGGTCAATACACCCATCGCCAGAGGCGAGCGGATTAACTGGATCAAATCATGCTCTTGAGCGGTAGCGCTTAAGGAGCCCGCATCGAAGAAGACGTTCATCGAGTGTTGTACGGTGGTGAAGCGTTCTCGGCCGGCAAAAGCGCGGAGGCTCTCTGGAAAGTCTGTGCTCCATCCATAAGCAGCGATTTGTCTGTGAGAGCGGAGTTCTTCGAGTGTATCGAAGACCGGTCGGGCATCTTCAATAGACAGGTCATTGAGATGCAACAACATTACGTCGATTTCATCTCGCTTCAAACGCTTGCGACTTTGATTGACCGAATCTCTGACATAGGCTGGATCAAATCTGGCACCGGTCATTTGTTTTGATTGAGCATTAAACGAGTGGCCCAATTTAGAAACGATAATAGCGTCAGTTTTGTCCGCTATTACTTCACCGAGCAATGTTTCCGAGTGTCCAGCACCATAGACAGCAGAAGTATCAAATACGCGCACTCCAGCTGACCATGCCGCGTGGATAGCTTCTTTGGAATCGGTATCATTGGTTCCTGAATATCCAACCGGAATTTCGCCATTCCAGAATGGACCACCAATAGCCCAACATCCCATTCCAATACGCGGCGCAGTTGAGAGAGCATTTTCAAACATGTTCGTACCTTTCAGTTTTGAAATTACTACTCTATTGTATCGTATAGAATACTCCTGAGTTAGTATGAGGTGATGAAAGGTTCATTTCATGTTTGAAACGAAGTTTGAATGGTCTGATTTGTATTTATTTCTTGCCGTTGCCCGCGGCGGCGGCCTGGCAGCGGGCGCAATTTCGTCTGGCTTGAGCGCACCGACACTTGGTCGCCATATGGTCAAACTTGAGCGGGCAATCGGGGAAGTATTATTTGATCGTCTACCTCGTGGATATGATTTGACTGATGCAGGGATTGAATTGTTTGGCGAAGCAGAAATTGTTGAAGAGCAGATGCTTCACATTCAGCGTCGACGGCAAATCCGAAATGCACACATACCAATCTACATTACTGCCGGGACGTGGATGACTCGTTTTATTTCGATGCATGTTCAAGACATTAGCACCAATGGTGTGCGTTTGGTATTTGGTGCGTCAGAACAGCGACATAGCATTGCGCGAAGGGAGGCGACAATCGGCTTGCGCAATACCCGTCCCAATGAACAAGCTCTTGCTGCACGGAAAACTACACGCGTTGCATTTGCTCCTTATGCCACCCCCAATGCAGAAAAACTGGACGACTGGATCGCGACGACAGCCCAAACGCCGTCGGCGAGTTGGGTCAGATCACACAAGATAAGCCAGATCAAATTCGAAGTAACCAGTCCGCGCTCTTTGCTGGATTTAGCACGACAAGATGCGGGTCATGTGGTGCTGCCGTGCTTTGTGGGTGATGCTGAACCCACACTGATCCGAAGCGGTCCAATTATTGATGCACTATCGCACGATCAATGGCTAGTCGTGCACGGTGAGGATCGCAATCAACCTTCGGTTCGTCGCACAGTTGATCTGATAGCAAAACTAATTGTTTCCAATCGGCGTGTTTTTGGAGGAATAGAATAGCTGCTGGTGTCAGCTAGCGCACTTCCGGTTTATTCTGAATCATTTGATGCCCCAGATCAGCCCACAGAATCTTATTGGGCTGCGTTGCGAACTTTGCCCGATATACATATCCCCCAGATACATTTTCGGGTTCCGCGCCTGGCCGAGCGAACTGATTTGACTCCACCAGAGGGTTCAATCCAAACCGGAAATGCTCTAATTCCAAGGCAACAATTCATCAATACGATTGATCTTGCGATCTGCGGTATGACTGAGAACACCGGTGAGCCAAGCCTGAGGATCAACGCCGTTAAGTTTGGCAGTCTCAATCAATGTGAAGGCAATGGCCATTGCTTTGCCGTCGCGCTCAGAACCTGCAAACCCCCAGAATTTCTTCTGCCTATTATGGCCACTGGCTTGAATGCCCGCTCGTGTATTGCCAGTGTTCGTGCAAGCTGTCGCTCCCGCACCACTTCTTGAGCCGATATTTAATGCGCTCACGTATCTGTTTTCTACTGGTGCGGGCGCAGTGTTTGGAACGCTTGGGCAAGAGTATCATAAAATTGATTGTAACAATTGTGGCAGGGTGCCACCTTTTTCTCCACTTTGTTATCATAGACCCCTCAACCAATTCCGCGCGAGCTCTGAAGGAGGCAGTGGTTTATACCTTCTTCATCAACAACGAACTACGCCAAAGCCTGGTGCCCGACCATGCCACGCAAAAGCTTGGTGTCCAATCATACTGAACTTTGGGTTCATATGGTCAGTTAATTTTTATTTTTTCCAGGGACTTGCCAAATACAAGCATT
>JAAETJ010000456.1 GCA_024228495.1 bacterium | reverse complement strand
TTTCAAGCTGGCCATTTTCCACCATCCCGTTTCGCCTGAAATCATCCCGCAGGAAGGAAACCGGATGGGCTTTAAGTGACAGGGAAAGATAGCGATAATCCTGAATGACATGCTCACCTTGCGGCATAAGCGGCAAATCGGTCCGAATTTCATTGACCGGATCTTTACCGTTCAACCGGTCAAATAGCGGCATTTTGCCAACCATGGAAGTTGAATTCTGACAATGTGGATCAAGTGCACGCACCGCCCACAGGGCTTTTCGCCGGTCAAGCCCGATTGAGCGAAAGGCATCCGCATCGGCAAAACGCTCAATCATCGAACGGGCGAGCCCCGAGCGTTGCCAGAAATTACGGATATCCTTGTAAAATACCGGCCTGGCTTTTTCATCTTCCGGGCGATCTTGTGGTCCACCCGGCTGTTGCCTCATTTGCATAACCAGTTCAGCTTCCGTCTTGCCCACACCCTTGATCTGGCGAAGCCCCAGGCGCAAAGCATATCGCGAACAGATGTCCTGT
>JAAETJ010000455.1 GCA_024228495.1 bacterium | reverse complement strand
GCTTTGGGCGGTTGCTGGTTTGAACGATCCCGATAGCGGTCAAATCTGGATTGACGGACATGAAGCGACTCACTTGCCGCCGTTTCAGCGTGAGATTGGTATGGTCTTTCAGAACTATGCCCTTTTCCCTCATATGACCATCGGTCAGAATATTGGCTTTCCACTTGAAATGCGCAAGATGAATCGGACTGACCGTGAAAAGGCCGTGATGCGGGTACTCGATATGGTCAAACTCAGCCAGGTGGTTGACCGCTATCCGAGCGAACTTTCCGGTGGCCAGCAACAGCGTATTGCATTGGCGCGAGCCTTTGTCTATGAACCGTCAATCATCCTGATGGATGAACCTTTGGGGGCGCTCGACAAGAAACTACGTGACCATTTGCAACTTGAAATAAAACATTTGCACGAACAGTTGGGTGTCACCATCATGTATGTCACCCATGATCAGGAGGAGGCGATGGTGATGTCCGATCGCGTCTGCCTGATGAATAATGCAGGGGTTGAACAAATCGGTACACCCGAGGATTTGTATTTTCGCCCCGAAACCGTTT
>JAAETJ010000454.1 GCA_024228495.1 bacterium | reverse complement strand
CTTTCTGGCGGCAGGAGAACAAACACCTGGCAAACAGGCCATGGCACAAACGCCTGCCAAACCGCTACCTGACCATATCATTCACCGACCTGAGGCCGGATTTTCCAGGCCAGTCGAACAATGGATGGAAGAAGAAGGCATAGCAGGCCAACAATGCGGACTTCGTAGCTGGGCCATGCGGGTTTACAACAACTATGGAACTCTGGAATATCAGCCTCAAAGTAGGCGAAAACGTGTTCTGGCCCTAATTCCCGATGCCTTTGGTGCGGGCGGCGGCATGGCCAAGTTCGATCGTGATTTACTAACCGCAGCCAGTACCTCACCTGATGTCTCCAATATAGTTGCACTGATGCGAATACAGCCGAAGCCGGCAGTCAATTTACCATTTAAGATGCATTACAATGTACGCGGAATTGGCAGAGATAACCATTGTATTAGTGGAAAAATAAATTACCTTCGTGAACTCAGACATATCTTGATCGATTACAAAAAGATTGACCTTATCATCTGTGGCCTTATCGGCATGGTGCCACTTGCGTGGCTGGTCGCGCGTTTAAAGCACGCACCCTTTGTCTGCATTATCCATGGTGTGGATGCATGGCAACCTAATCACAGTCGACTTGTTAATTGGGTGATTAGACACGCAAACGCCGTCATTGCGGTCAGTGAGTATACGAGGCAACGTTTTATCAAGTGGTCCAACGTGGAGGCTAACAAAGTCATATTGTTACCCAATTGCTATGACCCTGCACTGTATGAACCAGGCCCCAAGCCGGAATACCTTCTGAGTCGGTATGGTTTGCATGGGAAAGACATTGTGATGACACTCGGCCGCTTGGCAGGGTTTGAACGCTATAAGGGTTTTGATGAAATCCTGGAAGTATTGCCGAAATTGAGACAGGAAAGCCCCAATATCGTTTATCTAATCGTTGGTGATGGCGGAGACAAAGCAAGGCTTCAGCAGAAGGCAGAGACTCTTGATATTGTAGATCGTGTTATCTTTACTGGTTATATTCCAGAAATGGAAAAAGCCGATCACTACCGAATAGCAGATGCCTATGTGATGCCTAGTCGCGGTGAGGGGTTCGGTATTGTTTATCTTGAAGCGATGGCATGTGGAATCCCCACGGTTGGCAGCAAATTGGATGGCAGCCGTGATGCGTTGCGTAATGGCCAACTGGGTTTGCTTGCCGATCCGACCAATTTGGACGAAGTTCAAGAGGCTATCCTTCAGGCTCTGAGCAAATCAAAGGGCATCCCAGAGGGACTAGATTACTTTAGTGTCGGAGCCTATCGGACCAGAACGCATGACCTGCTGAAGCGCCTGTTAGCATCCAGGGAAAAGTACAATGAATAGTGATGTGCAAGCAAATGGAGAGGGAGAAAACGTGAAGCAGG
>JAAETJ010000453.1 GCA_024228495.1 bacterium | reverse complement strand
CCGTTCGACCCGGACCCTGCGTACCAATTAGCAGTTGTGGGCTTTGAGGTAACGACAAGAAAAAGGAGAGCCGATATGCAGCAGTTGATTCTACGTGTCGATGTCGGTGGGCAGCCCATGGGCTGGGTCCCATGGCAGGAGGCGGCCGTGCTGTATGCGAAGGAGCAGATTGTCTGGACTCTGGGTGATACGCCGCTGCGTATCTTTGGAGGGATTAACCGCATTAGTGGTATGCGCTCCTACATTGATGTGCACCCGGTGATTGCTGCAAAGGGTTCGATGTATGCGAAGGCCCATGGAGCAACGCCGCCGCTGACCAACCGTGAGCTGTTTAGAAGGGATGGGCACACCTGTATGTATTGTCTGGAGCAGATGCCTGATAGGCGTCTGACCAGAGATCACGTAATGCCCAGATCCCGTGGCGGCGCTGATGTCTGGACCAATGTGGTAACTGCATGTATGGCATGCAATCAGCGTAAGGGGGCACGTACCCCGGAGGAAGCAAATATGCGGCTGTATGCGGTGCCATATACGCCTGGTTATGCCGAATGGCTGATCCTGCGTAATCGCACCATCTTGACCGATCAGATGGAGTTTCTGCGGGCGCAGTGTCCAAAGGATTCGCCAATGAGAATTGAGTGAATTAATCCCTTTCTAAATAGGGCAAAGAAGGTCAGGGACAACAATGCCAGGGATGGCACAACCGGGAGCAGCAATAACCGGGCAATTATTAACAGCAGATCTTCTGGGTTAGAAGATCTTTAGATAAAGGAGACAGCAATGAGTGTAACAACCATGAGTGTTCGAGTAGTGATGACTATTAACCAACTTATAGAGCAACGAAAATGGACAAGAAATTATTGGATGAAATCATTGCCTGTCTGCCCAAGGACAGGACACTGTTTCGTTATGCGAGAAATGATTATGCATTGATGCTGTTGTCGCGTTACGTAGGGAAGGGTATGAAGCTGACCGATATCCGGCGTTCACCCTTTGGACGGCTGCTGGAAAAGCCGGCCATACGTAGTCTGATTGCAGAGATGGGCAGCGGCCGTGTCAGCGGTGATCTGTTTGATTATGTATATGTGAAGGAGAGACAAGACTTCCTGCTGACCATCGGGCGCTGGAATGAGGAGAGATCCCGGCATAACCAGACCACGCGCAACAACGCAAATCTGGTGTTACAGATGAACTTCAACTGCGGCCATGATCAGGCATTTGAGAAGTGTGTGGCAGAAGAGGATCGCTGGTACTTCGAATCATGTGGGCACCCCATATTCCAGCGTGGTGCTCGCAGGTACTTTCGCTACACCCTGGCCTGGATAAGGTTGGATATAGATTTTGATCATGATGAGGTGTTGATAGAGGAGATTCAGACCGATTGGCTGCGTGATGCTAAGGCGTTTCTCTCCTGGCTGGAACATAAGGCAAAACGAGCAGGCAAGCAGGATAAGGATGCAGCCGTGCGTGCCAGGAAGGCACAGGAGTATGTAAAGAAAATCCTGGCAGCCTATTTTCCCATGTGGGATGAGGCAGCCCTTGCGGCAGCACTAAAGTTCATTGCTGATGAGCTTGGTATTGGTACGGTCTATTACCACTCCTTTGAAACCGGAAATGTACTCAAAGGTATGCGTTACAGCCAGCCGCCAAGATCACTGTATACGGATCTTCCCCGTAAGTTTTGTTTTGAGCTTACCGATGAAGTGCCAAGGATGTTCAGCAAGTCGACAGCGGCCAAGCGCAAACTGCGCAGGGCACCTGATCCGAAATGGTATCGGTTAAGCAACCTCCAAAACATGGAGGCAAGGCCATGATCAGAATAACCGACAGCATCGAAATAGATGAGGAGAGCCTGGAGTTCAAATCCATCTATGCATCAGGCCCGGGCGGTCAGCATGTGAACAAGAACCGCACTGCGATGCAGTTGCGTTTTGATATCACCCAGGAATATGGCTTGAGCCATGGGGTGCAACAGCGATTGATACGACTGGCCGGAAACCGGGTAAGCAGTGACTACAAGCTGATCATTACTGCGCGGCGTTACCGTAGTCAGGAGCGCAATCGCAAGGATGCCCAGGAACGGCTGTTTGAGCTTATCCGTAAGGCGGCAGAGCCGCCAAAGCCGAGGATAAAGCGCAGACGCTCCCGTGCCGCCAATCAGGATCGATTGGAAGAGAAGCGCAAGCGTAGCGAAGCAAAGGCCGGGCGCCGCAAGGTGCTCAATTATTGAAGGAGATATAACGTGAATAGTACGAACAAAACTGAGAATTGCGATGGAGGGGCAGTGCCCCGGCCATCCATGCGTTGAAAGAGGCAATACATCGTTCAGCGGTTCAGGTTCTGTATGCCTGTCCTGCGCACCCAAGCTAACCCAGTATGGGGATTGCCCGGTGTGTACAGAACGACAGTGGGCTTTTCAACACCAGCGAAGATAGCTCAGTCTGGTAGAGCAGTTGACTCATAATCAACCTGTCGCGGGTTCGACTCCCGCTCTTTTGCACCAGCCTATTAAGCTGGCTTGGAAAAGGCGTAAGCCTGTGGTTCAAATCCACCCTTTTGATGTAGGTAACATCACACCCGGACGGTGCCCCCGTGGCTGAAGGGCCGGTAACGCAGTTTGTTACTGAATCTTCAGGCCACAGCGCACCAGTTGCTTTGCATGGCAATGCTCT
>JAAETJ010000452.1 GCA_024228495.1 bacterium | reverse complement strand
GAGATAGACATGAAAAAGATCCAACAAGGTTTTACATTGATTGAACTTATGATCGTGGTAGCGATCATCGGTATTCTGGCAGCCATTGCACTACCTGCCTATCAGGACTACATGTCACGCACCAAGGTTTCCGAGGTTGTGCTGGCAGCTTCAGGGGGCAGGACCAGCGTTGCAGAAGCATTCCAGACGTTGGGCCACATGCCACTGGCGGCCTCAGCTGGCGTTAGCGACCAAGTCTCAGATTATGTACAGAGCGTGGCTTACACCAAAACCAGCGACACTGTGGGCGTGATAACAGCCCAAGCTGATGGAGATGACATAGGTGGCGTTACTGACGGCCAAACCATCATCTTGACCGGAACTGGTAGCGCAACTAGCGGGATAGTAACTTGGGTATGCACCGGCAACATCGCTACTCAGTACAAACCGGCTAATTGCCGTTAACCAAGACCACTTGAATGTGCCAAAAACACCCCGCTATGCGGGGTGTTTTTTTACCCCATAAGACTGGATATACTTTAGCTTAAGAGTAGCCGGTGATGCAGATCCTCCTATCATCAATACGTTTTATATTTGCATCTCTGATTGTAGCATCCCTCTACTGGAATGGCCTGTATGGCGACTTCTTCTTTGATGATAGAATAAATATTCTTCTTCTCGAGAGCATTCAACTAACTGAACTTTCCCAGCGTTCGATTTATGACGCCATGACAAGCGGCATTGCCAGCTATATCGGCAGACCCATTGCCCAACTCAGCTTTGCTCTAAACCACTATTTCAGCGGTTTTGATCCCTTCACCTTCAAGGCAACCAATCTCTTTATTCACCTGGTCACCGGTCTTCTGGTCTATCTCGCCTCCAGACGTCTGTTTGTATCGGGGGCCATTGCAGGCTTTGCCGCAATGCTGTGGCTGGTACACCCGATACAGCTAACCTCGGTTTTATATGTGGTCCAGCGCATGACCAGCCTATCCACCCTGTTCTTGCTTGCGGGGTTTCTGCTTCACATGAGCGGACGTGAACGAGGTGGGCGCAAGGGGATGGCCTTAATACTTCTCGCCTGGCTTCTGTGCTGGCCCTTGTCGATATTGAGCAAGGAGATTGGGGCGCTGTTCCCACTTTTTGTACTCGCATGGGAGATGATTATCCGGCGTAGCAAGACCCTCCGACTGGATCGGTTTGCCCGCTTCCTGATCGCTGCCACTGCCGTGGTCTTTACTGGAGCATTCGTCTACGTAGTGATAATCAAGAGCCATTGGCTGTTAGGCGTTTACACAACGCGCGACTTTTCAATAACAGAACGTCTGCTGACTGAAGGCAGGGTATTGTGGTTTTATCTTGGCCTTATCGTCTTTCCCCGCCTGGATTCCTTCGCTCTTTATCACGACGATATCTTATTATCAACCGGCCTTCTCTCCCCATGGACGACCTTGCCCTCCTTGCTTGGTCTAGCCGGCATGGCCTGGCTAGCATGGAGAGTACGACTGACAGCGCCACTTTTATCCTTTGGTATTGCTTGGTTTCTGATTGGTCATGGCCTGGAAGCCACCATACTGCCCCTGGAAATCGCGCATGAACATCGAAACTACCTACCATCCTTTGGCCTGGTGATCATTGCAGGATGGGCTCTGGCGCACTCTGTCGAACACTCCGGCTGGCAAAAAACCCTTGGTATCACCCTTGCCATTGGGGTGATGACCAGCTTTGCAATCACCACGGCCCTGCGCGCCCATCAGTTTGGTGATGAGCTAAGACGCACCCAGATCGAAGTGCAACACCATCCCAATTCCATGCGTACCAACAACGAAGCAGCTAATGCCATTGTCACCTATCTTGCGATACCCAACGCCAACTCTCCACGGTATTATTTGGCACGCAAACACTACGAGAGAGCCATAGAACTAGCCCCTACATTCAAGCCAGGTTTGCTTGGGCTGATATACCTCAACTGCCGGGTGAAGATAGCAGTTGAGGACGCGTGGATTGATGAATTGGCCAGACGCCTACACGAGACCACTTTTGCGGCAAAAGATCGTAACATACTGTATTCTATTAAAGAAACGTCTGTTTCCGGCATGCAATGTCTAACTCGCAACCAAGTTGAACATCTGTTTACTGCCGCCATTACCAATACATCTGTCACACGTTTTACAAAGGCCATTCTACACTCTTGGCAGGCTGATTATCTGATGCTT
>JAAETJ010000451.1 GCA_024228495.1 bacterium | reverse complement strand
GCGTTAAGAATTGTGTACCTCGGCAAACGGATGGGGCTTCCACCGGGCTTGGTGAAAGTCATGTTGCGCAATGCGCTACTTGATTTTGGTTTGGGATTTATTCCCCTGGTCGGCGATATCGTAGACTTTTTCTATAAAGCGAATCAGGCCAATGTACGCGTTATGGAAAAATACTGGGTGAGTCAGAATAAAGACGCCATCGACGCTAACGCCAAATCCGCCTTGGAGGCCTGGTCGGCCAAACAGCAGTAACCAATTTAATTTTGCTGCTTGGCTGATCGAAAGAAATGGCGGCTCCGCTGCGCCTGTTTAGGCAAGGAGTAAACTGACTGGGGCGCTTCGAACCTGCCAGACACACAGTTTCTCCCTGCGCGTTTTGATTCGTACAAGGCTTCATCGGCCCGTTTAAGCGCTTTTTCTATTAACCCATTGACCACATTCGCACATCCAATCGACACCGTCACCGACAACGACTCTTCCTCAAAAATGGGGATGCTAAGCGCCTCAATGGCATGTTGTAAGGTATTGGCGGCAATGATGACACCTTCGGGATCAGTGTGCGGTAGCAATATTGCAAACTCTTCCCCGCCGTAACGACACACT
>JAAETJ010000450.1 GCA_024228495.1 bacterium | reverse complement strand
CCGGATGATCCTTCGCTGCTGAACAATCTGGCCATGCTCTACCAGATGGCGGGGGATGCACGGGCGTTGGAGACTGCGAAAAAAGCCTATCAACTGGCGCCGACCGATCCATTTGTTGCGGATACGCTGGGCTGGGTGCTGATCAGTAACGGCCGCCCCGAGGAGGGGCTGCGCTACCTGCGCGAGGCCCAGTCGCGCAATGCCAGCCTGCCGGACATCGGTTATCACCTGGCGCTGGCCCTGCACGCCCTCGGGCGCGACGGGGAGGCCAAACGCGAACTGGAAAGGATAACCAGAGGGGGCCGGGAGTTTCAGGACCGGGCGGCGGCGGAGGAGTTGTTGCGCAAGCTTTCGGGAGGGGGGTGAGGGCAAAAGAGAAGGCAAAAGGCAAAAGAAAGCGGCTGCGTGTACCCGATTGTTGCAAAAATGCGGGTAATGTAGGTCGGGCTTCAGTCCGACATGTCGGCCTAAAGGCCGATCTACGCGATTGTTTCTAAAATTCACCACTGGTGAAGTTTAGAAACAGTTGAAAATGCTGGTTTCAATACGATTTTTATACGGAAAAATGAGTTTTCCGTCTAAATTTGTGCAACTGGCGAGTGTAGTCGAAACATCTGTTTATAATTACGCATAAGTTGCCTACAAGGGAATTTCAGTTGACCCACAAAAGTGGAGCGGCTCATCAGTTCCACGCCACTGAAGCGCAGCGGCATGTTTAAAAATCCCTTGACTAAGCGTACGCGTATACGTACGTTGATAGGCGGAGGTAATTAAAGATGACGATTCTCAATGTAACAGAGGCACGATCCAATCTCTATAGCCTGATAGATGAAGCTACAAACACACACAAACCCATTTTGATCAAGGGTAAAAGAGGCAATGCGGTCCTTTTGTCAGAGAGTGATTGGAATGCGGTCACTGAAACTTTACATCTTCTCTCAATACCTGGAATGAGGGAATCTATCAAGGAAGGCATGGAAGAGGAACTATCAGAATGTTCGAAGGAGCTTGTTTGGTGACATGGAAAAATGGAATTTGGTTTATACCAAACAGACAAAAAAGGATGCACGGAAGTTAGCCGCCTCTGGATTAAAGAATAAGGCCCAAGAACTATTAGAAGTATTGAAAATCGATCCATTCAAGAGGCCACCGCCCTTCGAAAAACTTGTAGGCGATCTGTCAGGTGCCTATTCGCGGAGGATCAATATCCAACACAGGATAGTGTACCAAGTCTACAAAGAAGAGCGCACAGTCAAAGTAATCAGTATGTGGACCCATTACGAATAATTAAACAGGGTGAATTATCCCGGACAGCAAAATGCGCCGCTCCTCGTTCCTTGTTGCCTCGCTTTTTACTGCCGGTGAGCTTGGCCGTTATATGTGAAGGGAGGGTTAGTAGTGGTATCGAAGTTGAGCGATGAACATAGAGTCGTCGCTTACCTTGTAGACAAAGCGATGCTCATCATTGATGCGACGAGACCAATAACCAGATAGCGCATGCTTTAATGGCTCTGGTT
>JAAETJ010000449.1 GCA_024228495.1 bacterium | reverse complement strand
GCCTTGACGATAATTTGTGCGGGAATATCCCGCCAGTATACGATGGTCAGTGTAGCCAAAGTGCAGTCTCCATCAGGAATTTGAGATTGTTTGAAGTCATCCGTTTCTGCTTCACCAACGACGACGTGAAAATGGTCAAAAACGACGTAAGTTGCCGCGCTATTGATTGCCGCCGTATTTTCACAGGTCGAATTGAATATCATGAAACTGTGGGGCGTAGTCGCGAACTATCGGGATCGCTATAATTATTCAGGCTGAAGAAACATCCAGGAGCCTGTCAGAGTAAATGTATAGTGTAACCCACCTTTGCAGCGAAATTATCATCAATTTTGTTTAAGATTAATCGCGTGTGTCCCGTAAGAAGTTTCTTAGGGCATCAAATGCTGGCATTGGTGACACGCTACGCATCTCAGCCTCAGCGGCACGCAAAAAGTTCTTTTTCAGCTGCCATATGTGGACTTTGTCTTCCTCATAGATTTTTTCTCCGAGTTCATCGTTATCCTTGCGCCTGTCACTGAATGAACGCCCATTAAAGAACAATTCTGCCTCCAGACACTTAAGCTCAGTGGCGCCCGTCCACTGACAGCATGCATCGACCAGCAAGACTGTGCAGCGACAAAGCAGGCTCAAAACCTGGCAGGAATAGTAAAGCTTTGGGCTAAAATTGTAGGCGGGCACCAAAATGAAATCCAGCTGATCTGGTTCACCTCGGAGCGTTCCACCCCGCTTGTAGAGTTGCGGATCTATCAGCGAAAACATGAGTGTCGGATTGTATGCATCGACACAAATCAGCACAGCAATGCGACCAATCTTGGTATCGTAATATTTGACATCAATACTGTTTGGCGGAGAAATTATCTCGCCAACCTTAGTCGCTGGCACAATTTTGTTGTGTAGAAAGACGTTGTTTAGTTCGCGGCTTGTGACCACATCCTTAAGGTTTCGGTTAACGATAATGCGGGCGACATTGACGCATGTTTCGTCATCTTTATTATACTCATGACGGGACCCCGCTACGACAAAGACCGGATAGTCTCTTGCATTGATTTTTTCGAGGATTGCTTTTTCGAAACTAGCGTGATCGACTCCATGTTGCACTGGTGGGAAGTCAAATTCGCCCAAGCAGATTATGTTTGCACCATTGTCGAGGCAGGTCTCAAGATGGGCTAACCGTTCGCTTTCCCATTCGGTTTTTTTGTACGGAGGATTGCCTTCTTCGTTGATGGAGGTAAAGGTGAGTCTTTTTACCGTTTCAAATCTCAGGGGCTTGATCTTGTCGTCTTGTTTTAGCTTTTTATGGCCGTCCGGTAATCCGATATCATGACGTCCCATCGCGATGCCCGCGATCGTAATTTCCTCATCGGCTAGTCCATCCTGGCGAGGGAAAGCCGAAAGTTTTTTCGGGTCTAGCCGATAGGTATCGTCGGCGCAAAGGGCAATAATGCGCAGCGCGGACTGTTCGACAGTCAGCCCGTCATCAATAGTTTCTGGCAATTTGAGATTTCCGGTTCGGCTAAACTCATCCAAAACACGATGTGCATTCCAATAGATCGACTGATTGGCTCTTTTATCAACAGTATCACCTAAGCTCATCTTCCGCCCACCATAGTATTTATTCAGAAGATGATAGCTAAAAAGCGCCGCCGAAGAAAGCTGCAATTTCAGCAGTTGTTCCAACGCCATTTGAGACGCTGTCTGGCGGTACAAAGTCAATCGGGTGCATTTTCTTGTCCGCATTTACTATGCCAGAAAAAAATGCTTCGTCGTCATTTGTCACTTTGACAAATAACGATCCGGCGCCGTTGCTACCTCGAAACGGATAGAAATCAGCACCGTCGTCGAGAGAGAATCCGCTCGGCGTCATGCTGTATCCAGGCACCGCCAAGGAGGCATCGGTGACATCGCGCATCGCATTGGCCAGTTCCGGATTTTCAATTGTCCTGGCATTACTATAATTGTCGCGAATGCGGTCGCAAAGTTGCTCGAGATTTTGTGATACATTTTCACCCGCGCAGTCTGCCGCAAATACATGAATATTGCCGTAGGACTCAAGTTCGATTGCCTCTTGTATGACGCCTGAGAAGTCTATCTGATATTCAGCGAGCAAGGCCGTGTTGATGGCACTGCAAGTGGCATCAAAGAATGCATGAATGCCTTCTAGTTTGCTGTGAGAGAACACATCCCAGTCTTCAGTGGTATTTGCACGGGTCCAAAGCTTGCTTTTCAAGGGGCCGATGCAAACGGTAACACAGGAGCGAACCTCGATCGTCTTGTCATCCCCCGTAATTGTTAATTTGGGAAAATCCAATATAAGGCCTGGATCGAAGCGGGCGGATAACTTTTCGATATTTTTATCGTACGAGATCTCCGGATCGTTGAATCCTATATCTTCACCATGTTGCGTGGCTGCGTCAGAGATGCATGCCTTCGCGGCAGTCATGTAGGATTTAAAACGCTCATTGATTGCAAGTCCGACACGGCGCGCCTCAGAAACCTTTAACTCTCTTCGGTTATCTTCAGCATCTTTTGCTTCTATGACAGTACCGTAACGGTAGGAAGCAGCTGTGATGTCACACACGTCCTTGCCCTTTCTGACTAGGTATACCGTCTAGCATTCCTAAAGCGTGTCGCGTCCAATAGGGTTCATTTGACCAGTTTTTAAGGTTTGCTGGCAAGGTGTGTCCTGTGCGGTGGTCTGGGCGACCACAATCAGGGCGCAACGATGTCCAGAGAACCTGAAAAACTGGCCTGAGCCGCAGTTCTTTGGAGGCCAAAACAGTCCATCTCCAGCGTTGTAAATCTTGCCCGATACACCTTATCGAGTTGCGATTTGCACCTTGGCGAGTAAACTGTTTTGACTCCATTAAATGAATCCTATTAGACGCGACACGCTTTAGATCATACTTGCCCGACAAGTACAATCGCTTGATTATGCGGAGCGCCCGGCAGTACAATTTGTCTCCGGTACCATCGCAGCGGAGAATATTTAAAATGCATTAAGATCAATGCTTCCAATCATACTTACACAGATTTGCGACTTTAGGCTATTCAGAGCCAATTTTGGCGCGATTCTACACAAATATCAACTAAAGGTTAATTAAATTGCCACAACTGCGGTTTCGAGTAGCTGTGTCGCATATGTTGTATAGCGGTCCTGTCGTTTGAACACTAGATAATTAGTAGAAAAATGTGGCAATTACGAGCTTAAATGCAATGAGTGACGAATTGTCGGGGTGAAAAATGGGAAAATGCCCGACAGGCGCTCAATCGAGCTTAGCCGTTTCATGTTTAGATAGAATCATTTGACCAGTTTTTCGCGTCTTCTGGCGAGGCAGGCTTTTCGCCGCGGTCTTTATCGACCACAAGAAAAGCATAACGAAGTCCAGAAGGCGAAAAACACTGGCCTGAGCCGTAGTTGTTGGAGTCAAATCAACCCATCTGCGTCGTTGCGAAACTTGCCCGATACCAGTATCGCGCAGGGATATTTTCGGGTTCCGCGCGTAACCGAGTGGATTGATTTGGCCCCATCAAACGGTTTAGTGCGCCGCGGTAGGGTATAAATGGTAGTGCCAAATGATTCGCGCCTTGAGGTGGCGGGCTCCCTGGAAGCAAGTGCAGGACTTTTCCATGAGCCAGTATTGTTGGCTATGGTTAACAAATACTTATTAACCATGGTTAACAAATTCCCAATTTTTAACTGTGCGCTGGTTGTAAAAGGTTGAATAATAGCGGAAAATATGC
>JAAETJ010000448.1 GCA_024228495.1 bacterium | reverse complement strand
TTTGCACTCCAGGAGTGCAAGCTTCAGCTTGCTCTATGACTGAAGTTTGCACTCCAGGAGTGCAAGCTTCAGCTTGCTCTATGACTGAAGTTTGCACTCCTGGAGTGCAAGCTTCAGCTTGCTCTATGGAGGATTGTATCACAAAACGCATTTTCACTCTCGATGAACCGCCGCGCTGGCTGATTGTCTCGACGTTGAGCCAGATCGTGCTGGTGGATCGCACCAAATGGCATGATAAGCGTCTGTTGGGATTCGACCTGGAGGAAATCTACACCCGCCGGGAAACCACAACCTTTCAGGCGTTAACCGCTTTGCTGCATAAGGAAAGTATCTGTCCGGACGACGGCATTCCCTTACTGGACAGCCTGGATGAGAATTCCCATAAACATGCTTATGCGGTCTCTGAGGATCTGAAGTATTCGCTGCGTGAGGCGATTGAGTTGTTGGGCAATGAAACGCTGTATTATTTTCAGAGCCGCGAATGGAAAGGCATCAAGGGAATTACGAAAATCAAGGAAGAATATGACCAAAATATTGATAAGTTTGCCCGGCAGCTTTCGATAGAGTGCCTGCGCTATATGTACCGCCTGCTGTTTCTGTTCTATATTGAGGCGCGCCCTGAATTAGGGTATGTCCCTATAAAAAGCAATGAATATCGCCTCGGGTACAGTCTCGACAGTTTGCGTGATCTGGAAATGGTGCGCCTGACCACCGAAGAGAGCCGTAGCGGATACTATCTGCATGAATCCTTGAGTCTGTTATTTACACTCATTTTTGACGGGTGTCCTTCGAAAGATAAGCAGGCCGAGCAGCTTGCGCTCGCGGAAGAAGGGCAGCCGCAACACCACACCTTCCGCATACCGCCCTTAAAAAGCCATCTGTTTGACCCTGAACACACATCCATCATCAATACGGTCAGACTGCGTAACAGTGTGTTGCAGGAAATTCTGCGGCTGATGAGCCTGTCCCGCCCCAAAGGGCGCAAGGCGCGCCGGGGCCGCATCTCGTATGCGCAATTAGGCATTAACCAACTGGGGGCCGTGTACGAA
>JAAETJ010000447.1 GCA_024228495.1 bacterium | reverse complement strand
GGTCAAATATTTGCGCTCGCCCGTAAAAGTGAACAGTTCGCCAGTCATCTGTTCACTTTTTTGACTGGTTCACTAATTTACCCAAAACCCTATAACCTCAGATCAACTATCATATCTTGAGTTCTGTATACTCAGGTAGTTGGCGGAAACCCAAAGCTGATATTGGGTATTTTCCAGCGGAAGTCCTGAGTATGAAGGAAATTTTATACAGCAAGAGCATTCTCAACCGATACAAAATGAAGGGTCAAGTTTTTTTCTGACTGTAGCAATTTTCACTATATCTGGTTTAATAGTATCGATTTTTGGCCTGTACGTTGGGTATGGGATTTTAGTTTTATTTTCGATTTTGCATCTAGCAGGTCTCGTTCCAAAAAAATTTTATAGCTACTTCGATGTTGTTCTTGCCTGGTATCAGCCCATTTTTTACCTGTTCTTGTTTCTAGTTATTGTGGTATTAGCAGCAATGCTGATACTGAAGTAGTTGGATCAAGTTAAAACTAGGATTGATCTACCTACTGCCAAAAAGGTGAACACTATTCAAGCATTCTGTTTACTTTTTTGGCCTGCAAAGTCTTTTCTACTCCTTATCCCAGTACCTCTCTATCTTTTTTCGGAATCTTCAGTCCATTTTTTTAGAGCCTAACGTCGCTGCTAAGGGATGCCAAGCAAAGCAGAGCCGTCCCTCTTGAGCGGCCCTGATAGGCTACATCACTCGTACAATTAGAAAGATACGCACGATTGCTTATCAACACGCAACACGGATTCTTGTTGGAAGTTGTCTTCATAAGCCTCGCGAATTTGTTCCACAGCTCTATTGGCTCTCTGGCTGAAAGGATAGAGTAATATCATGACTTTCGATCTTTCTTGAATGATAGTTCCTGTTGAGTCCATGAATTGGCCACTTCCAGATAACAAGGTCAGTCCATCAGGAAAACGCGGGGTTACCTCAGTATCCACGAAGTGCTGAAACTGTCTTTCAGTCACGTCCGGGCCAGTTGATCTTGATAAACCGAAAAAGAGTTCTGTTCTCGAAAAAATCTCCCCATTAAGCCGCTTCTCACAGAAGCTATGCTCGCTAAGAACCTTTTGCCAGTGTGTTTGAGAAGAAATGTCAAGCGCCCATGCACTGTTAAAGGCTAAGCCGGCGGACAAAGAGATGCCTACTATCACTTGACGCATTTTGTTCATGATCAAATCCTTGCAAGCAATCGTTTAAGAGAACGTTATGTAATACTTAAAATGGTGATTTAGTTCAACCCACCGAGTGAACAGAATTCGTGAATTCTGTTCACTCAGGGTTTTTCCTGATTGTAGACCCCAAAAATCGAAAATCAGGAAAAACCCGCTATTCCTCTCCCGGTCCTTATTTCCGTGAACGGCTCACGGAAACAGGGCAGGGGCTATCCCATGCCTCATAAGCGCCAACTTAAGGCGTAGAGATTTGATTTTTTTGTAAAAAATGGCATACTCTGCCTCCCCCCCCCCAAACCACCCCTCGGGAAGCCCAGAAACGATGAGCATGCCAGTGAACAACGCGGAGATCTTATTTGAGCATTTTTTACAAGAACTGCCGCCGGATTATCAGCAGCTGGCGATCGAGCGAAACGATAGCGCAACTCTACCGGCTCAGGTGGCAAGTGGAACTGGTGATAAAAAGAATGAAAAGCTTACTCGATATCGACCATCTCAGAGCCCGCGAAGGCGGTGAATTAGCTGAGCTTTATTTGCACGGCAAGCTGCTCTATACCTGGGTGGTCGAAAAGCGCGCCCGGCGCCGCTGTGGTCCGCTCTGGAATAGCCTGGATCAAGCCCGTAGCGCTACCTGGTGGCGCCTATGGAAACGGATCAGGCAAGAAATCGACACGATGATCAATGAAGTCTCGAAGTGGAACCTATCCCGTTGGGACGCCTGTCTGGAGGTGATGCAAGAACGTCCACGGCAGCGACCATTACAAACGTTACCCGCGCGGGTCGTGGTGCTCATTGAGCGCTGTCGTGCCGCTGGCGTCAGTAATATATGAGGCCACGATGGGGGGGCGGCTTGGGTTCCCAGATGTTGTTTAGGGGGGAGCTGAGACATGCGACTTTTTTTAAATTATTCAAACCTCTACGCCTTAAGTTGGCGCTTATGGGGCAAAGCATTGGTGCGGTGATTTTCGGCACGGTTGCTGCGGTGTTGTGCTATCAGCGGGTACGGCGCTGTGCGCTTGGTCGAGCGCCCGGCCTTGCGCGCGGTCGCTGTCTGGAATGGCGTTTACCCTTATGGCCTCAATCCAGCACGCGGGGAGATGGGATGGACTCAGGCGATTAGAACTGCTTGTATCGTTCTAGGGATTTTTCTTTTAATGATCAAGAGGTGAATGGTCGTGATTTTATGATTAACCCCAAAGAACTACTTGATCTTCCTGAGTATTTAAAGCTGCTGACCGGGCTTTTAGCTATCGTCGATATTCCGGGAATTCTACCGATTTTCTTAAATGCAACCAGCAAGCACTCTATAAAAGAGAGAAATACGATTGCGCTTTTAGCGTCGATTATGTTTTTCTTTGCCTTGATTATTTTTGCGTTTTTCGGAGACTCCATATTACGGTTTTTCGGAATTACGCTTGAAGCATTTCAAATTGCTGGGGGTTTGCTCTTGCTGCTGATGGCGCTTGACATGATGAGGTCAGATCAAAGTTCTGAATTCATAGATGAAGCACATCCAAGCAGCGTGCTTGGGCTTGCGATTTTCCCTATTACGATACCGCTGCTTGCCGGCCCAGGTGCGCTTAGCACTATTGTTATTTACACGCATCGACATGAGTCTTTGAGTCACGATATTCTGATTGCACTGATTGTCGCCAGTGTATCGATAATGATTTTTGTAGGCTTCAGAATGGCTACTTTTGTCTCGAATATATTGGGTCCAACTGGGCTTGCCGTTCTGAATAGAGTAATGGGTCTTCTTGTTGCCTCGATTGGAGTCGAATTTATTATCGATGGGCTTGCTACGCACTTCCCGGCTTGGGTTAAATGAATAATGGAGAGTACCAAAATCCGTGGGGTGGCTATGCCGCCTTCGGCATTGGCTCAGGATCATTGCTGGCTTCAGCAAGCCCCGGATACCACTGCTCAAATTTACTTCGGAGCGTACCATCCAGCGTACGGGTGCGTATCTGAAGCAGCCAATGAGCACCTTGTTTAGACCATCGCATCTGCTGGCGTTTGCAGAAACGCTTGTCTACAACGACATTCACGGTGGATTCGGCAAAGGCCGATGACACGCGTTCACCATAGTGGTACCGCTCGGCATAGTTGGGAATAATATGAGCGTTGTTGTTGATATAGGTGTAAAACTGATTTGCCGCTTTGCAAAATGCGGGCTGACTGGCGTAGTCGCTTTCCATGACTTCAAGATCATCGATCAGTGTTTCAATGCAAGGTAACGCTCGCCGGTGGTTGCCATGCCATAAATAATGCTTGATACGTTCAAGGTCATGCTCTAACTGCTGGCCTTCTTCGGCGTTGTGATGGATAAGCCCTTTGCTGTATTGACCGAGTACCGTCAATCGCATGGTGATATGGAACCAGTCAAGGATATGCTCAGCACAAGGCGACATGCCGAAGGCTATATTGCGTACCGTGTCAGCGCCATCGGTCAAGAAAATGATGTCTTGGTTCATTTGTAGACCTTGCTCACACAGCGTGGTGTGCAAGCGCGTTTTAGGGGTCTGTTCATAATACATGTAAAAAGTGGGCACTCACTTGCTAGTGCATCCTGAACCCTAGTAATTTCAAGGCGTACAAGGTAGACCGACTGCGTCGGTGACTTAAAGCGTCTGCCCGCTCCGCGTATTAACCTTTGAGAGGTGGCTCTGGATAGGGCGAAAAAGAATGAGTATCATGCCTCTGAGTTCACCTCACCTATTGGAGTCTATGCTTATCAACTTCCACTGCCGCCAGTGCCGACTCGTTTTTGATGCCGAGGTGGGTGAAATCACGATGCCTGCCGAGGTCCACCGTCCGCCATTCGAACACCCGATTCGCTGTCCGCATGGCGGCTCACGCGTCATGGATCAGGTGTGGCTCACAGAAGTGGGGCAAACTCAACTGACCGTAGCGCTGCTTCCCCCTTAAGCGCGGCTTATTCGGATGCGTGTTCCCTCCCCGTTTAGGCGACTGTTTCAGATGGGCAATGCGTGGGAGGAGGTTTACCAACAGCACCAAGGCACCCTGCGTGAGGCGGTAGTCACTAACGTTATCGCGATGCTCAGCTGTGGTCTGTGTATCCGTGGTTATGCGCTTTATTGCTGCAGTAATAGCGCCTGCAGCCACCTCAAAAAAGTGGCCTTCAGCTGCAAAAGTCGCTTTTGCCCCAGCTGTGGTAAAAAGGCGACGGATCAATGGATCGCCACCCAGCAAGCGGTCCTCCCCCATACCTCATGGCAACACATTACCTTCACCATGCCGAGTGAGTTATGGGGGCTGTTTAAGGAGAATTATGTCCTGTTAGGACAACTCAGTGCCTTAGCGGCTAACCCCATACTGGACCAGCGGGCGCATTTAAACAGTTATCCAAAGAGTTGGATAACTGTTCTTATAGAAGCACTATCGTTATGCAAAGTATCTAGCGATCAAGGCCGACAGGAAAAGGTTTTTTGGCCATGATCGCTTTACATAACGATTAACCACGCAAAGCAGCAATCAACCGGTCTGGTACAGTGAATTGGCCACGGCGAAGCGATGGCGGTACGACCGCCTCAATGGTCTCCAGCTTCTCGATGGGATCGGCTCGCAAATAGATTTCCGCTGTTTGCATATTGGCATGACCCAACCACAGTGCGACTTTACGCAAATCACCAGTGGCCTGGTAGATCATCATCGCGCAACTGTGTCTCAAGAGATGCGGCGCGATCTGTTTGCCCACTAACGACGGACAGGTTGCCATAGCTCGTTGCACCGCTTTGCGCAGCAGATAAACAAAGCCCATGCGCGTCATCGCTCGATCTTGAGCACTGATGAACAGTTCCGGTACGGCTGCCTCACTGCGTACCGCTAACCAAGCTCGGACATCCTCGGTGGTTTGTTTCCATAGCGGCAGTGACCGATGTCGGCGACCCTTACCATTGATCTGTATCGTGGGTGTGGATTGTAAGCAGATCGCTGTTATCGGTAGTCCGATGAGTTCCGATACCCGCAGTCCAGCCGCAAAACAGAGATGGAGCATGGCCCGATCACGCAGACCCAAACGGGTTCGAACATCCGGGGCATCCAAAATCGCCTGAATCTCTACCATCGACAGAGGGTGAACCAACGACTGGTCGGTTTTTTTAGTGGGAATGGCGAGTATCTCCCGCGTTTGCGCTAATAACGCCGGTATCCGGAATTCGATAAAGCGCACGAATGACTTGATGGCCGCCAAGCGCGCATTGCGAGTCGAGGCGCTGTTACCCCGTTCGGACTCTAGGTAAGCGAGAAAATCCATCACTAACCGGGCATCGATCTGCTCTAGATAAAGCGCCGAGGGGGTAACACCAAAACGGCGGCTGGCGAACTCGAACAAGAGTTGAAAGCTATAGGCGTAGCTATCGCAGGTGTGGATGCTAGCGCCACATTGGACCGGCAGCCGCTCGCATAGGAAAGCGGTGATATGCGGTGCGATCGGTGTCATAGCGCACCTCCGTAAATAAATGTCTCGCAGCGCTGAGCAATATCGGTCATCAGCTCGGGGGTAGCCTCCAGGTACCAGTAAGTGCTTTCAACTTTCGCGTGCCCCATATAGGTCGTTAGTGCCAGCGTATGTCGACTGACCTGATCGCGTTCATCAGGGCACGCCAACAATGATTGCACAGCAAAGCTATGTCTCAGATCAGTAAGCCGGGGTGAGCGGTGACCGGGTTGAGCGTGGATACCGGCCGCCTGTAGCACCCGGTGAAAGGTCTCAGCCACCACCGTGTGCGAGAGTTTTCCACCCCGGCGTGAGACGAAGACATGGGGATCGTGACCGGCCACGCGACGCCGCCGATCTAGGTAGGCCGTTAGCGCCTCCTCGGTGGTCTCATGCAGTGGCAGCAGTCGGCTTTTTTTGAACTTGCTCTCCCGAATCACCAAGCCATCGGGTGTGATATCTGGAAATTGTAAGCTCCGCGCTTCCGAGGCACGCATGCCCGTGACGGCGAGCAGACCAAATAGCGTACTGTAGGTGTGCGGGCGCAAGGTGCTTGGCGGGCCGAGCTGCTGAGCCTGACTCACCAACCGTTGGATTTCCTCCTCGCTAAAAAGGTAAGGTGTCGGGCGCTGGCGTTGACTGCAGAAGACGTCTTTGGGCGGGATCTCATGGTGCGAGTCTTCAGCATGCATAAAATGAGCAAAGCGGATGACGGTCATGAGTCGGTTATGCCGCTGCGCCTCGCAGGCCGCTGTGGTTGCCCAGTCAACCGCCGTTTGTGCGATGACATGGCGATCTCCCCGCGCCATGGCAAAACGGGCGAAGC
>JAAETJ010000446.1 GCA_024228495.1 bacterium | reverse complement strand
CAAACTGGCAGTTGACTGGAAACTGGCATTACCCCTCCATCCGGAGTACAGAACCTTACCGATGGTCTGGTATGTGCCGCCGTTGAGCCCGATTCAGAATGCGGCTGAGGCGGGTCAGTTGGGTAAGGCCGGTGTTATTCCAGATATTCGTGCATTGCGTATCCCGTTGAAGTATCTGGCCAATCTGTTGACGGCTGGTAATGAGGAACCGGTGGTGCTCGCGTTGGAAAGATTGCTGGCCATGCGTGCCTACAAGCGGGCGGAGAATGTGGAAGGCATAGAAGATCTTGAAGTTTTGAAGCAAGCCGGTCTAAACAAAAAACAGGCGGACGAGATGTATCGCTACCTGGCGATTGCCAACTACGAAGATCGCTATGTTATACCGACTGGCCATCGCGAGTTGAATATCCCGGAAGCTTATGCTGAGCGAGGTGGTTGTGGCTTCAGCTTTGGTAACGAATGTAGTGCAGGCAGTAGCGAAATCAATATGTTCGGCGCCAAGAAAACAACCAGCCGTAACGTATTCAAAATCGTTCAGGAGTAGATGCTGGTGTTGATATTAAAGGTTATTTCAAGATTACTCGACTACCCCTCACAGGCCCTGTTCACGCATGCGGATGATCTGGTCAAAGCAGTCAATGCAAGCGGACAACTCTCTACTACAAGGCAGGATGAGCTAGCAGGTTTTATTCGTCAATTGACCCGCTCTGATCTATATGATGCGCAGGAACAGTATGATCTTTTGTTTGATCGGGGGCGCTCATTGTCGCTGCTTCTGTTCGAACATGTACACGGTGAGTCGAGAGATCGCGGACAGGCGATGGTCGATCTAATGAGCGAATACAGTAAGCGGGGTTTTGCAGTCAGTGCAAAACAGCTGCCTGACTATATTCCTCTCTTTTTGGAGTTCTTGAGCGAACAGAATGAAACCTACAGCCGCGAATGGCTCTCCGATGTCAGTCATATTCTGACCATCCTGAGTGAGCGTCTGCTGGAGCGCGAATGCGCTTACCAGGTTTTGTTTGAAGCACTTATCGAGCTATCCGACGCAACAGTTAATCGTGAGAAGATTGCTCGCGCGGTACAAAAAGAGCAGCCAGACGACACCCTGGAGGCGATGGACACGGCCTGGGAAGATAAGGAGATTCGCTTTGATCAGCCTGCTCAGCCAGGTTGTGAACAATCGTGCGGTAATTTGTCAGCAATGCCAGGAACATCTGTTACACGGCATCAAGCGTCGGATATTTCCGCCGTATAATTATCGTTGAGGAGAATAAAATGTCTTACTTCAATATGCTGTTTTTTGGAATTTACCCATATATCGCGATCCTGGTCTTTCTGGTTGGCTGCTGGATCCGCTTTGACCGGGAACCCTATACCTGGAAAGCGAGTTCAAGAAGGATTTTTCATCAAGCCTGCAGAAAGCCGGTCAGGCGCTTGTCATCAGGCAGCTTTTAATTAATGAGCTGAATAAAGATTCTGCCGAGGACGAACCAATAAGCGACGAACCAATAAGTAATGAAGAGGAGGCGGTTGCGGCACTGCTGGATAAGCGTGTTTCCTTCCAGGTGCCAGCAGAAGAAGATTGCAGACGCTATTTCGAGTATAATCCTGAACGTTTCAAGAGCCAGCCCTTGCTGCAGGTTGAGCACATCCTGCTGGCAGCGCCCAAAGATGATTTTACTGCAAGAGATCAAGCGCAGCAAAAGGCGCTCTATTATTGGCCAACTGCAAGCTGACCCTTTACGCTTTGCGGCGCTGGCAGAACAGTTTTCGGTTTGTCCTTCAAAGAAGGCCGGCGGTTCATTGGGGCAGATCGGTAAGGGACAGACGGTTCCGGAATTCGAAAAACAACTCATGCGCTTGCCAGTTGGTCTGGCCGAGACGCCGATTGAGAGTCGCTACGGCTTTCATGTTGTACGGTTGAACAACAGATTAAAAAAGTCTGGGGGCCTGAACGTGGTAACAACCACTACCTGCATGAAATATTCCCCAAGGGTGGGCCCCAGAAACAGGGTAATCGACTGGCTGGAATACGCCGCACCAAGGGAGAACATTAAGGCAACTCAGCTTAGGGCCGCGGTAATAATAAATTATCCCAAGATTGCGCCGGGTTTTTGTGCAGATTCAAGGCGCGACAAGGGGCGCATAGCGGTTCTATGTAACTCTTGCCGCAACGCAGAAGCTGCGCAAAAAGACAAGCAAGATGGAGTAATTTAT
>JAAETJ010000445.1 GCA_024228495.1 bacterium | reverse complement strand
CTTGCAGAAATGTACTTTTTTGAAACCCTGGTCCGCATCCACCGCGAAGGGGAAGGAGCGCCATACACGGGCCTGAAGCCCGGCGAGGCAGTTGACCCGGCCGTGGCTCTGGCAGACAAGGCCCTGGGAAACGGCAATGTTGACAAACTGGTCAATGTCCTGAGCAATGCTATGGCCAACGGTATCCGTAAACGTTTTCAGCATGCCCGTGAAACCCAAAACCATGCTGATGATTCTGTAGCAGCCGGCCGGGAATTCGTTGAGTCCTATGTTATCTTCACTCATTACATAGAAGGGCTACACGGTCTGATTAAAGGCGGGGCAGCTCATCATGGCGAAGCCGAGCATTGATTCCGCATTTACAAGATTGCGTAAGCTAAAAACCGGGAGACAATCGGTCTCCCGGTTTATTTAAGGACACTTTGATTAACTCCAACGCTAAATTCCGGGCGCTAAATTCCGGGGACATGTTACTGTTTTTTTGGGCGTCCTGGCAGCCCGGGACGCATATCTCTTCCGGTTATTTGCTCTACGATTGTGTAGAATCTTTCCGGACCGAAAGGGCGACCAGTCCGTATTTTTTCCTCCAATTGCGAGGTAAGGGCAGAATCGGTTGATAAGAACTCGTGCCAGTCTGTT
>JAAETJ010000444.1 GCA_024228495.1 bacterium | reverse complement strand
CGCAAAAGCCATATGCTAGCTCTTGCAACGGGTGGCATTCCACTGGCCCTACTTATGTGCTGGGCTTCGCTTGTTGAAAATCCGACCTTTCTCCTGCTTCCAATCATTATCATTGTGCTCTACACCAATACCTTCGCCAAAAATCTGAGGTGAGCGGCAACCCGAGATGGTAGGCTAGTTAGCGACACACTAAATACCTAGAATCTCCGGAGGCTGCCGCCCATGCCCGACATTATGCTGCTCTTAACGTGTTTAAGCCAGAGCCTGGATAGTACCAACCGTCGTCGTTTCGTTTGCGTGGTGGAGGGACTGTTATCGATGACGGGACGGGTAACGATGCTGGGGCTGTCGCGCTGGACCGAGCGTGGGGGGAGCTATCGCACGTTACAGCGTTTTTTCAACAGTACGCTGAGCTGGGGTCAATTGCATTGGTTGCTGATTCTTCAGCACCTGCTCGGGGATGAAACGGAGTGGTTGCTGGCCGGTGATGAGGTGGTAGTGACCAAATCGGGCAAGCAGACGCATGGTCTAGATCGATTTTTCTCCTCGGTGTTTGGGAAGACGGTGCCAGGACTGTGTTTTTTGAGTTTATCGCTGATTAGCGTTCAGCGACGTTGTTCCTATCCGTTACGCCTGGAACCGATCATCAAAGAAGCGGCTGAGACCTGTCCGAAAGCACCGAAAGTGGCTAAAGACACGGATCAAGATAAAGGTAAAGATAAAGGTAAAGGTAAAGGTAAAGGTAAGGGTAAGGGTAAAGGACCGGGACGGCCCAAAGGCAGTACCAATCGCAACCGCCGGGAAGTGAGCCTGTCACCGTATTTACAGTTTGTTCAAGGCGTTCTGCGCCAGGTACTGGCGCTAGTGAGCCAGGCATTGACCGTGCGCTATTTCGTGTTCGACGGGGCCTTTGGTCATAACCAAGCCCTGCAAATGGTCCGCCGCACGGGCTTGGAGCTGATGAGCAAACTGCGCCACAATTCCGCCCTGCATCTGCCTTATGACGGTCCCTATAGCGGTCGTGGACGTCGGCGTAAATATGGCATCAGACTGGACTATCATCAACTCCCGGCGGCCTTTTTGAAAGCGACCTCGGTCGAGGGGCACATTCACACTGCCATTTATCAAATGAACGCTTGGCACAAGACCTTTCCCGATCTGCTCAATGTCGTGGTCATCGTCAAAACCAATCAACGCACTGGGGCTAAGGCCCATGTCGTGCTCTTCAGCAGTGATCTCGACTTAGGCTATGAGAAGCTCATCGACTATTATCACTTGCGCTTCCAAATTGAATTCAATTTCCGCGATGCCAAACAACACTGGGGGCTGGAGGATTTTATGGTGGTCAAGGAAACTCCTGTCTACAACAGTGCTAACCTCGCCCTGTTCATGACGACCCTCTCCCAGGTGTTGATTCGACCCTTCCGTGAGCGCTGTCCCGCGTTCAGCGTCAATGATCTTAAAGCGCTGTTTCGTGGCCGTAAATATGTCCTCGAAACATTAAAATCCTTACCGCAAATGCCAGAGCCAATTATTATTGAGCAGATCATCGCTCAGACCTCTCAACTGGGGCGTATTAATCAAGACCTTAGGGCGACTTGAGGGTAGGCTATTTGGCGAAGGTATTGGTATAAAATTGTAACTATCAGG
>JAAETJ010000443.1 GCA_024228495.1 bacterium | reverse complement strand
TAAAAACCGCGTGCATACCCTGGTCGATCGGCTCTTTCCCGGCTTTTTGAATGAAAAAAACACCGGCATCAATCCCTTTTCAAAAAGCTCATTGGTTCTGATGGAAGATCGTTTCAGCGCGCAACAAATCCGACGCCGTCAGGTTTCTACATTGATAAAAATACTTAAACGCTACGCAACTCCAAATGCTGAAAGCGTAGCGGCTAAGCTTCACAGCTATGCGGCCCAGGTGATCACAACCCCGGAGCAGTATGCCGCAACCTTGCAGCTATCATTGCAACATCACATTGGGCATTACCGCTGCTTGCAGGAAAACATTGACCAATTGCTATCAGAAATAGCGCTTCTGTTGGCACAAACTCAAGGAGCCTTTTTAACTAGCATCAAGGGTGTCGGTATCGTTTTGGCAGCTGGGGTGAGCTCTGAAATCGGCAATCCCTTTGAGCAAAAACCATTAAACAATCTGACCTCTTATTCCGGAATCATTCCGCGGGTCAAGCAAACCGGAGGTATTGAAGGTCACACCCATACCGGTCGCGTCAGTAGACGAAGTAACCATCTGCTCAAAGATTATGTCGTGCAGTCTGCTTTCCAGATGGGACTTCGCGGTCCGCAACCGCTGCTACAAGATTACAAACGCCGTGAGGCTGCAGGTCAACACGCTGACTTTGGTATCGCCCGACGCTTTTTACGCATGGCCATGTGTTTGATGCGAAGCTCGCAAGTTTATCTGCCACCGAAACTGCGCAGCCCTAAAACCCAAATGCAAGAGCGTGCCGGCTATTACCTGACTGCGTGGCCGCTTCTGCGTGACAAGTGGAGAGAAGCCCAGGCGCATCAAGTCGCCTTTGCCAAGGATCAACCCCTTGGCCAATGGCGTCAAATGGTACAGGAGCTCTATGATATAAAACTAAAACTATAAGCCCAAGTAGAAACTGGATTTGGCCTCAACAGTCAAAGGTTTTTGTCGCTTCGGCGGACAGGATGGCTAACGACCTAACTGTCGCGGTGCACCACAATTAATGGTTGTCATCGACGGCTATGGCAAGAGTGCCTCACCCTGTCCGTCCGAAACCACCAATATGGCTCCAAGGTACTCTGATCCTATGAGTCAATAGAGATCTAGTCATACCAGTTTGCCAATCTCGGACACCTTGGACAGGGGTTTCCACCAGCTACG
>JAAETJ010000442.1 GCA_024228495.1 bacterium | reverse complement strand
GATTGCCCTGGGTTTTGGCAAATATCAGAGCCGCGAGCGGGGCCACGGTTTCCATATCAACATGCACCGTTTCCGCCACTAATCGGGTGATATGAGCCTCAGCCAGAGGCTCTAAAAAGAGTTGACGCAGGGTGCGGTTTTTCTCGATTTCGGCCAGGGAACTCCGTAAAGGATGTCCGGCGGCAACCTCATTATCGCGATAGGCTCCAATCAGGCATAAATATCCCAGGTCGGGCGCTTCCAGCAAATACTCGATCAGTTTCAGGGTGGGGATGTCGCTCCACTGCAAGTCGTCCAGAAAAATGACCAGGGGATGCTCTTGTTGGGCAAAGACCTGGATAAAGTTCTTGAAGGTGATAAAAAAGCGGTTTTGCGTTTCGGTTGGGCCCAACTCTTGCACCAGGGGTTGGGGGCCAATAATCTTTTCCACGGCGGGGATCAGGTCAATGATAATCTGCCCGTTGGGGCCAAGCGCTGCCAGCAGGCGGGTTTTCCAAGCGGCCAAACTCTCATCCGGTTCGCTCAGCAATTGCCTGACCAAACTCTGAAAGGCCTGGACGAAGGCGCTGTAGGGCACATCCCGCTGGAATTGATCGAACTTGCCGTCAATAAAGTACCCTTTTTGGCCCACAATCGGTTTGTGGATTTCGTGTACCAACACCGATTTACCCCCCCCAGCATAGCCCGATACCAATAAATATTCCACCTTGCCCTGGGCGGCTTTGTCGAAGGTAGCCAAGAGGGTAGTCACTTCTGCTTCCCGGCCATAAAGCCGCTGCGGGATCTGGAACTTTTCGGACACATCGTCCTGTCCCAATTCAAAATGTTCGATGCGGCCTGTTTGCGCCAGTTGG
>JAAETJ010000441.1 GCA_024228495.1 bacterium | reverse complement strand
ACGTAAACCCAAATCGAGAAGGCAGCGTGTGATGGCATAATCACGTTGCCCGGTTGCTCGGCAGCGATCAAAGGCGCCCAGTAACGTCTTGATCTCGTCGCTGGTGTCAGCACCGTTCTGAAATCCCTCATTTCCTACCAGTATGAATCCCCCCCATTTTATTCTTCCTCTTCTTCCATTTTCTTATCTTAAAATGATATAAAAAGTTCTTTTCTTCCCTTTCCGTTTTATTCTGATTTTCTTCCCTTGACGTTTCGTTAATCTGACCATGGTGCATGGAGGTACTGCCTCATGGTCAGATCGAAAAATAGGCGTAAGTGCCGGAATTGTCGTGATTTATTCACCCCGGATCATCGTAACGTCAAACACCAGAAGTATTGCGCCAAACCTGAATGCCGCATGGAAAGCAAGGCAATGAGTCAGCGGCGCTGGCTGGCCAAAAATGAGAACCAGGATTACTTCAAGGGCCCCGAGAATGTTGTTCGAGTGCAAAAGTGGAGAAAAGCCCATCCAGACTATTGGCGGCGAGGCAAGGTCGACTCCGAACCGGCCGTCATTCACACGACAACCCCAAAAAAGTCACAAAAACAACAGGATAACAAGAGATCTCCTGGCCGGGAGAGTGCGTTACAAGATCCCTTAATCGGATTATCCCTTATAAATCATAAAGATAGCGCAACTTTAGTGGACACAGAGACTGCGTTACAAGATTCCTTGATGGCGCAACACCATGTTTTAACAGGGATTATCTCGCTGTTAACAGGCAGTGCGTTACAAGATGACATAGCCCGTAGCACCCAGGCTTTGCAACAATCGGGCTGCGACATTCTCGAATCATTTGAAGACGGTGCTTTTGCGCCGGGAGTGAGCCATGCTAGCCAAATCTCTTCCCTGCCCGGAACGGGTCCGCCAGATTCCTGAGCAGTTCAGTTGGGTCGATCAGCGACTGGTGCGAGAGCGCCATATTGAACGCTGCACGCATTCGCCGGGCATGCTTTACCTGTTTTTGCTCACCGTGGCCGATGCCCGTGGGCTCAGCTATTACTCAGATGCCGCCATCATGCAGCGTCTGTCGATGTCCCACCCAACGTTGATCGATGCCCGTAAGAACCTGATCCATACCGATCTGATGGCCTTCAGACATCCGTTCTACCAGGTGCTTTCGATCAATGGGTCAGCCCACACACCCAGCCGGGCCGCGCCGCCTTCCCCCACTCCGGAGGGACTGTCAAACAGCGATCCGTCATCCAGCCCCAAACCGGCGAATCAGTACATCGCACAAATGCTGCGGAGTCTGTCATGATCGATTACGAGACCTTTTGCAAAATCAGAAAGCTGCATGATCAGGACGGCCTGAAGACCTCACAGATCGCCTCTGAACTCGGCATTGATCGAGAGACGGCAGCCAGGTGGGTGAAAATGCCCCGTTATTGCCCACGCAAAGCCGTTGTCCGTCCCAGCAAGCTTGATCCATTCAAAACGGATATTGCACGCATGCTGGAAAAGCATCATTACACCGCCACTCAGGTGTTGCAACGCATCCGTGAGCAGGGTTTTGAGGGCGGCTCCACCATTCTCACCGACTATGTCCGCAAAATCAGGCCGCGCCGTTCGAAGGCTTATCTCAAACTGTCCTTTGCACCCGGCGAATGCGCCCAGGTCGACTGGGGTTGCTACGGTTCGGTTCCTGTCGGTAACACTTGCCGCCGCCTGAGCTTCTTTGTCATAACGCTGTGTTATTGCCGCCTGTCTTATGTGGAGTTTACCGTCTCGCAGACGATGGAGCATTTTCTGGCCTGCCACCAGCATGCGTTTGAGTTTTTTGGCGGTATTCCCGAACGCGTGATGGTGGATAACTTGAAATCGGCAGTGCTTAAACGCATCGTTGGCATGGACCCGGTATTCAACCCGAAGTATCTGGACTTTGCCCAACACGCAGGCTTTGAAATCCGTGCCTGTAATGTGCGGGCGGGCAACGAAAAAGGCCGGGTGGAAAGCGGCGTCGGTTATGTTAAAAAGAACTTTCTCAATGGCCTGGATATCGTGGATTTCAGTGCCCTGAACCCCGCGGTGAAGATTTGGCTGGACGATATCGCCAATGTCCGAATCCATGGCGAAACACACAAGCAACCCGTGGAGCTGTTCCAGCAGGAAAAACCCCGTCTCAAGCCATTGCCGACGCACCCATTTGATATCGCTACGGTGACGCCGGTGCGCGCATCCAGTCAGTTTCGAATAACCCTGGATACCAACCGCTACAGCGTACCAGCCGAATATGCATCCATGGCGCTCACCCTGAAAAGCTATCCGGATCGTTTATGCCTGTATCATGATCATACACTGATCGCCCGCCATACTCGCTGCTATGACCGTCACCGGGATATCGAAGACCCGGATCATCCCAGGGCCTTGCTCAAACAGCGTAAAAAAGCCAAAGACCAGCAGATATTTGGCCGCTTTTTACAGCTGTCCCATCGCGCTAACGACTATTTCAATGCGTTGGCGGACAAACGGTTTAACCCACTCGAACATGTGCGCAAGATCGTGGCGTTAAGCGAAATTCATGGCGTCGACGCCGTGGCTCGGGCCATGGATGACGCCTTTGAGCTGCAGGCCTTTTCCAGTGAATACATCGCCAATATTGTAGAGCAACGTCGCCACAAGCTGCCCGAACCGGCGGCCCTGCATCTAACCCGGCGTGAAGACCTATTGGATCTTGATCTTCAGTCGCCCGACCTGTCGGTTTACCAACAACAACTCGAGCAGAGCTGATCCATGAGCCGTAAAATGACGACTCAATCCTCCACCCTGATCGATACGCTGGGTTACCTGAAACTGCCCTATATGCGGGAACATTATCAGGATACGGCAACCACTGCCGCCGACAAACACTGGGATCATGTGCGCTATCTAAGCCATCTAGCTGAAGCCGAGGCCGGGCTAAAACAGGACCGCGCCACCGAGCGGCGTATCCGGCTCGCCCGTTTCCCGGTCATCAAGACACTCGATGCCTTTCAATGGAGCTGGCCTGAAAAAATTAATCGCCTGCAGGTTCAAAACCTGTTCCGACTTGAATTTATCAAGGACAAGGGAAATGTTATTGTGCTGGGCGGCGTTGGCCTGGGCAAGACTCATCTGGCCATTGCATTGGGTCATCAGGCTTGCCTGAAGGGGCATAGCGTGTTGTTTGTGACCGCCATTGATGTCATCAATGCATTAGCGGCCGCGCAGACCAGCGGACGCTTGATGCAGGAAATGAAGAAATACACCCGCCCGGCACTTTTAGTGCTGGACGAGCTGGGTTATTTGCCAATCAATAAACAAGGGGCCGACCTGCTGTTCCAGGTGATTAGCCACCGTTACGAACAGGGCGCGATGATGATTACCAGCAATCGCGCTTTCAAGAACTGGCCGGAAATATTTAACAACGACAGCACCTTGACTTCCGCCTTGCTAGATCGGCTTTTACATCATTCACAAACGGTTGTGATTGAGGGGAAAAGCTTTCGGATGAAGGATGTTATCAAGGATTGAACTGTCGCTCTGAATCTTACTGTTACGATACCGGCCGGGAAGGTGACTTCCCGGCTTTTTATTGCCTGAATTTCTAGCATTTGTAGCTCAATTTGGTGGGGGATTTTAAACCGGTGGCTTTAGCGGGTTTTCGCTGTGTTGCTAACAAACTGCCGTGTGACCTCGTTTCTGGCGTGTTCCGGGAAGGTCTCCCACAACGCTTCGAGACACGCTTGCTCGAGAAATGCCAAGCATTTTTGTT
>JAAETJ010000440.1 GCA_024228495.1 bacterium | reverse complement strand
CGGGAGCGCAAAGGCGCACACTTGTTGCGCCACACTCTGGCCACCGACATGCTTCGTCAGGGAGCCTCCCTGACCGAAATTGGTGAGATCCTAAGGCACCAACTTGCCCATACCACTGAAATTTACGCCAAGGTCGCTGTGGCAGAATTGAAATCTCTCGCACAACCATGGATAGGAGGGTGAAATAAATGAATGATTTAAAAACAGCATTAGAAGATTATCTTGCGGTACGACGTAAGCTCGGCTTCAAGCTTCACCAGGCCGGCAATTTACTGCACGACTTCGTAAATTATGCAGAGCAACAAAAAGCTTCATACATCACAACTGAGCTGGCGCTACGATGGGCAACCCAACCAAAAGATGCCCAACCGGTCTGGAAGGCGATACGGCTGGGTAATGTACGCCGCTTTGCTAAGTATCAAAGTGCCGTTGACCCACGCACGGAGATCCCTGCGCAAGATCTGCTTCCACCACGTTACCATCGCAGGACGCCATACATCTATAACGACGATGAGATTGTAAGTCTAATCAAGGCAGCTCAAAAGCTGTGCTCGCCTATGGGGCTACGGGCGTTGACCTATTCAACATTGTTTGGTTTGTATGCGGCTACCGGCATGCGGGTAAGCGAGCCAATCGGACTTGACCGTGAAGATGTCGATCTAAAACAGGGCATTCTCACCATCCGTCAAACAAGGTTTGGCAAGTCGCGGTTGGTACCTGTACACACCACAACTCAGCAGGCACTAAAACGCTATGCTATCTTGCGTGATCAAATCTGCCCGCGGCCGAAAACGCTGAGTTTTTTTGTCTCCGAGCGCGGCACCCGCCTTACGCAATGGACTGTGCGCTGGACCTTTGTCAAATTGTCACGTCAAATCGGTCTGCGTGGTCAACACGACAGTTATGGCCCGCGTCTCCTCGATCTACGACACAGATTTGCAATCAAGACCATGCTGGATTGGTATCGGGCGGGTATGGACGT
>JAAETJ010000439.1 GCA_024228495.1 bacterium | reverse complement strand
ATTCTCGAAATCCATCTCTAGCATAGGTTTGTGAGAATATCATTTTGAGAATAGATTTTGAGAACGCTAACCCATTGTTTTGTAGTAGGTTAAAACCACAGCCAATATCGTTCTCAAAATGGAGCGTTTTCGAGAGCGCCCTTATTGGTACTTTTGGAGGCGTTTCGCACAAAACCCCTAGTTACCCGGTAACGACCAAATATTAGAGCCGCTTGTTTTTGCTCTTCTTGCCAAGCACGAGAGCGTTTCATAGGCCAGCTAAGCCAGCCGGACAGCACCAACCCCTCGTACTTCCCTGCAAGACCACTTCCTTACCCACCTAGTCCACCCAATGATTTATCCTGTCTGGCTAGTGGTGTCGTCACCGATGATCGAAATGAGGCAAAGAGAAGACATGGACCCGATAAAAGAATTGGTTCGTGAAATGCCCTGGATTTCGCTGGATAAGGAACTGGCGAAGTTTGAGGGCACCGTGCAGCAGCATGAGACGCTGCTCAAAACCTATGGCGTCTATGAAAAGATTCAAAAGTACGTGGTGAACACCCCGGCACGCCTGCAAAATCGCTTGGCCGAAGCGCTGCGCGCCAAAAAGAAAATACCGGCTGAATCCGGATTGAAACGCCTCGCTAATACGCACAAGAAAGAAGCCCTGGCGCAGGTACAAGAGCGGATTGAGCATTACATTGGAGTGGCTCAGCGCCATACCCGGCGGCTTGCGCTGATTGCCGATCAAGAGCGGGCTATGGGCACTTCACTGGTGAGTACCGCAGAGGCGGCCGAGATGCTGAATACGACCACGGTCCTGGCACGGGCCAAGTTGAGAAGACATTTAGCAAAAGGGGAGATTCGGGGGTTTTGCTATACCGAAGAGGATCACGCGGAGGCCACCCGGTTCTGGT
>JAAETJ010000438.1 GCA_024228495.1 bacterium | reverse complement strand
GAATTTCGAGCCGGGAGGGTGATCAACTATTTCACGCCCACCGCTGGTGAGCCTTGCTCGCCGGGAGGGTGCTGGCATCCAGAAAAAGGCTGGAACCACGATCAAAACACCAAGCACTGTCAGTATCAGCCATTGCTCACTCCAGTTAAACGTATGTTTCATTAATTCGACGGCAATAGCGCAAAAAGCGATCGATAGACCAACACCGCTAAAATGAATACCAAGTTCGGGGCGGTATTCATTGCGGATCAGCCAGTTCAGGACCAACCCGGATCCAAACATGAAGCAGGCCGCGCTACTAAGACCGGCAAAAAATCGCGACAGTGACCACAACCAGAAATTCTCCGTGAGGCCCATCATTGCGGTGGTGATGACGGCGACAGCAAGGCCGATCTGGTACAGGCGATATTTGAGCGCCGCACTGGCAATCATCGCGGCAATAATGGCCCCGGCCAGATAGCCCGTATAGTTGATCGCCGCAAGCCAGCCGCCGCCCGAGACGCTCAAACCTGCCTGTTGCTGCATCTGCGGCAACAACGGCGTATAAGCAAAACGGGCAATCCCCACCATCAGGATAAAACTGAATATTCCAGCGCTTAAAACCTTGATGCGTTGAGATTTCCGGCTCATTATACTGCTTTCGACTTAATCCTCGAATGGATCTGTCACCAATATGGTGTCTTCGCGTTCTGGGCTGGTGGACAGCATGGCAACGGGGCATTCGATCAGCTCTTCGATGCGGCGCACATATTTGACCGCCTCAGCTGGCAGGTCAGCCCATGAGCGGGCGCCCTCGGTTGATTCTGACCAGCCCGGCACAGTTTCATAGATCGGTTTGACGCGGGCCTGTGCTCCCTCAGAAGCCGGGAAATAATCAATGCGTTCGCCATCAAGATCATAAGCGACACAGACTTTTAGCTCAGGAAAACCATCCAGCACATCAAGCTTGGTTAGCGCGATGCCATTAATACCGGACACCTTGATCATCTGGCGCACAAGGCAGGCATCGAACCAGCCGCAGCGGCGCTGACGCCCCGTGACCGTACCAAATTCGTGGCCACGCTCGCCAAGCCGTTTGCCGTCTTCGTCAAACAGCTCGGCTGGAAACGGTCCCTCACCAACGCGGGTCGTATAGGCCTTGGTGATGCCCAGCACATAATCAAGAAATCCAGGACCAATACCGCAACCAGTCGCTGCGTTGGCGCCCACCGTGTTGGAAGAGGTCACATAGGGGTAAGTGCCGTGATCGATATCTAGAAGTGCTCCTTGCGCGCCTTCAAACAATATGCGTTTGCCAGCTTTTCGCTGTTCATCTAGCAGCTTCCAGACGGGTTCGATATAGGGCGTGATACTTGGCGCAATAGCGGCGACTTTTTCATATAGCTCATCGCCATTGACTTCAGGTTCACCCATACCACGGCGCAAAATATTATGATGCACGAGTAGCTTGTCGATCTTGGCGCGCAGGCTGTCAAGATTTTGCAAATCCATGGCACGGATAGAGCGGCGTCCAACCTTGTCTTCATAAGCAGGGCCAATGCCGCGCCCCGTGGTGCCGATCTTATTCTTGCCAGCCGCTTTTTCGCGCAACTGATCGAGCTGTGAATGAACCGGCAAAATGAGCGTGGTGTTCTCGGCAATTTTCAAATTGTCATGGGTGATCTGGACACCCTTTTCGGTGATGGAAGCTATTTCGGCCATCAGGGCCCAGGGATCAAGCACCACGCCATTGCCGATCACCGACATTTTGCCGCCGCGCACGACGCCAGAGGGCAATGACGATAATTTATAAGTGACGCCGTCAATAACCAGCGTATGGCCCGCATTGTGACCACCTTGAAAACGAGCCACCACATCGGCGCGCTCGCTCAGCCAGTCAACGATCTTGCCCTTACCTTCATCGCCCCACTGGGAGCCCACTACCACCACATTTGCCATCGTGTTTCCTCGTAAATTTTTCAGGGTAAATTTTTAGGGAATTTTCCCAACCTTCGAGGTTATAGCGGCAAACAGGGCGCGGGTGCAACAAGGAACGAGCGAATACCCCCCGGCGTTTACGCGCGCGATTTCTGGCTCTATATCAGCCATTGCTTTATCGCCGGGGCAATGTCGGGAGAAATCATCGGCAATATGTCGCCGGGAACAATGTTGGCTCCCAGCATTTGCGCCAGCCACTCACAGGCAAACAACAGCGCGCGCGCCAGCCCGGGCAACCCCCAAAAAAGCAATGAAAGCAACAAAGCAACCCCTAACCCGGTCAAAACCCAGGCCAGTACATCACGACGAGCAAAGGCGCAGGCGATTTCTACACTGGCCATGTGATTGCCCTCGCCAACGGCCGTGCGATCTTGAATATCGACGATAAACCGGCGTCGCTGCTTCTTGCCAAATGTCCATCCCAGCAGGCTTTTGACCCCGGCGACCGCATGAACAATCGTTGGCAAAAGCGTGGAGAACAAGGTGAAATATATCCACCAGACCGCTGGCTCATATGACCTGTTGCGCAGAT
>JAAETJ010000437.1 GCA_024228495.1 bacterium | reverse complement strand
GCGATATTGTCATTGACCTGCTGGGTGCCGACTGCCGCCTGATTGACGCTGGAAGCGATTTCCTGCGTGGCGGCACTTTGCTCTTCCATAGCCGCTGCAATGGCCGTGGAGATTTCATCGACTCTGGCAATGGCTCCTGCTACATTTTCCATAGAGCCAGACGCCAACTTGGTGGCGCTTTGAATGTCACCGATCTGCTGGGAAATATCACCTGTTGCCTTAGCCGTTTGAGAAGCCAGTTCCTTAACTTCATTGGCCACGACTGCAAAGCCTTTACCAGCTTCTCCCGCGCGCGCTGATTCAATCGTTGCGTTAAGGGCTAACAGGTTGGTCTGTTCAGCGATGCCCGAAATCATTTCGACCACTTCACCGATCTTGTTGGCTGTTTCAGCCAAAGCATTCATTTGCTGGCTGGTGGTACCAACTTCCTCAACGGCCTGTCTGGACGCGCTGGAAGCCTGCGCCACTTGCTGGCTGATTTCAGCAATGGTGCTGGTCATTTCTTCGGTCGCCGTAGCTACAGATTGCACATTGCTGGAAGTCTGCTCAGAGGCAATCGATGCATCCGCTGCCTGATTGCTTGTCTGTTCAGAAATCCCAGTCATGGACTGTGCGGTTGATTGCAGCTCAGCAGAAGCCGAGGAGACCGTCCCGACAATGCCGCCAACACTGGCATCAAAATCATCCGCCATTTCTTGCATCATTGCTCGTTTTTCTTCTTCAGCATGGAGTTTCTGCGCTTCTTGTTCAGCCACAAGCCTCTCATTTTCGATGGCATTTGTCTTGAAAACCTCAACAGCTGAAGCCATCTGACCAATTTCATCTCTACGGTCCAGCGAAGGAATAGTGACTGAATGATCGCCATTCGCCAATTCACGCATAACTGCTGTCATTCGAATAACTGGCGGCGCTATGGAGCGCAAAGTTCCCCAAGCAATCACACTACCTGCAATGATACCGATTGCCATGAGAATCCATTGCAAATCAATGAGTTCCGTTGTCATTGCTGAGGCAGCATCGGCATCTTTGTTTAGCAATTTTATCTGATTGGTGACCATACCACCTTTACGTGAACCATCAGCCTGTATAGGTCCACTCAGGATGGTCATAAGCTTTCCAGCACGAGGTGCCGCATCCCGGATCAGGAGGAAATTGGCCATATTCCATTTCTTCGAACTGCGAATTGCAAACATTTTTGTCGGTAGTGATACAAATTTCTTGCGCGTTTTTTTATAAGTATCGAATGCGGTGCGCTGAGCAGGTGACAGCATGGATGCCGCTTTGCTCAGGTCCGAAAAACGCCGTTCATTCTTTGCCAACAATGTATTGTATTTATCGACAAATTTTTGATCACCTGTCAAAAGATACGCGCGAATATTTGCAAGACTGAGACCCAGAGTACCGCGAACATCGGCCATCATGCCAAGTAATTTCACACGGTCACCAACTACCTCATGATTGATACCAGCAAGTTCCAGATTGATCATTTTAGTAATCATCTTCACCATAATAGTTGCACGCGGCGCGGCTTCTTTCGTCAATATTTGGGTGGCGGGGTGCTCGCCGGGTGTTTTGGCAATGCTCTCAACTGCATTTTGTGCGTCGGAGAATTCCTGCAAGATAACCTTGAACTGCTTCCAAATTCTGATATTTTCAGGATTGGTCCAGTTTGAAGATAACCTGTTCATATCCTTGGTTGTTTTAGCTATCGACTTCCAAACGGCAGCCCTTTGTGTTTTGAATTTCGGGTTTCCCGTAAGCATCCAACCACGCAAGTTGGCCAGAGAAGCATTAATATGATTCACCATGGCGCTACTCGCCTGCGAGGTCGGCACTCGAAGCTTGACGATGACGTCTTCCTTGGAATGAATAGCCTTAATTTCCCACAAAGTCACAGCACCGCTCGTGATGAGCAGTAAAACGATAATGGATAATCCGCCAATCAGTCGATGTGATATTTTCATAGACTTGAACCATGAAAATGGATTGAGGCTCATCTCAAATATCCTTATGTGTTTTTTTCGATGTTTTAGGCTTTTAAACTAATAACTGTTACAATATGGTTAATGCCATCTGTGAATGCCTATTGCAGTCGATCGCTTGCATGTCTCTTGTGGGTCCTGGTTGTAAGAAAACGTTTCGCTGATATATTTGGAACAAGTTCCCGTCAGTTTTAGTGGGGTTTTTTCATATTTTGGTTTTTCGCTGTCTTGATGTGCCGTGTACAATTCTGGCAAGCGTATCGCTTCAGTATTTGTAGATTTGTGAGGACGTCATGAACTGGATCCATCTGCTGCTCGGCACCAAGGGCCGGATTACGCGCAAGAGCTTTTTACTGGGTCTTTTGCCGATCCTGGCGCTGCTTGGTTTTTTGGTGTTTTATCTGCGCTATCTCACCGGCATTCTTCCCGCATGGGCCAATATCATCATCCCGACGCTGCTCACCGTTGAAGCAGCCTATTTTACCGCCAATCTGTCGCTCAAGCGCATGCATGATTATGGCCGCTCAGCTGGCTGGCTACTAATGTTGTTCTCGCCGCTAATTGTCGTTGCCGGCTTCCTCATTCAGCAAAAATATATCCCCCTGCAATCCTATGAAGGGGCCGTGGTTCTTTACACTATGGCCATTTCGCTGGCCTTTATCGGCTTTTTATGGATGCTCACGGAAATGCTGTTTTTGCGCTCTCATGAAAAAGACAATCGCTATGGCCCCTCGCCACACGCCGCACATTGATCAAATCATCCGCTCGCTGTGTTTTTCCCATTTGGCCACCCGGATAAATCATCATACTGGCCCCGATTGGCTTGATCTGATAACCTCCCCGTCAGATCGACCATTGGAGGGATTATCATGAACGCCATACGAGCTTTTTACAGTTTTTCAGGCCGCATTGGCCGCCGCGGATTTTGGGCTGGTATCATCACCATCTTTATTTTTGGATCCATGGCCACCGTCGGACTGCAACCAGACATCCTCTCCAGCGATCCTTTCACCGCCCTGCTTGAGAACTGGCGCAATATGGGCGCCAAAGAAGTGCTGCTCTATGTGGCCATGCTTTATCCCGCCATGGCGCTCGTCACCCAGCGCCTGCATGATCGCAACAAGTCAGGTCTGGTCGCGGCGCTGTTCTGGGCCCCCGCCCTCATTCAATCCTCCAGCATCCTTATCCCGGCTTTGTCCCAATATATGGAGACCATCATGTGGGGATATAACTGGCTAAGCTGGTGGATTGGTGCCGTTGGCGCATGGTTCTTTATCGAACTGGGCTTTTACGGCCCCCATGATCCCAATAAATACGGCATTGATCCCCGCACGGACTAAAAGGAAAGCCCATGAAACAATCTATAGGATTTTTCTTGCCGCACAGATGAAAACCCGCCTGATCCAGATCTGTCCGCTTTTTGCCGCCAGAAAAACATCGCCGCGCAACAGAAAAATGACCTCGCTGGTCGGGCAGCTTGTGCAGCTGGCACTGGAGACTGGTCTCCAAACCCCATCATATAGTGGGGTTGAAAGGGGCTCGCCCTTTTCTGCCCGCCGCATCGGCGATTGGTTTTATAAATATTAACCTCCGATTAACCATAAATTTGCTACACGCGAAAGAAACCTTATATTCTATCGCGGAGCGAGATCATGGCATTTATCGACAACAAGACCACCAAAGCAAAAGATCGTCGCTACAAGGTTGATCTGTGGCTCACCGATCTCAATACCGTTGAAGTTGGCATCCTCAAACAGACCCAGCATCGTGCCAAGTCTCGCCAGTTCTCCAAGGACATGGATGTCATTGGCCAGATCAAGGAAGACGGCGAGCGCAAGGGCATCGTTGCTTACCGCGAAGGTTTGTGGAAGAGCGATGACAAGATGCAACGGCGTCTGGTGATCAAGCTGTTTTCCGAAAAAATGAACTGGCGCGGTACGCTCGACATGATGCTCGGCAGATCGCTGCAACTGACCCACGGCGCGGGCGGCTTTCCCGTCACATCTTACGCAATAAATATCGCCGGTCATGAGCAAATCATTCCCCTTGATCGCAGCGCCCGTCAATGGCCGTTCATGCCAGAGCGCTTCTCCTTCTTTATCCTCACAGATGAAGGGCCAAAACTTTACAAGCTGCGCCGCAAGATCGTCAGCTTTGGCGTCGACTTCAAGCTTTATGATGAACATAATAAAAAAATCGGCCTGCTGGATGGCAAGGTGATTTCGCTTGGTGGCACCTGGAAAGTGCGGGTTAATGCGGCTCATGCCAGCAAGGAACTCGATATCGTCCTGCAACTGTTTTGCACCATGTTGAAATTCAACGATGATGCCCGGCGCCACATCCTGCAACTCACGCGAAGCATTGCCAAAGACAATATCACTCCAAAGCTTGGATCGCAGGAAACTGACCTCTACATGAATCCCAGACGAACGCGATAGAGACGAACGCGATAGAGCAAAGCGCGACAAAACGGCCAACAACTCACATTTGAGTAGTGTCTGATTGCAAATACAGATCATTGTTCTATGCTAACGCCATGTTACGACGCCAAATATTCTCCATACTGGCCGCTTGGGGGCTGTTCTTTCAGCTCCTCATCATGGGTCTGCATGTCCCGTCGAGCATTGCTCTGGCGGGTCTAGCGGATACGCCTGCATCCAAGCAATCTACCTATCTCTCCATACTCATTTGTACAAAAACCGGGCTGCAGAAAATTGCCCTTGATAAGAATAACCAACCGGTTGAGGGCAATATTCCCGCAGATCAGCGCGGTGCGTCTTGTCCTATCTGTCAATCTCCTGGTGCCCAGGCCCTGCTTGTTGACCCGATTGGCCTGCCGTTTCCCAGGCAAACTCAGGCTAATTCCTGCCGCTTTCCAAACACGGCTATCAGAGACCGTTTCCGGCCTTGCACCTCGCTGGCACGCGCACCGCCACGCCTTTAATCGCCTCACACCAAATATCCAAAATTCACCCAGATCTGACAGCTCCGTCCCATTCAAACAAGCGGCTCTTGTTGGTTCTGCATGCATATATGACCAAACAACAAATGACAGGAATATTTATGAAAACGCTTTCTCTTACCCAAGCCAGTATAGCCGCTGCAATATTTACGGCGCTCTCCTTTTCAACGGCCCTGATGGCCGAGGACAAAATAAAGAAGATGGACCATGGCAATATGGATCATAGCACCATGAAAATGGGCGATATGAAAAACGCCCCATCATCCAAAGCAGGTGATTTGGTGCTGTCTGGTGCCTGGGCCCGCCAGAGCTTTGGCAAAGCCGTCAATTCAGCCGGTTTCATGACCATAAAAAATAGAGGCGCCAGCGATGACATGCTCATAGGTGCCAGCTCCACAATCAGCAAAAGGACCGAGCTGCACACCCATATCAAGGATGGGGATGTCATGAAAATGCGCCGCGTCAAGGGCGGCATCAAGGTGCAAAAAAACAGTAGCGCTGAGCTCAAACCAGGTGGTTTGCATATCATGTTTATCGGCCTGAAAGAGCCCTTGAAATCTGGCACCACCTTTGCTGTGACACTCAAATTCAAGAATGCTGGAGATGTCACACTCACCATGACCGCCCAAAAAATGGCCATGCCCGCCAACATGGATAAAATGAACCATGGTGTAATGGATCACGGTCCCAAAAAGATGGACCATGGCACAATGCCCCGTGGCAGCAACTAGAGAGCATTGATTGACGTCAATCACCACAAGCAAAAGGCCCACCTGTTTCAGATGGGCCTTTTGTCTTTGAATGTCGCTCTGGCCTCTATCGAGGCCTCAAAACTATTTGCGTATCCAGGTCTGGTTTTTGCAGAAAATTGATGCAACGCAGCCACTTAGCTTGATCTTATTGGCACTAAGAACCTTTATGTGACCAGCATATGTCTTGCCGTCTTCAGTGTTGTAAAGCGAGCCTTTCCAAGCATTGGCGCCGTTCTTTCTCAGGCTAAATATGCGAATACCAGGTAATTTGCGTTTGCGCAGAGAAGTTTTCGGGTTCTTGCTATCGCGGCGGCTCTTGTTTCTGACACTGACAATCGTGCCTGCAATTGAACGACCACCACCAGTGATGCGAACCACTGACCCCGTGGGTGTTTTCCATGTACCAACGGCTTTTCCACCCATGCCAGCAGCCATGGCAGAGGTTGCCACTAAACCCATAGAGACGACGACGGCAAAACCTGCGACTGCACTAATAACTTTTTTCATTTTTCTTCCTCTTTAAGATTGCACTGCTTACACCCTAACCCGAGTGCGACAATTTGCCTAGAAAATCTTCCACAGCAAAAAAGGCTGCCGCTTTCGCGACGGCCTTTTAATATTATTCCGTTTCGATATAGGGTATTATTTACTCAGCCTTAGATTCAGTAGAGCAAGTGCTATCTGATTAAACGCATTCGCCAAGCCCTCGGCATCATCGGCGTCATAATATTGCCCGCCATTGCCAGCACAATTGCGCATCAGGTCTTCGACCGGCGACCCCTCGGGAACTTCAAAAGCAATCGTATGAACTACAATCCCCTCGGCCTTGATATTCTCGCACAACTGGGCTGTGATGGGGTCAGCAATAGCAGCTGCACCATCGTCAACGTGAATGGAATGACCATTGACTTCGCCGCTATGATTGATTGTGGCACCGTTGGACCAATTTTGTGGCGCTCTGGTATTTGCTCCATCGGTCATTAAAATGATTGATTTTTGAACATTTTTTTCACTATCCACCACGCCCTGAGTGAACGGGGCTTTATTTGACAAGACACGCCACCCCCAAGCCAGACCACCCGGTATATAAGTCCAACCTTGGGCGTCCATGCCTTCGATACCGGTTTTGATGGTTGAGCTATCGTCGGTCAGTCTGACAATAGACTGGCTCGGACAACGGCCCTTCCAATAGGGGTTTTTAGAGCTACCCGAGGTCATCATGATACCAGGAACGCCAGTTGCATAATCCTCATCTTTAATTTTCAGATCACCGGACCGCGAGCCCATGCAACCAAGCCATTTGAAATCTTCGCCGGTCACCGGATGGGTATAATCAGCCGGAATTTCCAATCCCGGTTCATTGCGGTTCTCCGTACCGATATTGACATATTCGGCGAATGGAACGAGCGCGATCTGAACCTTATCAGTACCACCATCTGGGATGAGTTTGTCAACGAGATCTGAGGCTGCCGAACGCAGGGTCCTGATCTTACTGCCAGACATGGACCCGGTATTGTCGAGGACAAGAGCGATTTCCAGTTCCATGCCGCCGATCACAGCCGAAGCATTGAGAGAAAAATCAAATTCCTTGAAACCAACAAGTTTCAAAAAATCAGTTGGAACCTTGACATCAAGCTGAACACTCAACTGTTCATTTTCATCAATCTTTGGTGTATTTATCACCAAATAGGACGACAACAGGGTTTTGCCCGAGTCGCTATAGTTTCTGGTGATAAAATCATTGATAATCTGCTCGGTATCTACGCTATTATCTAGAGCATAGGCTTGCGTAGCAGCTAATACTGCCGCGTCGAGCGCCACGACCAGCTCAGATTTGACACGAAGAGCCTTGCCATAGTCAACCACTCCACCGGCCAGTGCCATTATGGGAACGACCATAAAGGCGAAGATTACGACCGTCGCACCCTTCGTAGAACGTGAAAAACGCTCGAAAAAAGAGGGATTTGTCTGTATTTTGTTCATTATCGCTTGCTCATCGTTTAATTGTTGAGACCCAAATATCAAGCAAGGGCGAACCTGTGCCTGTATGTGATCTTTTCAATGCAACAAACGTGCGTATCGCGCGCCTCATGAGCAAAGCCGCGCGGCAATCCATTGTTAAGACTAACAAAATATGAAGATTAAATGGGTGTTTCGCGTGGGCAGACTGGCCAATTAACCGACTCGTCGCTCTAGGTGAGCTGCTCGAACGCCAGCAATCCCCACATGGCGATCAAAATGATGGCACCAGCCAAAAATGCATAAAAACGGCGAATGACATTATTTAACGTGACGTGAATAAAAGCGTGCACGATGCGCGTGCCAACAAAGGCCCAGGCCATCATCAAATAGAGTTTGTTATTGCCAGGTCCCGCGATCATCAACAACACACAGACCAGATAAAAAAGCACCGGCAGCTCAAATTGATTGACATAGCTATTGCCGGATTTGCGTACATCGTCTGGATAATTAGCAGAGTTAACCGCAATATCGCGCAGCTTGTAACGGCGCGCCTGAGCAGCCTTCACGCGACTGATAGCCATTATGAACATCAAACCAAAGGTCAGTGCAACCTGAGCAAGAAGCGGGTATATGATCGGCGTGAAATTCATTTATCTGGCCTGTATTTGAGGGATTTGAACTAACCTTGCGTCATGGGATAGTTGGGACTTTCTCTGGTGATGGCCACATCATGTACATGGCTTTCACGCAGGCTGGCATTTGATATGCGCACGAATTGCGATTTATCACGAAAATCTTGCAAGGTCGCCGCTCCCGTATAACCCATTGAGGCGCGCAGGCCGCCGATCAATTGATGCACGACGCCAGCCACCGGTCCCTTGAAAGCCACCTGCCCCTCAATGCCTTCTGGCACGAATTTCATTTGATCGCTGACCTCTTGCTGGAAATAGCGATCCGCTGATCCGCGCGACATGGCGCCAACCGATCCCATACCGCGATAGCTCTTGTAGGAGCGCCCCTGATAGAGATAAACCTCGCCCGGTGCCTCTTGCGTTCCAGCCAGTAACGAACCAACCATCACGACCTGTGCCCCGGCGGCCAGTGCCTTGGCCATATCACCGGAATACTTAATACCGCCATCGGCAATGACCGGCACACCTTGTTTATCAGCCGCATCAACAGCGTCCAGAATAGCGCTTAACTGGGGAACCCCGACCCCTGCAACAATGCGGGTCGTACAAATCGAGCCAGGGCCAATGCCAACTTTCACAGCATCAGCACCCGCATCAATCAACGCCTTGGCACCGTCACCCGTGGCCACATTGCCAGCCGCGACCTGCACATTGCCGGAAATACCCTTGATGCGCCGTACAATATCAAGCACATGCGAGCTTTGCCCATGGGCCGTATCGACCACAATCAGATCACAACCAGCACTGACGAGATGTTCAGCCCGTTCAAAGCCCTTGTCGCCAACCGAGGTGGCCGCTGCGACCCGCAAGTGGCCCTGTTCGTCCTTGCAAGCATCAGGATGCTGGCGGGCTTTTTCAATATCCTTGACCGTGATCAGACCAATACAGCGATAATCATCATCCACAACCAGCAGTTTCTCAATGCGGTATTTATGCAAAAGCTGCTTGGCCTTGCCCATATCGACATTCTCGCTGACCGTGACGAGATTTTCATTGGTCATGAGTTCTGAAACGGGCTGATTTTGATTCGTTGCAAAGCGCACATCGCGATTGGTCAAAATGCCAACCAATTTGCCGGGCTGACCCGGAGCAGTCGGTTTTTCTACAACCGGAAAACCAGAAAACCCATGTTTATCGCCAAGTGCCAGTGCCTCTTTCAAGGTGGCCGTTGGTGCCAATGTCAAAGGATTGACGACCATGCCGCTTTCAAATTTCTTGACCTGCTCAACTTCTGATGCCTGTTCCTCATTGCTCAAATTGCGATGAATGACACCAATGCCGCCTTCTTGCGCCATGGCAATAGCCAGACGGGCTTCAGTGACCGTGTCCATCGCGGCGGACAGGACGGGAATATTGAGCGCAATTTCTTTCGTCAGATTGGTTTTAAACTCGACGTCAGATGGCAGCACATCGCTTGGACCCGGGCGCAGCAGCACATCATCAAATGTCAGGGAAACTTCAGGGGCAATTTTGGTGGATCTTTTGTTAGAAGAACTCATGGGGCGTCAACCTCCTGGTTTGAAATTTCTGATTTCTGTTGCCGGCTGCATTGTTCGCGCAGACGAAAAGCAAAAATCCATGGTTGACGATTTGAAATAACACCCCAGCCGCCCTTTGACCAGCATAAAGAAAGACTGATGCGAACTATTTCTTCACACCAGGCTTGCTAGATTATTAAACTTGACCGTGAGCCTACTCCTTGGGTGACGGCGTCAGGTCGAATTCATGCTTTTTTTGGTCGCGCAACACCACTACTTTAATGGTCTTGCCGATCTTCAACATGTTGATAACCCTGACATAATCATAAATGTTTTCAATGGGTGTCTCGGCCAGACGAACGATCGTGTCACCGGGAACAAGTCCCGCTTTTTCAGCTGGCCCCCCTTTCATCACACCCGACAGTTTCAAGCCCTTGTGGCCACCCGAGACATAGTCGGGCACGGTGCCAAGATAAACCTGCGATGCACGGCGCGTGCCCGCTCTTTCGGTTTTTTTCTGCTTGAGATAATTGGGGACCTGCGTTGAGCGCACCAGCTGGCGCGCCACCCCTTCCATCAATGTGGTAATCTTGGCCAGGCCACCATAATTGATTTTATCTGAGGTGTCAGAGGGCAAATGATAGTCTTTGTGAGAGCCCGTAAAGGCATGCAAAACAGGCACGCCAGCCAGATAGAAACTGGTCGCATCCGTTGGCAGATAGCTATTGTTCGAGAGTTTTAAATTGAGTTGCGCGAGCACATTGGCTTGCTCGATGAGATGAGGCCAAGCCGAACTGGAGCCCATCCCGCTGAGGATCACCCGATCACGCAAGCGTCCCACCATATCCATGTTGAGATAAGCCGTATATTTTCCATACAGGCCTTTTTCGGCAGTTTTCTCAATCATAGTCTTGGTAAAATGATCAGAGCCGATCAGTCCAAGCTCTTCACCAGACCACGCCGCAAATATAATATCGCGCTCTGGCTTCAAGTCGCCAAATTTATGAGACCCGGCGAACCGTTCGGCAATGTCCAGCAAGGCAGCAACGCCGGACGCGTTATCGTCGGCCCCGGCATGGATCTTGTTGGCTTCATCCCCCAGCGCCAGCGACCCGGAAACATTGCCACGTCCCAGGTGATCAACATGCGCACCAAGGATCACAGCAGCGCGATTGTCTTTAGCGCCAGAAGCAAGACGCGCCAGCACGTTGCGTCCGGTTTTCTTCTTGTGAACAATATCTATGGTACTGGCGATCTTTATGTCAGGCACCAGCGTAGCGTGCATTTTTTCACCCGCATTAACGGCTTTCAGCAGTGCGCCAAAACCGTTGCCCAACGGTTCCATGATGCGCTCGAATAATCCCTTATTGATGGAAACAGCGTTGAGGGAACTGGTCCCGCCAACCGCATCAAGCGATAGCTTGACCAGCTCATCCTTGTATTTAACGCCGGGGGCCGGCACTACAAGGATGCCAATCGCGCCCTTTGACTTGGCGACTGAGGCTTTATATTGCAACCGCGCAAAACGGCTTAAATGCAGCCTTTGAGCGGGCTTGATATTGCCAGGCAAGCCGCGAAACATCAGCACCCACTTACCCTTGACGTCGGCGTCCTCATAGGAATTATACGCCTTGCCCTTGTCGGTTTCGGGAGCTTCAATGCCAAACCCCGCAAACACCACACCGGTCTCGCGGTGCTGCCCGTTGCGCGAAAATGACAACGGCCGCCATTCCTCATCAAGGGTTGGCCCCAGCGATTTATCTTCGTCCGCGATGGTCAGGCTATTATTTTCGCCCAGTGACACGCCGGAGGTGAATGTGAAGGACTGAAAATAAGTGCCGTTGTCACCTGCTGGTTTTAGCCCCAACAACCGGAAAACATCCGCCACATATGACGTTGCCCGATTTGCACCCGTGGTGCCGGTCAAGCGTCCGTTCATTTGATCTGAGGTTAGCGTCGCCACATGCCAGCGCAAACGCGAAATCTGTTCTTTGCAATCGTTGCACGACGCAATAGCAACCGCTTTGCCTTCTCCAACTGGCCTGGACAAACCAAGTAGCAAGCGGGCTTTGGCATCATCCCAGTCAGCCATGAAAATCTGTGAGCCTTTACTAATGGAGCTTTTGCCGCGCTTGGACGTCCATGACAGGGATTTTCCATTGGGCGTGAATACCGGCAGGCCATCAAAGCCCTTGGAATTTGTCACACGCACGGGATCACCGCGCCCCTGCGCATCCATGATGAACAACTCGAAATTGGCATGCCCGAAACGATTAGATGCGAAAATAATATAGTCGCCAGAGGGGTGGTAGAACGGTGCCCAGGACATCAAGCCCAATTTGGTAATCTGACGCTGGTTCTCGCCGTTTGCATCCATTGTATGAATTTCAGCCGAGCGACCATCAAGGGAAAACCGGCGCCAGACAATCTTTTCGCCATCGCTCGAATAAAACGGCCCGCCATCATAGCCAGATGCCGATGTCAGCTGCTTCACATTGCTGCCATCGGCGTTCATCGTATAAATTTCCATGAAAGCGGACGCGTTTTTGGCAAACAGCTTTTGTTCAGCATCGCTCAGTTTATGATTATACGCCTCGCGGTTTGACGCAAAAACAATGGTACGGCCATCCGGAGAATAGGACCCTTCGGCATCATAACCCTTCATATTGGTGAGATTTTTGTAGCGTCCCGTGGTGAAATCAACTTCGTGAATTTCGTAGGTTTCATCATAGTCCCAACTATAGCGACGCTTTTTCCCAGACGCGCGTATTTTCAACTCCGCAGCTTGCTTGGCAATGGCACCTTGGTTATTTTGCGTTGAAGCAAACAGGGCCTTTTGCTTTACAGGATGTATCCATCCACAAGTTGTCTTGCCATGACCGGGGGAGATGCGGTGCACATCGCCCGTATCGCGGTTCATCAGATACATCTGATAGAACGGGTTGCCGGGTTGACGCTCGGATTGAAAAATCATCAAGCGACCATTGGGAGAAAAATAGCCCTCTCCAGCCCGCTTGCCAACCACGGTCATTTGACGAATATTTGACAATAATGGCTCAACAGCCGTCGCATCATTACCCGCGATAACAGGGCGTTTTTTCGACAAATGGGAGCGATCGGCGAGCGCAGCAGAGGATAAAATCACGCCTGATAGCAATATGAACAGAGAAAATCTTCTATACACGGGGGTACCATCCAGTTCTTGAGGCTAAATATTCATCATATCTAATACGTAGAACATTACATATTCAAGACAATTCCACCAACAATATTAAACAACTGAAAAAGACTGTTTTCCCCATTCGCTTCTCCGGTATGATAAAAGTGACCCTAGGCAATAAAAAGGAGGCCTTTAAGCCCCCCCCTCTAAATCATGCGATCGTTGACGCCTCTATTATTGGGCCCCGGATCCTCGTCTCACTTTCACCCGCTCTCCACACAACCAGCAATCTTTGGGAATATCAGCTTTGACAACCGGATTTTTTTTGTCGATCCAGTGGGTAATACCCTTGGTAACATTCATGACGCCTTTATAGCCAGCGCGCTCCGCAAGAAAATTCGATATGGCGTTGGTCCGGTTGCCGACGTGACAGATAAAAATAACATCATCAGTTTTCTTTACCCGCTTGGCGAATTTGTCCTGAAAATCAGGATTGATCCGCCCCTGCTCGTCAAAGAACGTCAAAAGGCGGCTACCTTTAATGATACCGGTTTTCTTCCACTCTTCGGGGCGGCGTATATCATAAATGACCGTACCCTTTTTAAGCTCATCCTTGAGCCGGCTATTGCTGATATTTTTATATTTTGGTGCTTCCACCTTGAGCAGTGAAATTTCAAATTTCAATGTCGCATCGGGAGGAATAGCGGCACCCGCACCGCGCTTGCCATAGCCAAGTTCGGGAGGAATGATCAGCTCACGCTTACCACCAACCTTCATGCCCAAAACGCCTTTTTCCCAACCCTGGATAACGCGCCCCTGACCGGGTGTAAAGCGAAAGGGCTTACCGCGATCCAGACTTGAATCAAACTTTTTGCCGTCCAGAAGCCACCCCGTATAATGAACAGAAACCTTGTGTCCAATAACAGCTACCGCCCCATCGCCCTTTTTGATGTCTTTTATTTTCAGCTCACCAGCGACGGCTCCCGACAGGGAAGCAAATGCCACAAGCATGAGCATTGAAAAAGTTGAAAATAATTTTTGCATAATAGTCCTCGCTACAAACCCGATATTTGGGAAATTTAAACTTCGGCGCAACTCTTAGCGCACTTGTTGACATATTACCACTCACAACAATGTGCATAATTGAAGACATGGGAATGAGGGTTTTTCAAGTCAATCTGAAATAGCTCTCGAAAATGTGATTGCAATGTCAGGAGCTTAAATAGCCAATTTATGCTAGCTTACGCTGAGAACAATCGCTGGTCATGAAAACTCATCACAAGACACAACCCTCAAAAAGGGAGATCCGCCTTGACAATTTCGCTCGTCCTTATGCTGCTCGCTGTTGCCTGGCTGGCTTTTTCCAATGGGGCAAACGATAATTTCAAGGGCGTTGCGACACTGTTTGCCAGCCGCACCACCAATTACAAAACCGCTATCACCTGGGCCATGGTGACAACATTGGCCGGATCAGTCGCCGCCCTGTTGCTGGGTACGGCGCTGATCAAGGCTTTTAGCGGCAAGGGGCTGGTGGGCGCCGATGTGATGGCCGACCCTGATTTTTTGCTTTCGGTGACATTGGCCGCCGCTAGCACGGTTTTTCTGGCCACGAAGCTGGGGTTTCCCATCTCCACCACGCATGCGATTGTCGGTGGGCTGGTGGGCGCGGGTCTGATTGCACCGGGCGGTGTCGAGCTCATATTACTGGGATCGCGTTTTGCGCTGCCTTTGCTGATCGCCCCACTGTTGGCTCTCGTGCTAACGCTTTCGCTCTATTATCTCTTCACCACCACACGCAAAAAACTTGGCATCCACCGCGAGACATGCGTCTGCATTGCGCAAAGCGAACATGTCGTGGCGATCAATATGCCGCCCCTGCATCCTGTTGTGAATAAAGATGGCACCTTGTCCATGCATTCGCTGTGCGGTGAACACATGATCCCCACGGGCCTGCGCGTTATGATGGGCGATGAGCCTCATTGCCGCCAGCGCTATCAAGGCCAGATGATCGGCATCAGCGCCGAAAAAATCGTCAATGGTTTGCATTTTCTGACCGCTGGCACCGTTGGTTTCGCACGTGGTTTGCAAGATACCGCAAAAATTGCAGGTCTACTGGTGGGTGCTGGCGTTGTCGCCTTGTCTGATCCGGTGAGCCTTGTCTGGGGAGTTGCGCTGGTTGGCCTGTCGATGGCGCTGGGTGGCTATCTGGCCGCTGGCCGCATCGCCGATACACTGGCCCACAAAATCGCCGATATGAATGCGGGGCAAGGCTTCACCGCCAATCTGGTGACCTCCATCCTTGTTACTGGTTCCGCTGTTTTTGGCTGGGGCGTCTCCACCACCCATTGCTCGGTCGGCGGCCTGTTTGGTATCGGCATTGCCAACCGCTCGGCCCATTGGCAAATGATCCGCCAGATCATTTTGGCATGGCTGATCACCCTGCCTGTTGCCGCGACGCTGGCTTTTGTGATTTTTTACGTGCTGCAGAAGATTTAATTCCTAATTCAGCATAGCCTTGATCTCATCCGAAAGCAGGTTGTTTTCAATAAAGAAACCGATACGCTTTTTCTCGATGAACTTCCAACCTGCACCGCCTTCATTGATCGCCAGCAGCCAGGACTTTTTGCCGATCAAAATGACATCCTTTTTTTCATCCACTGTGATTGAAACCTCGTCGCCCATCCGCCTCTTGATCAAACCGATCATGAGCGCATCGATTTCCGGCGTCACATCACCTGGCCGTTGCATCGTCATGCTAGTCAATGTGCCGATCAGCGCACTATGCCCCCTGCTATAGGGGCGAACAGGGTTGAGATAGTGAAATTCCATACTTGCTAATGTCGGCGTCTGCCCATCTGCAAAGGCTTTTGACATCGCCTTGCTCACCTGTTCTTTTGGCATATGGGTGAACAGGCCGGGGTGGTAAAAAGACATGATCCCCGCAACATCTCGCTTCAATGAGACGTCGCGAAACTCCGCCAAGGCGCGCTCAAGCCCCATTTCAACATCAGGGCTGGCCTTTTGTGGGCTCGTCATGCCGACCGTCGTGAACAGCAATAAAATCAATAGTGCCAGTTTTTGCATCGCTCTCTCCCAGATTGGCGTCCGATAGTCTTACCCAATCAACGGGAAAATGCAAAGGCAAGGCCCTCATTTCTTGTTCCCCTGCAAAACTTCGCGATAGGTATGCTCCGCGAACATGGAGCCAGAAATATAGACACTGGGCAGGCGCAAGAGATTATCGAACACTTTTGGACCATGGATAAACAGCATTTCTGGATTGACATTGACATGAGGCATGCCGCGTTGCGCCGCCTGCAGACTGTCAAATTCCACCATCACCAGATATTACGCCAGCACCGTATAGCCTTCCCAGACTTCGGCGGTGCGTTTGAGGTTTTGACCAGAAGGTGAAATCATATCGGCCATCATGCTCTCAGTCGTCGCATGACCGCTGCCGAGCGTCGAAAAACCAATGCGCTTCAATATCTGATAGCCCAGCACGCCTCTGGTCGCCATCAACTTATCCATCAACTGCACTTCGGCTTTTTCAAAGATCGCGTCCTTGCCCGGGCGCAAGAGATGCTGCGCCATGACGGTGACGGCTTCGTCGCTATCCATCGCATGTGCTTGTTAATTGGCATGCAAAACTGACCCACTTTGGTGGGTAATTGGCGTTTAAAATTGACCCACCTGTTCTGGTATTATCCGCGTTTTTGGCGCGGGGAGAGACGGGTGATATTGATGGAAAGTGCTGCAAAGATACGTCGTTTAATTTTGCGTGATGGTGAGGGCATCCGGTCAGTCAGCCGCAGCACGGGTTTGTCTCGCAATACGATCAGGAAATATCTGAGGGACGGATCACCGCCTTGTTATCATCGCAAAAAGTCACCTGATCGGCACAAGCTTGCCGACCGGCGAGGTCATTCAGCCCCATCACCGCCGCGCCTTCTTGCTCTTGCCTTTATACGTCCGCGTGCCTGCCCGGCCGCCTTCTGAGCGCGGCTTTGTGCTTTTGTCTTCGATCGCGGATTGCCTTGCCAGCGGGTCGTCGGCGACTGCAAGTTCCACGTCGCGCAAGCGCTTGATTTCGTCGCGTAATCTAGCCGCTTCTTCAAACTCCAGATCGGAGGCCAGCTCTTTCATGCGTTTATCCATGTCGCCGAGCACTGCTTCAAGGTTATGACCCACCAGTGGGGCCTGCCCGCCATCTGAAAAGCCCGCGCCCATATCCGCCGTGATGTGATCCTGCTCATAAACGCCATCCAGAATATCGCCAATATTCTTTTTGATACTTTCGGGCGTAATATCGTTTTCCTTATTATAAGCTTCTTGCTTGTCGCGGCGGCGGGCGGTTTCATCGATGGCGCGTTGCATGGAGCCGGTGATCTTGTCAGCATAAAGAATGACCCGGCCCTCAACATTCCGAGCCGCGCGGCCAATGGTCTGCACGAGACTTGTTTCCGAGCGTAAAAACCCCTCCTTGTCGGCGTCCAGAATGGCCACCAGTGCACATTCAGGAATATCCAGGCCCTCGCGCAACAGGTTGATACCGATTAGCACATCAAAGGCACCGAGCCTCAGATCGCGCAGTATTTCGATACGCTCCAGCGTGTCGATATCGCTGTGCATATAGCGCACCCGTACCCCCTGCTCGTGAAAATATTCGGTCAGGTCTTCGGACATGCGCTTGGTCAGGGTGGTGACCAGCACGCGCAGGCCCTTGGCGGCTACCTGTTTGACCTCATCCAGCAAATCATCAACCTGCGTCCCCGCCGGTCTGATATCGATATCTGGATCGGTGAGGCCGGTTGGCCGAATGACCTGCTCAGCAAACACGCCTTGCGTCTCGTTCATCTCCCACGACCCGGGGGTCGCCGATACGCAGATTGTCGAGGGACGCATAATGTCCCATTCCTCGAAGCGCAGCGGACGGTTATCCATGCAGCTGGGCAGGCGGAAACCAAAATCGGCGAGGGTTGATTTGCGCTTGAAGTCACCCCGGAACATAGCCCCCAGCTGACCGATGGTGACATGGCTCTCATCGATGAATACCAGCGCGTTTTCCGGCAGATATTCGAACAAAGTCGGCGGTGGATCGCCGGGATTGCGCCCGGTCAGATAGCGCGAATAGTTTTCGATACCAGCACAGGCACCAGAGGCAGCCATCATCTCCAGATCAAAGGTGACGCGCTGCTCGAGGCGCTGATATTCCAGCAAGCGACCGGCATTTTCCAATTCAGTAAGGCGCTGTTTAAGCTCAACCTTGATGCCCTCCATCGCCTGATGCAAGGTGGGGCGCGGCGTCACATAATGGGAGTTCGCATAGATTTTCAAGCGTTCCAGATCGCGAACTTTCTCCCCGGTGAGGGGATCAAACTCGACGATCTCATCTATATCGTCGCCAAACAGGGAAAAGCGCCAGGCACGATCTTCCAGATGCGGCGGCCAAAGCTCAATGACGTCACCGCGCACGCGAAAATTGCCGCGCTCGAACGACATATCATTGCGCCGGTAGTGCAGCGCCACCAGCTCACCGATAAGGGCGCGCTGACCAACAGATTCTATATCTGTCGTCACGTCCACATGTTTGATTTCCTCCCCGATCTCGACGGTCAGGGTCATTTCGGTATAGGTCTCCACCGAGCCGATGCCATAAATACACGACACCGAACTGACAATGATCACATCATCGCGCTCCAGCACAGAGCGGGTGGCGGCGTGGCGCATGCGGTCGATCTGTTCATTGACCGAGCTTTCCTTCTCGATGAAGGTATCGGTGCGAGCCACATAGGCCTCAGGCTGATAATAGTCATAATAAGAAACGAAATATTCAACGGCATTATTGGGAAAGAAGTTTTTGAACTCCCCGTAGAGCTGCGCAGCCAGTGTCTTATTGGGGGCCAGAATAAGCGCCGGGCGCTGGGTGCGCTCTATCACCTGAGCCATGGTGTAGGTCTTGCCAGATCCTGTCACACCCAGCAAAACCTGCGTCTTCTCCTTGGTAGCGAGGCCCTCCACCAGTTCCTGAATAGCCGTCGGCTGATCTCCCTTTGGCTCGAACTCGGAGGTCAGGTCAAGCCTCACACCACCTTCGGATTTCTCCATATGGTCGGGGCGATAGGTCACCACGTCGCTTTCGTTGCGGCCCGTGCGCTCGCGACCACGCTCACCAATAACCAGCGGATGGCTAGAAATAAGCGGCTGTGCCACATCGGAAAAACCGGATAGAGGAATAGGATCAATTTTTGCCATAAGGATGAATATGCGCTATCGGTGCGCAAATTTCCAGACTCTCCGCAATCATCGATAAAACAAATGTGATAGTCTTCTGAAGCGGCTCATTTGCAACTCCTTTGCTGATGTTGTGGGGACAACTCAGCTCACGAGTAACATTTGAGACGTTTAACAGGCGTAGCCTTTGAACTCTGACCACGCCCAAAGGACGCGGGGTTCTAGGGTCTTACTAAAGATAGAAGACATCATCTGTCAAAGGGACAGATTTGGCCTTTTGCGCAGGTTCTGGTAAATCTCGGATAATGATTTCCTTGTTATGATCTGGCAGTTTGGACAGGCGCCCAAGCACGGTGTTTCGGCGTTTCGATGCGTTGATCGCCGAGAGTTCCCTCACCGTGAGTACAAAATATTTTGCAGAAATCTTTGGCAGATCCTGGGCCATAATATTCTCGACAGAAACCTCGATGGAAACATTATCGAGTATGGGAATAAGGTAGCGCAACAAATCACAAAGGCGCAGGGTATTGAAATTGCCGGGAACACTCGTGATATTGAGCAAAACCCGTTCCCCAAATTGTTTGACAAAATCCGCCAGCACCACCAGATAGCGCGTGCGAAAAGCAGTTTTCATCAAAGTGCCAAAATGCACATCAATACAAATCGTTTGCTTGCTATCGACAATATCTCGTTTGCACAAAAGATTGAGCAGACTGGCGTCCAGCATGAAACAGGCTTTGTTGCGATTAATATTACTCATATTGTCAATGGCGGGCATGACAATATCTCTTGTTGGCGCATCAATGCTGACAAAAGAAACGACGCCAAGCGTCGCCGAATCTCTTGCCACGACATACTCATCAATCTGAGCATTGTTCAAAATATGATTATATAATTCGCCGATACCAGCGGTTGCAATATTTACCATATCACCTCGCAATAAAATAAATAAACAATAATTAGTACAAGTTTATCAGTTGGTTGTAAACGACTGGTAAACGAAACATGATGGTTTCAAAGAACTCAAAAGCAAATCTCAACGTGGAATCAGAGATATCCACGCTTTCATATCCATTTAGTTATAGATACTAATCAGACTAAACTACTACCGACTGGCGTCGGTAGGTTTTGAACCAATCCCAAGATAATAAAATTCACGACCAGGCAGAAATTGGAGGTTTATCCATCAATTGGGGTTAATATAGGTATCACGTCCCGTGTGATTATGTTCCTACTAAGAGTTACCCGTTACTTTATGACATTCGTTGCCAGACCAGACATTGATTATTGGTGGGCATTTGGTGATCGCCGAGCAATGTCAGTCCGATCATGCGAGCCAACTCGTCGACTTTTTCAAAGTCGCGAATACCACTGAGGGGATCGTTTCCCTTCAACCATTGTTCGAACTGGGCATTGCTGCTGGAGGTGAAATTCCCCCCATATTTATAGGGCCCATACAGGATCAAATGCCCTCCCGGTTTCAACACTCCGTCCAGTCCACGAAACATTTTTTCGACATGCCCCCACGACATGATGTGCGCGCAGTTGGCAGCATAAACCGCGTCCACTGGCTGCACTCGCCAGGGTTCGTCGGCGACATCGACGACCACGGGTTTGCGAACATTTGCAGGGGCATGCGCCTCAAGTCTAAGCGACAGCATGTCAATATTTTGCGCTTGTTCACTGGGCTGCCACATAAGGTGGGGCAATTGCTTGGCGAAAAAAACCGCATGCTGCCCCGTACCGCTGCCAATTTCAAGCATGGTTTTGGTGTCGGCCAGAACATCGCGCAAAATCGACAGGATAGGTTGTTTGTTGCTTTCGCTGGATTGCGAAAAAGGAAGCTCGGTCATATTCAATGCCTACCGAGCCTTGATGACGTAAGCGCTCGCATCAATATGGGCGGCCAGCGAACTGTCAAGGTCAAGCTGCTCGGACAGATCAGGTAAGACGAAAACCTCTGCTCTTCTCTGGTGTCTGGCGCAATGGCATTGCGGGTTTGCTCTGAACTACCAACGACAAGCCCATCTAATATGGAGCGGGCATCAAACAAGGGAAAAATCCTTCAACAAAATATGACGTAAACTGCTCAAGACCATATTTAGCGCTTTCACGCAAGCAGTGCAATGCTCGGTCACATCTCAATCCGACGTGGATCAGTTTTCCGCACGATCTTGGCCATGCTCATGCCCGTGCTAATGGCCCTCTCCCGAGTCATCCACCGGATCCAGATGCAGATTGAAGACCCAATTGGCCTTGCCCTCCAGCTCCATGATTTCACTCTCGATATGATCGGCGGCATCATGGGCGGTATCCAACAAAATTCCGCGCTGAAAAACTAGATGGGCTTCCACGAAATGATTGTTTCCCGCTTTGCGAGTGCGCAGGAAATGATAGCTGCTGACATCTTGCTCCCTATTGATAATGCCTTTAATCTGCTCAACCATCTCTTCGGCAAGCGCCACGTCCAGCAAGTTGAGTACCCCTTCGCGCAAAATTTCATAGGCCGAGTAAATGATATAGATAGCGATGACCGCCCCCACGAACACATCGATCAGGTGATTGCCAGTCATTTTCACCAGCACCAGCGAAACCAGCACGCCAAGATTTGCAAACAGGTCGGTTTTGTAGTGCATGGCATCAGCCTTCACTACCAGATTATTGGTGGCCTTGGCGGTGCGCGTCAGATAAATCACCAGCAGAGCGGTGACAACCAGAGAAAACAGCATCACCCCCATAGATATTTCCAGATGAGTGGTACCACCACCAAGCATGGCTTTGACGATGGCTTTATTCAGGATGAACAGGCCCGACATGATAATGACGGTGCCTTCAATGGTCGCGGCCAGTCCTTCGATTTTACCTAGCCCGTAATTGAACCGGTCACTGGCCGGTTTTTCCGAGCGTGAGATGGCGAAATAGTTGAACGCGGACACCGCCAGATCAAGCGCACTGTCAATGGCGCTGGCCAGCACGGCAACCGATCCTGATAGCAAGCCAGCAGCCGTCTTGATGATCACCAGCATCAAGGCAACCAGGCTGGAAATCAGCGTGGCTTTTTTTTCTGCTGTTATCTTGACGGGTGCTACAATTTTGCTGGCTTGTGCCACAGGCCCTCCTTGCAAAGCAAAACGGTGGATCAGGATTGATCCACCGCTATTGATTGCCGATCGAAATTGATTTCTCTAGAACGGGATTTCATCATCCAATTCTTTTTCAAACGAACCGCCTGATGGGGCAGACGGGCCGCCAGATCCAGTTTGATTGCTCTGACCGCTGCCAGAATCACCTTGGCCACCACCAGAATACTGATCATTTCCACCATAGCCGCCGCCGGCACTATCACTCATGCCAGCGCCCTGGCGCGTATCGAGCATGACAAGTGTGCCGCCAAAATTCTGCAACACGACTTCGGTCGTGTATTTATCCTGGCCGCTCTGATCTTGCCATTTACGGGTCTGCAGCGATCCTTCCAAATAAACTTTTGAACCTTTTTTCAGATATTGCTCAACGACCCTACAAAGACCTTCCGAAAAAATCACCACCCGGTGCCATTCGGTTTTCTCACGTTTTTCGCCCGATGACTTGTCGCGCCAGGTCTCCGTCGTCGCGACACTCAAATTAGCGATGGGACGTCCGTCCTGGGTGTGCTTGATTTCGGGATCAGCACCAAGATTGCCAATCAAAGTCACCTTATTGATACTTCCGGCCATAACTGCCTCCTTGTCGATCCTTGCTGGACCGTCTGTTTTGCGCCTTCGATCCACGAGGACGAAGGTCTTGGGGTGAGAATCACCTCATTCAAGTCTCATCTTGCATATTGACGGCTTTGGGGCCTGACAATACATTCCCTTGAGATTTCGTGCCTATCCACAGTTAATCCCCTGATATTGCACGTTTGTCACTTGCATGGAATTACTTGTTCACTTATTGTTCCTACCACGCTGCCGCCAGACTGGCAAGGAGAATACGCGTAAAATGTTCACAAATGAAGCCCTGACCCTACAAAGCGAGCGCCTGTATAGTCGCCCGTTTAGCTCCACTGATGCCCGCTTTATCAGCCATATTCTAAGAGATCCAATAATCATTTTCTGGTACAAAAAACGCATGTCATGGAGACTGTTGCGCTACGGAATTCGCAACAGTGTGAAAATGAACAAATGGGTCCTTGGCTGGTGGTTGATATTTTCAAAAAAGGATAAAAATACCCTCATCGGGGTACTCCCGTTACAGCCCCTGGATGTCACAAACGACATCGAAATCGGCTATCATTCACAACGGGATCAATGGGGCAAAGGCTATGCAACAAAAGCAGCAGAACGGTTGCTTGAGCACGCCTTCACAAGCGTTGGGCTTCGAGAAATCTGCGCAGTAGCCCTCCCGTATAACCCTCGTTCCATTAGTGTCACTGATAAACTGGGCCTGACATTGAACAAAAACACTCTTCACCAGGACCTTGCACATCGCTACTTTACGCTCAATCGGGATGATCATCTGGCACGGAGACAAGCCTCATCATGAAAAAAACCATTTCCGTGCAAGGGGCACGCGAACACAATTTGAAAAATATCTCGCTGGAGCTGCCACGTGATAAACTGGTGGTAATCACCGGCCTGTCAGGGTCCGGCAAAAGCTCGCTGGCCTTTGACACCATCTATGCCGAGGGCCAGCGCCGCTATGTGGAAAGCCTGTCCGCCTACGCCCGCCAGTTCCTGGAAATGATGCAAAAACCTGATGTGGACGCCATTGATGGTCTCTCGCCCGCCATCTCTATCGAGCAAAAAACCACCAGCCGCAATCCACGCTCAACGGTTGGCACTGTCACCGAGATTTACGACTATATGCGCTTGTTGTTCGCCCGCGTTGGCATTCCCTATTCACCTGCCACCGGCCTGCCTATCGAAAGCCAGACGGTTAGCCAGATGGTTGACCGGGTGCTGGAGTTGCCGAAGAAAACAAGGCTCTACCTTCTCGCTCCCATCGTACGTGGCCGCAAAGGAGAATATCGCAAGGAATTCATGACCTTGCAGCAGATTGGTTTTCAGCGCGTCAAGGTTGACGGACAGCTCTATGAGATCGGCGATGTGCCCACTCTCGACAAAAAGATCAAACATAATATCGAGGTCGTTGTTGACCGATTAGTGGTGCGCGAAAATATTGCCACCCGTTTGGCTGATAGCATGGAAACGGCACTGGAACTGGCAGATGGCCTGGCCATTGTCGAGCTGGTCGACAAGGAGCGTGAACAAGCTGGTGAATCTCCCGAGCAGATCATTTTTTCAGCACGTTTCGCCTGTCCCGCTTCCGGCTTCACCATTGATGAGATCGAGCCACGCCTGTTTTCCTTCAACAATCCGTTTGGCGCCTGCCCGACCTGCGATGGTCTTGGCACCGAGTTGAAATTCGAAGCCGAAATGATGGTGCCCGACAAGGACAAGAGCCTCGACAAAGGTGCCATCAGCCCCTGGGCCCGCTACGGCCAGATGGCCCCGATCTATCGCCAGATGCTACAGGCGATCAGCAAGCATTATAATGTCAAGATGAGTACCCCTTGGCGCGAGCTACCCAAAAAGGTGCAAGACGCTCTCTTGTTCGGATCCGGCAAAACCATGATCAACTTTACCTTTGACGATGGCTTGCAGGCCCGCAAGGTCAAGCGGCCGTTTGAAGGCGTCGTCAATATCATCGAGCGACGCTGGCGCGAAACTGACAGCATGGGCATCCGCGAAGAGCTGGGACGTTTTCAGTCGCGGCGCAAGTGCCACTCGTGCGATGGTTACCGCCTCAAGGAACAAGCGCTGGTCGTCAAGATTAACGATCTGCACATCAGCAATATCACCCAGATGTCGATCCGCGACGCGGGCAAATGGTTCAAGGCCCTGCCCGGCGCCCTCACCGACAAGCAGAACGAAATCGCGGTGCGTATCCTCAAGGAAATTTCCGACCGGCTGAAATTCTTGAATGATGTGGGGCTCGACTATCTGTCCCTGTCGCGCAATTCAGGCACTTTATCGGGGGGCGAAAGCCAGCGTATTCGTCTCGCCAGCCAGATCGGTTCGGGGCTCACTGGCGTGCTTTATGTCTTGGATGAACCAAGCATCGGCCTGCATCAACGCGACAATGCCCGCCTGCTGGAAACCCTTCGTCACCTACGCGATCTTGGCAATACGGTGATCGTCGTCGAGCATGATGAGGATGCCATCATGACCGCCGATCATGTCGTTGATATTGGCCCAGGGGCCGGTATTCATGGCGGCGAAATTGTCTCGCAAGGCACGCCCGCGCATCTTCTAAAAGACAAAAACAGCCTGACAGGCCAATATCTGACCGGCACGCTAGAGGTGCCGCTACCATCCAAGCGGCGCAAACCCCGCAAGACCCGAATGGTGTCGATCAAGGGGGCCTCTGGCAATAATCTGCAAAATGTCGACGCGCAAATCCCGCTTGGTACCTTCACCTGCGTCACCGGCGTGTCAGGGGGCGGCAAGTCCACCTTGCTGATCGAAACACTGTATAAAGCTATGGCTCGCCATTTCAACAATAACCACAATGTCCCCGCCCCCTATGACAGCTTGCAGGGCCTGGAACATCTCGACAAAATCATCGATATTGACCAATCGCCGATTGGCCGCACACCGCGCTCCAACCCGGCCACTTACACCGGGGCCTTCACACCGATCCGCGAATGGTACACCAATCTACCCGAAGCGCGCGCGCGCGGATACAAGCCAGGGCGCTTCTCGTTCAATGTCAAGGGCGGGCGCTGCGAAGCGTGTCAGGGCGATGGCGTCATCAAGATCGAAATGCATTTCCTACCCGACGTGTTCGTCACCTGCGATCAGTGCAAGGGCAAACGCTACAACCGCGAAACCCTGGAGATTAAATTCAAAAACAAGTCAATCGCGGATGTACTCGACATGACGGTGGAAGAAGGGGCGCGTTTCTTCAAGGCCGTCCCCGCCATCCGCGACAAGCTGGTGACATTAGAGCGCGTCGGCCTTGGCTATATCCATATCGGCCAGCGCGCCAATACCCTGTCGGGGGGCGAAGCGCAACGGGTCAAACTATCCAAAGAACTCGCCAAACGTGCCACTGGCCGAACGATGTATATTTTGGATGAGCCAACCACCGGCCTGCATTTCCACGACGTCGCCAAGCTACTGGAAGTGCTGCACGAACTGGTCGAGACCGGCAACACGGTGGTGGTCATCGAACATAATCTCGAAGTCATCAAAACCGCCGACTGGATCATCGACCTGGGCCCCGAGGGCGGCGACAAAGGCGGCAAGGTGGTGGCGACAGGCACGCCGGAAGAAGTCGCGAAGGTGAAGGCGAGCTATACCGGGCAATATCTGCAAGCCCTGCTGAACAAGCGAGCGGGGAAAGCCACTAGTGGCAAGGTGGCGAGTGGTAAAGTGGTTGTGAAGAAAGCGAGTGGAAAGGCTAGCCCGAAGCAGAAAGCTAACAAGGTGACGAAGCCTCGCAAAAAACGGATACCAAAAGCCAAGGCGGCGGAGTGATGGAGCTACTTGATAAAATAAAGGAGCTAGCCAAAGCGGATAAAATCCATGTGTCTACCCACGCATTTGACCGCTTGCGCACAAATGGAATATCATCCAATGAACTTTTGGAAAGCATAGATACCGCCGAGTTGCTGGAAGACTATCCAGACTATCATGCCGGTCCCACCGTTCTCTTGTTGCATCATTCGGCGCACGATCCACTGCATGCGGTCTGGGGGATTGAAAAAGGAACGGATGAGCCGCTTGTCCTCGTAACAGCTTACCGACCAGACCCAAAACACTGGTCCGATGATTTCAGAAAGAGAAAGCCATGAGTGAAAAAACCATCAAGAAGCTGTTTCGCAAGGATAATTTTGTTGCCGAAATTGAAGTCTCTCTCATCGTAACCGATCACGAATGGGCTCCTTATTATTCCATCGAGGATGTCCGTAAAATGGAAACTGTCGAAAAGGCGCTTGAGGAAGGTGACCTGAAAACGGTGGCCAAACTCGCCCACCTGTACACCCTGACACCTGTAGCGGCGGAGTAAATAAAGTCTCTATTTCCATAAATTTAAAATAAGAAGAGTTCAAAATGATCGAAGAATTAGCGAAATGCATCCCTTCTGAACTGCGTTTCAAGTCTGGTAATGTTTTTTATTCTGGTAGAGCTGCTTGGAATGCACCCGCTGAAATCTATATTCTCGGTTTTAATCCGGGCGGCGAACCACCTTTGATCGGCGCTTCTGACGAGAATTCTTTCGATACCGTAGGAGGTCACACTCGCTTCATACTCAAAAATGCATTCGAGCACTATTCCACGTGGCTTGATGCTTCATGGAATAGCAATCAGCCGGGCGAGGCTCCGCTTCAAAAAAGCATGCAGCATGTTATGAATAAACTAGGCTTAGACCTTCGGTTCTTACCATCCAGTAATCTGGTTTTTCCTCGATCCAAGGGCTCTTCTGATCTGGGGAATGAAGAAAAAAAGCTTATTGAGCAATGCTGGCCCTTTCACCAGCTGGTTATCGACAACCTCACACCTAAAGTTCTTTTCTGTTTTGGAGTCCCCACCGGCGAAATTGCCGCGAAGCATCTTGCTGCACCGCCAGAATTATTTGCAAAAAACAAAATTTATTCTTATTCATACAAGGCTTGGAAAGTAGATCAAGGCCCTCTTGTCTTTGGCCTCCATCACCCCTCATATGCCAATTGGACAATACCAAAATATGATCCAAGTGATTGGATAGCCGATACAATAGCCTCAGCTAATATCAATTTGAACGAAACGGTAAGAGAATAGACATCCCCACGTTAAAGAACATTATTGTATTGGTATGAACGAAGTAGTTCGGGCCACACTCTAGTCCAACAATTTGATTGCCCGCACCAACCCCCAAAAAAAATGTCATTCCCGCCCACGGAACAAGTCCGAGGACAGGCTCTGGCGGGAAACCAAGCGACTATCAGCTTGTTGTGTATCGCAGATTGAAAACAATCGCGAGACTAACCCCCTCACCCCAGCCCTCTCCCCTAGAGGAGAGGGAGCAAGAGGGGCACGCTGCTACCGTCTGACGACAGTGCCGCATGTGAGGGTGTGTTAGCGCCGTTGCTGTTGCCATGCAAACTGGTAGCTCCTTCGCGAAAGGCGCGTAACGCACCCTACATATCTTAGCAGGACGGGGAATTTACCCCATCCGCAAGCTTCATGCCTGTGGTGAAGTTTGCATG
>JAAETJ010000436.1 GCA_024228495.1 bacterium | reverse complement strand
GCGACAAGCGCTAATCCATGCCTTTAACCTGGATGCGCTAAAAACGATTTGCCAGGATATTGGCATTGACCACGAAACGATTGGTGAACCCGGCAAAGAGGGGTTTGCACGTGAATTGGCTGAGACGTGCCAAAGGCGCAACTTGCTGCCGAAGCTGGTTGCACGATGCAGCCGCCGCAGCCCTTACACAAATTGGTACGCCTTCATCGGGCAAGAAAAACCGAATGAGCCATCTCCATTTAAGGGGTTGGCTTATTTTGATGAGGCAGACACGGGGCTGTTTTTTGGACGTGATGATCTCACCGCTGACCTGATTGCCCATTTGCGTGACCATCATTTTCTTGCCGTTGTGGGCGCGTCTGGTAGTGGAAAATCATCGGTGGTGCGGGCGGGGGTGCTGCCTGCGTTGAAAGGGGTGAAGCGGCTGCCTGCGGATGTGCGGCTGCCTGACGGGTGTGAATCGTGGACAACCATTACCATCACGCCTACCGCCACGCCGCTGGAAGAGCTGGCACATGCGCTCACAAAAGGGCTTGAAACCGTCACCCTCACCAAAACCATCAAGCAAGACCTCGCTGTTGATGCAGAAAGCCTGCACCTACATTTACGCAAATATTTGGAACGTGAAAACCGGAACCATTTGCTGCTGGTTGTGGATCAATTTGAAGAGCTGTTCACGCTGGTGCGCGATGATGTTGAAAAAACTGCCTTTGTCAACAACCTCCTCACCGCCATCAACCAACCAACTCCATACCTGCACCTTGTACTCACCCTACGTGCAGATTTTTACCACCATTGCTTGAAATTTGACGGGCTGCACACCTTGCTGGAACAACGGCAAAAAATCATTCCGGCAATGAATGTGGCGCAGCTGCGTACCGCAATTGAGGAACCGGCTGCTCAAGCTGGATTGACGTTTGAAACGGGATTGGTTGACCTGTTTTTGCGCGATGTGGGGGCTACCGAAACGCAAATGCCGGAACCGGGTGCATTGCCCTTGCTTTCCCATGCCTTGCTGGAAACGTGGCAGCGACGGGATGGCAGCCGCCTGACGCTGGCTGGGTACCAGGAGGCGGGTGGTGTGCATGGTGCAATTGCGCGCACGGCGGAAACGGTTTACCAACAGTTTGACCTTACCCAACAAAAATTGGCACGCACCATTTTTCTGCGCCTGACTGAATTGGGGGAAGGCACGCAAGACACGCGCCGCCGCGCCACGTTGGCGGAACTGATTCCACAAAATGAAACAACGCAAGATGTAGAAGCGGTAATCAAAACGTTGGCGGATGCCCGACTGGTAACAACTGGGGATGAGGGGGCTGAAGTTGCGCATGAAGCGTTGATCCGTGAATGGCCGACGCTGCAAACGTGGCTGGACAGCAACCGCGAGGGGCTGCGCATTCATCGACAGCTAACCGAAGCCGCACAACGATGGCAAGAACATGAGCAAGACCGCTACGATCTGTATCGGGGCACCCGCTTAACTCAGGTGCAGGCGTGGTGTGCAACAGGCCAGGCTGATCTG
>JAAETJ010000435.1 GCA_024228495.1 bacterium | reverse complement strand
TGCCATAGCCGTCAATGACATCCATCTATCTGTGGAGCACTGCGGCAGAAATCATGTTAGCCATCCTGTCCGCCAAAGCGACAAAAACCTATGACTGTTGAGGCCAAATCCAGTTTTATTGCTCGGGCTTATAGTTTTAGTTTTATATCATAGAGCTCCTGTACAACTTGGCGCCATTGGCCAAGGGGCTGATCCTTGGCAAAGGCGGCTTGATGCGCGTGGGCCTTTTTCCACTTGTCACGCAGAAGCGGCCACGTCGTCAGGTAATAGCCAGCGCGTTCTTGCATTTGGGTCTTAGGGCTGCGAAGTGTCGGTGGCAGATAAACTTGCGAGCTTCGCATCAAACACATAGCCATACGTAAAAAGCGTCGGCCAATACCAAAGTCAGCGTGTTGACCCGCCGCCTCCCGGCGTTTGTAATCTTGTAACAGCGGTTCCGGGCCACGAAGTCCCATCTGAAGAGCTGATTGTACGACGTAATCTTTAAGCAGATGGTTGCTTCGTTTGCTGACGCGTCCGGTATGGGTGTGACCTTCAATACCGCCGGATTGTTTGACCCGCGGTATAATTCCGGAATAAGAGGTCAGATTGTTTAATGGTTTTTGCTCAAAGGGATTGCCGATTTCAGAACTCACTCCGGCTGCCAAAACGATACCGACACCCTTGATGCTGGTTAAAAAGGCACCTTGAGTTTGCGCCAAAAGAAGCGCTATTTCTGATAGCAATTGGTCAATGTTTTCCTGCAAGCAGCGGAAATGCTTAATGTGATGTTGCAATGATAGCTGCAAGGTTGC
>JAAETJ010000434.1 GCA_024228495.1 bacterium | reverse complement strand
CTTATCTCAATGGCGCACTCACTCGGGCTAAAAGTCATTGCCGAAGGTGTCGAGGAACAGCAGCAACTCGATCAGCTCGATGAGTTTTACTGCGACGAAATCCAGGGTTTTCTGTTGAGCAAACCAATCAGCTCCGATGACTTTATGGAGTTTTTACAAAAACCTCAGTATTGCAAATCCAGCTCAAACAGAGTTATTACGCTGCATTCCTAGAAGTTTTTGAGCAGGGTTGTCATCATGCTTATCCATCACTACAAAAAAGCCCCCAGATTGGGGGCTTTGTTCATGGCGGAGACGGTGAGTGAAAGTTCAAACCATATTTTAGAAACCCTTGAGGAATGGAATGACTATCTAGGCCGCTATGCACCGTACTATCAGGATGCGGATAAACCGCACATTTCCACCAATACTACTTCTTCGATCAAAGCGGCTTTCAACAAACCTGAATCCCCACCGTAACGATCAATAATTAACTATCAAAATGCAGGGTTTTATCCCTGCATTTTTGTTTCAACCCTGCATATCTGAGCGCCCCTTGTTTCCCACGAAGCAAGGGGCGTTTTCGTATGCTCGTGCATAAGGAGATGCCATATGTCAGATGAACAACCACCATTTAAGAGCATGACTATCAGCCTGCGTTTAAAGCCGGAAGAACGCGAGAGACTGGAGAAAGATGCGGCTGGTCGCTCAATGAGTGATCATATCCGTATTCGCCTGTTTGCCGATGATGTCACACCCCGCCGGACACGCAGCAAGTTTCCGGTCAAAGATCACAGGGCCTTAAGCGAAGCCTTGGGCAAGCTGGGCCAGATGCGCCTTGCCAGTAACCTCAACCAAATTGCCAAGGCCGCCAATAGTGGTTCACTGATCCTGACGCCAGAAATCGAGGCGGTGATCGTTGAAGCTTGCGCCGATATTCGGGAAATTAAAACCCAGATACTGAAAGCCCTTGGCCTGTGATTATCAAGGCCAATCAAAGGGGAAATGCCAGAGAACTCGCCCGCCACTTGCTCAATACCCATGACAATGAACGCGTGGAAATCCATGCCATTAATGGCCTTATAGGCGAAACCGTAGAAGGCGCTCTGGCCGAAATGGAAGCTGTGGCCCGTGGTACAAAGTGTACCCAGCCCTTATTCTCTGTTTCTCTCAACCCGCCTCAAGATGCCAGCGCATCCATAGAGGATTTCGAGGATGCGGTTTCCCGCATTGCTGCCAAGAACGGGCTTGAGAACCAACCCTATGTAATGGTCTTCCATGAAAAGGAAGGGCGCCGCCATTGCCATGCCGTGTTTTCACGGATCAATGTCGATGAGATGAAGGCTATTAACCTTCCATTCTACAAAAACAAGTGCATGGATATCTCCATTGACCTGTTTTTAGAACATGGCTGGAAACTGCCGCAAGGTTTTATAGATCGGGAACTTCGTAATCCTTTGAACTTCTCTTTGGAGCAATGGCAGCAAGCCAAGCGCCTTGGCGATGATCCACGGCTGATCAAGCAGGCTCTTACAGATTGCTTCGAACACTCTGATAACAAACCTGCTTTTGAGCAAGCCTTAAAGGAACGCGGGTTTTATCTGGCATGGGGCGATAGACGCGGCTTTGTCGCTGTGGACTGGCGCGGTGAAGTGTTTTCATTGTCCAGATGGACATCTTTCAAAAGAAAGGAGTTACAAAACAAGCTGGGTGATCCCAAGGATTTGCCTTCTGTGGATGACATCAAATCAAACATCGGCCAGAAGCTGGCTCAACGCATCAAAGATTTTGTCGATATTCTGAATAGAAAGCATGAGCAAACTTTCGCGCCTATCTATGCCCAAAAACAGGCCATGACTAACAGGCACACGCAGATGCGTGATCGCCTTAACCAAGATCATGAACAAAGGAGGTTCGTCGAGGCCCAAGAACGCCAAGCCCGCTTTACCAGAGGTCTAACAGGGCTTTGGCATCGAATTTCCGGCAAGCACCGGGAAATCAGACAGCAAAATGAAATGGAAGCCCTGCAATCTTTCCGCGAAATGCAGGCTGAAAAAGATGATCTAATCCTGCGGCAACTGGACGAACGGCAACCCCTACAAGACCAACTCAGCCAAGCCAAAGAGCAAAATACACAAGACATTGAGGATGTGCGCCGTGCCGTCTTCAAGAAGCTGCCGGATGATCAAATCCTCAAATTCGAGCCCGAGTTTGAACAACGCCTAAACCAAACCCAAACCTACAATATGGAGATGTAATCATGGATGATATTGATCCCCTCACGCAAGTTCACCTTGATCTTGCGAAAGGAAAAACTCGTTCGCATTTTGACGACGTTTTACTTCTCAAGAACAAAGCCAAGGATGATTTTAATAAAGTGGCCGAGAAATATTTTTGCAAGAAAACCTCAGGCAAAAATACCCGCACCGGAAATCAAGGCACGCGCGCTTATACCCTGAAACCTAAATGAAGGGACTCGAAAAACAAAGAAATCCACGAAAAAATCATAGCCACAAAATGTGCCAAATACCGGAACTAATTATACGGATAAAATTAGGGCAGATTTAGGAGGTAAAAAGGGGTTTACATAAGGCGTGAGCGGGCGAGATGTTCATACCCACAAATCGCAGGCAAAAAAAAGCCCCCACTCGGGGGGCTAAGGAATGTATGAAAGCTACAATAGTCTTGATTGAATCAACGCTAATAAATTAGAACCCATTCCAAAACTAAGAGGGATTTTTCCTCGTTCTCGTACCTCTTCCTGAAGGCCATAATCTGGTCTTTCATTAAGTTTGTCTTTCTTAATGGTATGACTAGTAATGACACCTTGATAAAGCCATGTATTATCCTGAACTAACTTTACATCATCATAAGTCACTGTAACATCACCATTATCATCAACTTCGCAAGTTACTAAAATTCCATATTTCTCTTCCATTTAATCCTCAAATCAAAATAAAGGTTTGGGCATCACTGGCGTATCCATAATACCCTTCTTACAATGTAACTACTCACCCCCTATCTCCCCAGCTAGAACCATCTGAATCGCGATGAGAGGATTGTGCCCCTTATTAGCCATGGTTTGCAAATAGCTGGATATTCGACAATAGGCATGAGCATAGTCACTATTCCTGAAGCAACCT
>JAAETJ010000433.1 GCA_024228495.1 bacterium | reverse complement strand
TTCCTCCCGTTTTGCTAAACCTGTTAAGGGGACTTCGTTTTCTAGCCCAAACTCCTTCAGCACGTCAACTGCCATCGACAATTGACCTTTGCCACCATCCACAATTAGCAAGTCAGGCAGCAGTGACCACGCTGTGTCTTTGCGCTTTTTGCCAATCTCTTTGGGATCATGCAGTTCACCAGCGAGTGAGTCTTTGTACCGTTGGAACCGGCGTGTGAGCACTTCTTTCATCGCGCCGTAATCGTCGTTGGTGACGGTGCGGATATTGAAACGACGATAGTCGCTTTTTTTAGGTGCGCCTTGCACAAAAATGACCATCGAGCCGACCGTTTGTGCGCCTTGTGTGTGGCTGATGTCGTAACATTCGATGCGGGATGGCGGGGTGGGCAGGTTGAGTGCTTCTTGCAGTTCGGCCATTGCTTCTACATGTTTGGAGCGGTCTGCTGCCCATTGTTGCCGTATGGTTGCCAGCGTATCTTGTGCGTTGGTGGCGGCCATTTCTACCAGTTCTTTTTTCTTGCCTCGACGTGGGACTTGAATGGTGACTTTGGTGCTGCGCTTTTGCCGCAGCCACTCTTCAATCACCAACGCTTCTGATACTTCATGCGGCAGCAGCACTTCCTTGGGAATGTGTGCCGCATCGTCATAGAACTGGGTCATGAAATCTTCGAGAATGTCGCCGTCGGTTTCACCCTCTGTGCCTTCGAGCATGAAATATTCACGCCCAATTAGCTTGCCGTAACGGATGAAGAAGATTTGTACACATGCATCCCCTTTTTCGCGGGCAAAGGCGATCACGTCTTGGTCTGCATTGGCGGCGGAGATGACGCGCTGTTTGGCAACGATTTTGGTGATCGCTTTCAGCTGATCGCGGTACTCGACCGCTTTTTCAAATTGTAGATTTTCGGCAGCAGCGTGCATCTGTTTCTCAATGTTTTTGACGATGTACTCGGATTTACCGTTGAGGAAATCCATCAGCTCTTGAATCATGGCGCGGTATTGCTGTTTGTTGACGGCACCGATGCAGGGGCCGTTGCACAGCTTGATGTCGTAGTAAAGGCAGGCACGCTCATCTTGCCCGTTGATGATGCGGTCACAGGTGAGGTAGGGGAAGATTTTTCGCAGCATGTCCAGCGTTTGATGGACTGCCCAGACGGAGGTGTAGGGACCAAAGTAGCGCGACCCATCCCGCTCCATGCGGCGGGTGACGGTCACTTTGGGATAATCATCTTTCCAGTGGACTTTGATGTAGGGGTACCGCTTGTCGTCTTTGAGGCGAATGTTGTAGCGGGGTTTGTGCTTTTTGATGAGCGTGTTTTCGAGCAGTAGTGCCTCAAGCTCGGATTTTGTGGTGATGATTTCGATGTCGGCGATTTGGTGGCGCAGGCGGTCTGTTTTGATGGAGTCTACGTTTTTGGCAAAGTAGGAGCGCACGCGGCTGCGCAGGTTGATTGCTTTGCCCACATAGATGATGGTGCCGTATTTGTCTTTGTGCAGGTAGACGCCAGATTTGGTGGGCAGCTTTTTTAGGATTTCTTGTACGTTTTCGGGTGGTTTAAAAGCCATGTCGCATATTATAGCTCATTTGTGCGAATTGCGAGAGCGGGTGTGCGCAGTTTTGGTTGGTGGGTTTGTGCGTGGGCGTACGAACCTACCAATAGTGCTGTGGCAGGCGTCCCGCTTCTTCTTCGGTCTCTGACCGCATCTCGTCGCGACTATCCAGTGTGAATAAGCTGCCTGATTTTTGACGTGTTTGGGAAGCTATTACAGGTAGATTGGGAAGGGGGAATGTGGCGGGACGCCGAAGAGGAGGAGTATATCGTAATAGGCGAGACGCCGTCTACAGCGGAGGGGAAACGGCCGTTTCCTACTTCACAATTCTCAATTCAAACGTCACAATTCATTATTCTCCCCTGAGGAGTGGCACGGTCAGGCGACACGGCGACAGCCTTTAAGAGTGATGGGTGTTTGCAGATTAGAAAAGTCCAGTTATAACATGGTGAAATATTTTATTGGTTTACCAATTTGTTGACGCAAAAACCATATTTGTCATGACATTAAAAATAGATCCTTCCCTTATTCCCTTGTTCAATCCTACTGGTATTATGATTGTTGGCGCATCTGCACATCCCAGAAAGCTGGGGTTTGGCCTGGCACGAAACCTGATGCAGAGTGGCTATCGTGGGGGTATTCATTTTGTGAATCCAAAAGGAGGGCGGCTGTTTAAACGGCCGTTATACCCCACCATCGCCTCCGTTCCCGACCCGGTTGACCTGGCCGTGCTGCTTATC
>JAAETJ010000432.1 GCA_024228495.1 bacterium | reverse complement strand
ATTTTGCTGGCCAATACGCTGCTGGATCAGGTCGTTTCGTGCCTGTTGGCCTTGAATCTGCGTACCTTGTGCGAGTACATTACCGGCGTTAATCGGCTGCATTTGTCGAATTGCATTCACGATATCTGGCATATCAGCGTCCCCCTCCGCCGCCGCCACCACCGCCAAGCAGGCCCATATTCTGCAACATCAGGGCTTGCATGATGCCGTTTATGCCCTGATTGATTCCGACCCCTTGACCTAGTATTCCAGACGCCCGTGCATTGCCCTGTTGCATTAGGGCATTACCGACATTGACGCCAGTGTTTTGTGCGGCCTGTCCCGATAGTGAGGCGGCCTGCCCACCTAAACCAGCAAGGGCAAGTCTACGATTGATGAAGTTGCCAAACTCACCACTGGCAAGATTTGAATTGGACTCGTTAAGACCCCGCAGAGCATTACCCGAAAACGCACCTTGACCACCCGCACCAAGGGTTTGAGCGATGCCCTGTAATCCCTGGTCTTTGCGGAATAAATAATCAGGCGAAGTCTGGAACTGCGACATATCGCCGCCGAATAACTGCCCCAATTGATTGACAGCACCAACACCGGCCTCACGAAATGGCGCGACATCGCCCCGCAAGACATTTAGCTGGCGGCGTTGTTCGGCAATAGACGCATCAGCACTACTTTGCTGTGCCTGTGATGCACGGCGGGCTGATCGTGAGCCTATAAGAGCGGAACCTATAGTACCGCCAATGATTGCAGCTTCAAGACCCATAGCCAAGCTCCTTAAAATACAATGTATCCGCTTTTGTCATACCTAACCTGCGATAGAACGATTCCATACGTGGCTCAACCAATAAGTCGGCCATGATGAATTTAGCACCGTTGATATATGCCAACCGTTCGACCTCATCAAAACATTTCAGCCCACCCGGACCCCAGGTAGACACCACCCGCGCAATAACTTCGTCCCGATTGTAAATACTGGACACCAGTTTTGCGACACAGTGACATTCTGCGGGGCGGCCCCTAACAATAAATATGCTATCCGGGTCTTTGATCAGGGAATGAGCCACCATCGTATAACTGCCTTCGTCAAACGAATATGGCGTGTGCGGGATAAACGCCTTTGCCGCGCCAATCAGGTAATCAATATCAGAGTGTTCCGCATAGCGGAATTCTGAGGGCTGCTGCTTGAGAACGGCGCTCATGCCGTTAGCCCCAGGGTATCTAATGCCGCTAGGATAGCGTTAATCTTGGTTCCCAGTGCATTCAGCGCCGCCTCAACCTCAGCATCATCAAATGTTCCGTTGAGTACGTGAGCGGTGCTGGCATTGCCGATATTGCCCTGTTGCGTAAATATCAGGTCTTGTACCTCTTGCGGTGTTAGTTCCTGTGCGTTTCCGTTTGTGGTCGTTCGGCCAACAATTCGATTAGCTGTTAGCTGTGCGATCTTTTCAAGTTCTACCGCATTGTCTTCAATCTTACTGGTTGTCACCGCATCCGCTTGCAGCGCAACCGCAGCAATTGCATTGTCCTGGATTGTCTCCGCTGTTACCGTATCCTCATCAGGCTCAACACCAATAGATTCAAAAAACCGCTCCCACTCAAGCGGATTTCGTGGCTCAACGATAAAATTTGCACGTTTTAATGCCATCAGAAATTACCGCCCGTGACTCTAAGGTGCGTTTGTATGACTGAGCGTTGAACTTTGGCTGAAATAGAACCGCGATAGACACGATCAGCACTCGAGCCTAGCCCGGTCCAGGTTATTACCTGCCGATATTCGCCAATGGCGCCGATTTCGACGGTTGGCAGGTGATCCCATACCCGGCCGCCATCGTCCGATACCTCTATCATTACAACCGGGTCAGTATCATTGGCATTGCCGACGCCTGTTTCACAGTGCAATTCGAGTTCGTGGTGGAAAGCGAGGTTTTTCTCGGCGTAAACAGTCGGGTAAGTCCACCGCATAAGCAGCGGATCACTGAATTCGTCATAAGCGCCCGGATCAAGATAACCGTACTTTCCAGAATCACGATCACCACACAAAACCTTGTCATAAGCGTTCATTGCCCATTTAGTGCGCCACGCTTTGTACGGATACGACTCACGTTCGTGCCATTGCTGTGCAGTTACATCGTATTCCCAGGTTTTGTTTGCTGTCGGGAACGTCCACACGCAATAAATATGTCCATCAAGGGTGTAGGTGAACCCCTCAGCATCCTCGATAGTCGTATATTTCTGCCATGCAACCTCAACGCCATGTTGTGAAATGCGAACCGGCGT
>JAAETJ010000431.1 GCA_024228495.1 bacterium | reverse complement strand
TCACCGAAGCCCAGGTCAGGCGTGTGATTCAAAACGCGCCACAAAACAAATACGCCACCATCTTCCTCACTCTTTACGCGCTCGCCCTGCGCCTCTTCGAGATTGCGCAGTACGCGCCTCAGAGCCGCCCCGCAACGCCTTGCCACTTCCTCCCGCCCGGCGCCCCAAACATCTCTCCCTCATCACTTTCTCAGGCACGTGCAGATAAACGCAGGCCGTACATTCCATAATCTGAAACCACTCTAGCTCACTTTAACCACAAAACTCCCGCCCTTTAAAGCAACACCGAACCCTAAAATGAAGTGGGTCTCAAATGAAAGAGCATTAGTAGCTGAGTAACTTTTATAATAGTACCTATGTTCGGAAATCCTTCGTTAGTGCGCTACGACAGGCCAAACACCGAAAAACGCCCAAAATGGACCCCCGTTTTTCGATCATACGACCAACAATTGTGCTTTTAATCCTCAATATGCTTATATTCTTGGAATCAGGGGGGCCTGGGCAAACTAGTCCTGCATTGAAAATATTGATT
>JAAETJ010000430.1 GCA_024228495.1 bacterium | reverse complement strand
GTCAATGCCGATGATCCCGGAGCCGCCGAGCGCTACCCCTATCCGGTGCGGGGCGGGCCGAAGGCGGTCAAGCTTCCGTAGCGGTGTTAAAATCACAAACATCCCCCTATTCCGTGACCCGCTCACGAAAATAAGAGCTGGAAACGGGTGAACAGAATTCTTGAATAGTGTTCACTTTTTTGGCGCGGCACCGGATTCGATAGAATGGTTTTAATAATCAGTGCCAGAAATTGGAAAATCGCAGTTTTTCAAAAGTTGCTATTTCCCCTTTTTCTATCGCATTGTTTCTATTGATTTATCCAGATGGCCGGCTTCAGCTCACGCCGGCGTGAGCTGGAGTTAAAATAATTTTCACAACAAAATGGAAAGCGGCATTTTTGCCACTTTCAAAGCAGACGATCATGCTAAAGTGAACGGATGACAAGCGTTCTGTTCACTTCTACGGGTGAGCGCAAAAATGACAGTTTAGCTTGGATATCATGATAATTGTCATGATATCAGGCCCGTATAACTCTTAGTTATGTGACCAAGCATCGGGCCCCAGTCGTGTGGAGAATATCGAAATGAACGTTGATACCTTCCTGTTGTACGTCGGCGCGGTCATTGTGTTGTGTCTTACGCCGGGGCCCAATAGTCTCTTGGCAGTGACAAATGGCGCCAAATATGGTGCGCGTCGCGCACTCTTCTCCACATTTGGCTGCGCTACCGGACTATTCCTGCTCATCGCGGTATGCCTGACGGGGCTCGGTGTTCTAATCGCGGCATCGGAAACAGCCTTCGTAGTTTTGAAAGTGGTTGGCTGCATCTACCTGGTCTGGCTGGGAGTCACGCTCATTCGAGACAAGTCACCTCTCATCGACACGCCAGCGGCGCAGCCAAACGACACCGGACCCAGCCACTCTAGCCTATATTTTCAGGGGTTACTCGTCGTGTTGGGGAACCCGAAAGTCCTCTTGTTCTTTTCGGCGTTCTTACCGCAATTCTATTCGGTCGAGCACTCCTACTGGTCACAGTTAGCAATATTGGCGGGAACGTTCGTTTTCGTCGAGGTGTGCTTAGAGGTGTGTCTAGCGACGTTTGCTGCGCGAATCGGTGCCGTCTTGCGTTCGCGGCGGGCAAGTAGGTATTTCTCAAACGCAACAGGGGGGCTGTTCGTTGGTGCTGGTCTTCTTCTGCTGGCCTCGGACCGTCCGAAGTAGTGCACTGAGACCAACATGTTTGTGTCACATAACAAAGCGATGAAGTTCGTTACGGCCTTCGGCCTCCACCGGACGGCCAAACCGCTGCGCGGTTCGTCCGCCGCTTATCGCTGGCGTTATCCGATAACGACCCCTCTGGGGGTCCTGTGGAAGAACCCTCTCTGGGGTCGAAAAATTCAAGATAATGGTTATAATCTTGAATGGTTTTTAAGGGTAATTTTTGGGGCGTTACCGGGTAACTCTAGCGGCCCAACAGCCGCGACCACCAGCCCCGGCCCTTCTCCGCTTCCAGATCGGCCTTGAGCTTTTCTACTTCCCCGCTTTGGTCCCGTTGATCGGTGAGCAGGTTTGTCATTTGCTCCGTAGTGCGGCGGCGTTCCGTTTCAGCAGACTCAAGGCGCTTTTCTGTTTCCTGTAGCTGGTGCTCAAGCTGGCGGATCAACTGATCCTTTGCGTCAATCACTGCATTGTGTGCTGTAAAGTCGATGGTATTGACTTGTAAAGCCTTTACATTATTTTGCATCTTGTCGATGTCAAACCCATCGTAAACTCGTTCCAGCTCAGATACATCAATTACCACATGGCCTCGCCCGTTTTTTTCAGTGGATAAGCGGCCTTCCTTGATATGTTTATTCAATGTGGGCCGAGTTACCCCTGCGGCTTTAGCAGCTTGTGTTTTGTTCAGTTTCATCAGCGTATATGAGTGTAAAATTTTTCCATTTCTTTACAGTAAAGAATTAAATTTTCCGTGTAAAGTGTTGTTTTATTTTGCCTGTTTTGACTTTGTTTTACAAAAGGCAATGAAAGCCGCGCCGGGGTTGTTTGGCTTATCCTTCTTCGTGATCCATTCTCGCCATTCTGCTTCTATCGCGTAAATGTCGAGGCGTGGAGCGGCCTTTTTGGCTTTCTCATAGGCCCATGTAGGCAAAGGCCCTACTGGCTCGTGTCCTACAGGTTCCTTGTAACGGCGGCTTCGGAATACTACCGTGTTGTCCTTGATGAACAGGCCATAATCAGGAAAATGTTTATGTTTCCGGTTTGTCTCAGATATTGTCTTAATCCGACTTTTGAAAAGCCTTTCAGGTGATGTTGACCCGGTTTTCAGTCTGAGCTTATTTAGTCCGATAGCCCACTCTCTCTTTTCACCGCAATGTTTGCGGGCAATCTCGTAGAGCCGCCGTTCAAGGGGTTTACGTAGCCGGAAATAATCGCTGTTAATGGTCAGTAGACCATCAGCCAGGACAGTATTAAAGAACCAGTCAGACAGCTTTATTTCTACAGAAAGCATTCTGCCCGTTCTGCCGTTTTTTCTGATAATTTCCCAAGAGTCTATAAGCCCAAAACCCTTGATAATATCTATATCGCCAGTTTTTATATTTGTTTTTATGGTTGTTCCACGAAGCCGATCAAAAGCAGCTTCTAGACGTTGATAGCCTAAACCATTGGTTGGCCGGTTTGTTGTCACCAGCAGATCATGAGCGGTTAGCCGTATAGTCTGGCTGATTTCATGACCTTCCTTCATAGCAGCCCGCAGATAGCTTATGCAGTAGAGCAATATGTCCTTGTCGTGGATCGTAGCGAGGCCCAAGGTGCTTGGAATAATGGTGATGGTGTTGCCGTTATGCTCATAGTGCAAGGTGCGGGTATCCGGCCTTGTGCAGAGTGAAAATACAGGGTGTTCCATGCTTGCCATGTCATCCCGGAAACCCGGCAGAGCGTTAAAAATATCGCAGACGAAAAAGTCTTTTGTAGGGTGACGATCCGGTAACAATGCGTCCATATTTTCCTCTGCGGTTTGTGGCTAACGGGATGATTGGAGGTATCAAAAATGCACCTTAGCAAAACTTCGCACTATCAGATACAGTTTCGCACTATCAGATACGCCAGCCTGTGGATAAGTCCGGTTTGTCACTTCGCACCTTTGGATACGTTTTTTCGCACCTTTGGATACACCACTTCGCACCTTTGGATACACCACCCTAATTAAACGTTGTTTTTTTACATATAAATCAACGTGTTACGAGTGCAAATTTTGCTCCCTTAACACTAAGACTCTAACTCTTCTTTAACAACACTCGCTTTGCTCGGTGCCAACCTGTGGATAACTTTTTATATCATCATATTTTTTTGCCTTCGCTCTTCCCAAAAAAAAGAGCAAAAGAGTTCGCTCCACTCACAGATTTTTTAAATTGGAGCCGCTTCGCCCTCCAAATCCACGGAAGGTATTTACAGCCCAGTGATAACAGACGAAAGGGCCGAGGCAGTTTTCGGGGACTGCGTTACCCTTGTACGCTCCCGCTACGCGGATCGCATTTAAAAAAAAATGAATTCGCTACGCTCATAACTAATTTAATTTCATGGGGGCTAGCCCCCAAACCCCCATCCTTGCCGGAAGGCAGGGGCCATGATCGGAAGAGCAGATCATGGCCCCTGCTGGACAGGCTATTTTCTCCGTGCTCCGATCAAGGGCCGCTGCGCTTTCCAGAGTCATAAATATCCGCTCTGGCTTTTTGGACCCTGAAAAGACAGTGCTCATAGCCCCGTTAGAGCCAAACCACGGTCATAGATACGGATATTTATAACTCTTCCACCCTTGACGGCAGAAACTCAGGAGCAAACGGAGAGGAAAAAAAGAAAAATGCTTACAAGGGGGTGCAGGAGGGAAAGAACCGGCTATTAAATCGACACAGGAGGCCCGTAGGGGCGTTTTACGGGTCAGTCTGTACCATTCACCCCCCAAGCGCTTAAAACGCCTGTAAGGGGCTTTAAAATCAAAAAAGGGTTGTAGGAAAAAGAACAGGTGCACGGCTTTTGAGACAGCCGCGTAGCAAAGACGCTCTACCGGGAGACGATTTTCACGGATGGCGTCCAAAGGTTTCGTGCAAAATAACATGAAATTACGATTACGTAACATGTAATTATGATATTTATATGAAACCCTGCACCTGTTTTTCTAACCCTTAGCAGGAATAACGCGGGTTTAGGGCATGGAGCGTCGGGAGGTTGCTTTACGGACAGGGCGGCAGCGCAGAACAGGCCATTTCTGTCTTGTATGTCCGCGCAGCACATGCTAGGCGGGAGACATGCCAAGCTACACCATTCATCATTCCACAACCGGAAAAACGCAACAGTTCGATGATCCCGTTGACGTGCTGGAAGCATGGACACAGGCCGATGCTAACACCAAGCCCTGCTTGATCGTAATCAATGATGACAGCAGTGTACGCCTTGCCGCTATAACGACTATTTTCACCGATGCGCATGGTAAAAGTCATTACGTAAAATCCCCACATGATCCTGATTTAGAATACAGGGCGCTTAACAAAACGTGAGGGATAATTGTCAGGTTGGAAATTGCCGATTAATCTTGCATTATCTAACATTACTAGATTATAGTAATGTTAGATTAAACAGTGATAAGGTGCATGATTATGGCTCACACAACTAGCATTAATTTAGGCGATCATTTTACAAGTTTCTTAAGTCAACTTACTGACAGCGGGCGTTATGGATCAACCAGTGAAGCGGTGCGTGCTGCATTGCGTTTACTTGAGCAAGAGGAAGCTAAGGTAGAAACTCTGCAAAGTGCTTTGACAGAAGGTGAAGACAGCGGAGAAAGCAAGCGATCATTCAGTGATATTGTAAAAGAAGCCAAAGTCGAATCTCATGTCCAATAGATATACTAAATCAAAACGAACAGATCAGGATATCAGGAGCATTACCAAAAGAAGCATGGAAGATTTTGGAGAAATGCAGACTGACAGATATATGGATGGTTTAAGTGAAACCTTGGATATGCTTGCAAATAATTCTGATAGTGGGCGTGAATTTATTCATGGGAAAACACAACGTACCTACCTTTATCACCGTTATGTAAGCCATGTTATTTATTATAGGAAAAGGAAAACCGATATTTTTATCACTCGTATTCTTCATACTAAAATGCTACCCGAAAAACACCTATAGGCGCAGCAAAACAACATTATGCAAAATATTCCCTTGCGTGATAATAGTCAGTATGACAAATAAATTAGAATAATCACCAAGAACTCACCAAGTCCAAATCTTAACCTTTGACCGGAGGCTCGGTTTTATTTCAAAAGGGAAGTATTCAAAGTGAGGTTTCCGACTTTCGAAACGGGATTTTTACTTGCCGAGAATCCTGTAAATTGCTATCAAGAAAGCATGGTTTGGTTGAGGCCGTGCCAACGCTCCCCCGTTTCAATCTCACATGCTCATAAACAGCTTGGAGATTGATAACAGAAAGGAGGTGTTGACATTGACCAAAAGAAAAAGGCCATTTCTGGCCTTAATCATTCGGGTTAGAAAGCTAATGATTAGCTTAATAATCCGATAGTATCAAACTTAGGAACCGTCCATTGCTTTGCCGTGATGGGCGGTTCTGCTTATCCATTATATGCCCTAATTGTTAAGCATCCGTCAAGGAAAAAAGCCCCACACTGGCTTGTGACCAGAGCAGGGCTTATGGTGAATTATCACCGTTCACGCCAACGGGTTCCCACCCTGTACGCTCTTCAACCCTACTGGCTTATCATCGTTCTGGCAATATCCTAGCGGGGGTTTAAGGGGGGCGGCAATGAGCCACCCTTATCAAAATAAATTCCGAGCGGAGCGAGGCCATTTATCCCGCGTCAGCGGGATTATTTTTTCTTTCTTCTTCGCCTTTTTTACCTGTTTTTGGCAGAGGATCGAGGCCAAGTATTTTACGAGCGCGGGGGTTCGTGGTGCGGGTCTCTATGACGGGTTGGACGAGGGCGCGTAGCGGTTCGTTTTCGTCAATCTCTGCCAGTATAGCGGCCCCGATGATGCGATGTCGCTCAGTATCGAGGGCGGCGGCTTCTTTGGCAGCGGTGGCTTTGGCTTTCTTAATTTGGGCTTTGAGCTTGGCTTCACGGTCTTGCAGCTTCTGGAGTAGTGCATTGGTGTTTGTCATGTGGGGTGCGTCTCGCGTGTGTCAGAGGTTAGGGCGATGATAATTATGTCAAACGTGGGCACGTGCGTCTAGGTTGTGGAGAAAGCAGCATCGCGCATTGATTGGGGTTTGGGAGGTGTGGCAAAATGTGGTGTAGGAGCCGAGGAGCGAGCTAGCAGAATGTACGTACAAAACAGCTTCGCGTTTTGCCCATCCATTCTGTATCTCGGCAAAGGGAAACGCTGCGCTTTCCCTTATGCAATCCCTTACGCCCAAAAGGGCCGCGTAGTCTAAAAACGGGGTTTTTATATGGCTGAAGCCGCGACCAAAGAGAAGAAGGAGCGCCGCGCATGGTGGATACCGAAAATTCGGGCCACCCTTAGCGAACTTGCACGCATTCAAGGCAAAGCAGAGGAGGCCGGATTAAGCCGTTCCGCTTATGTCCGACGCTCTGCCCTTGAATGCGTGATTGTCGTGCGCGATAGCGTGATTGATAAGACCCTGATCTACCAGCTTACGCGCATTGGCAACAACCTGAACCAGCTTACCAAACAGGCCAATATTAAAGAGCGCTTGAGCGTTTCTCAAATTGATTTGCTGGAGCGTGTTTTGTTGAAGCTGGAAACCGTGCTGGATGGACTTTTAGCCGATGGTTCCTAACGTCAACGCACGCGGTCAAAGCTTCATGGGCGTTAGCGCCTATTTGCTTTACGGCGAACGCGGAGCGGAAAACTCCGAGCGCGTGGCGTGGAGTTCCACCTATAACATGCACACAGATAATATTGAAAAAGCCGCCAAGGTGATGGCGTGGACGGACAAGGAACGGGAATTTATACGGATGCAAAATGGCGGCAAGGAGCAGGGCCGAAAAGCCGAAGCCGGAAACGTCTACCACTACTCGCTATCGTGGAAAGATGGACAAGACCCAACCCGCGAAGAGATGGAGGTGGCGGCGCGGGAATCGGTCGCGCGTTTAAAGCTGGCCGAGCATCAATATTTTTTCGTGGCGCATAATGACACCGAGCATAAACACGTTCACATTGTCACTAATTTGGTGAATCCAGACACGGGAAAAATCGCCAGTGTGCAGCGCGATTATCGAACGCTTGACCGCTTTGCTCATGAATACGAACTTAAAACCGAAATCGTTTGCAAGGAGCGCGATAAGAAGTATCAAGCATGGGAACAGGGCAAGGATGCTTTTGCGCAAGCAGCGCAGAGCAAGAAGGACCGCAGCGCAGTCTATAAGGCGCATTTAACCGCCGCTTACCATGGCGCGGATAGCGGCAAGGCGTTTTTAAATGCCTTGGAAGAAAAAGGCTTGGAACTGGCGTGGAAGGATGGCAAGCGCGGGGGGCATCTGGTTGTTGATGCGCAAGGCGATGTTTTTGGGCTGACCCGCCTGATAGATGGGGCCAAACAACGAGAGGTTTCTGGGCTTTTAAAAGAGATTGATACCAAGACGCTGAGAAGTGCAAACGAACTGGCCGCCGAGCGCTTGCAGAGTTTTAACGACCGCAAGGCTGAAAAGGGAAAAGCCAGCCGCCAGCAATCGGAAAAGCAGCACGCCGAAAAAGCCGCCGAACGTGAGGCACAGCAGCGGAAAAACCAAGGGCAGGGCGCACAGAAAAAAGAGCAATTCCAACTGCCGAAACTTGCCCCTGCCAACGACCAGCAGGCGCAGGTGCAAAAGCCGGATAATGAGGCCGACTTGATCGCGGCCCGTAATGCGACCAGGGCCGATCTTTCAAAGGTCGGCGGTTGGTGGTCCCGCTTGTTCAAACGGGCAGACTTTAAAGCCGCATACACCCGAAAAGCGGCGGCAGACAAGGCGCTTGAGGATTACCGGAAAACGCAGGAAAGCGCCCTCGCCCCGCGCCCTGCGTTTGATCGTGCGGCGCAGCGTCATCATGGCGGGAGGGAAGACACCCGCATTCAGGCCCGCGAGGCCGTGGACCTGAAAAAAGCGAACGCCCCGAAGCCGCCGGAGATGGACTTGCAGGCCGCTGCGCCGTCCCGAAAACCTGCCAATGACCGCCAGCCCCCGCCGTCCGTGCGTGCGCAGTTTTCAGACAATGGCGGGGTTTCTGATGCGCCGAGCGTTCCAGAGCAGCGGCAAGCGTCTTTTGCGGAGTTTTCGCAAAAGTACAGGCCGGAGCCTTCGCAGCAGGGCGAAGGCTTGGAGCAAACGGAAGAGATCGGCCAGAACGTTGACGGGCCGAAACAGCATCTTTAAAACGGGCGCTGTTTCTGGCTTGTGCTTTGGCTTTCGGCTTGCTGTTCCAGATCGTCCAGTCTTTCGTCTGTCTGGCTGGCCCAGCTTTTAAAATCTTGCGCCAACGGCTCCAGCTTACCGTCAAGCCACGCCTCGTATTCCGCGCCGATTTCGGGGTTATCAAGGCTTTCTTCGTCGTCTTTCATGGGTCAGCCCTCAAACATGGTAAGGATTGGGCAGGAAAGCGCCTCTGGGCAGCGCCGGATTTTTAAAATACGGCACCCTCAGCGCCGGAATAGGCCGCACGTCTTTGCCCGATACGAACACAAGGGCGCGGTTTTCCGGCATGGTTAGCACTTCATCAGGGGTTAAGAGCGGCCTTTGCACCTTGTCCCTGTGGCGTTCCTGCCTTGCCCAGTGCGCCATGTCCATGCCGGAGCGGAACGGATCGGCGTTGTTGAAGATCAGGCTATTGACGGCCTGTTGCCGCGCATGACGGGCTTTGGCCGCATAGATGGGGTTTTCAACCTCGATGGTCTGATTGCCCAGCATGTTCGAGACAAGCTGCGCGGTTTCATAGTCGCGCACGCCGATAAAAATACGGGCTTGCGAGGAGCCGAGAAAGGTCTGTACGCCAGCTTTGCCGTAGTGCTTTTCTATCTGTCCTATGTCTTGAAACACGGCGAGTGTGCGGTAGAAGGAGCGCCCGTAGGTGTAGGAGCGTTCCAACTCCTCAAAATGGCCAAGCTGCGCCGCTTCGTCGATCTGAAAGAGCGGCTTTGCTCCTCCGGCTGATCGTTGCTGGTACAAAATCGCCGTGCCGATAATCAGGCGCAGCGCTTTGGACCAGATGCCGAGATTTTCAGCCGGAAAAGCAATATCAACCACGGCAGGCTGGTGTTTTCGCGTGAGCACATCAAGGGAAAAATCGGCTCTTGAAAACAACTCTTTCAGCCTTGGGTCTGCCATGAACTGCATGTTGGCCGAGAGGGTGGACATGACCCCGCTATACTCTTCCGGCGCGGCATTTTTGCGGTCGATGATTTCCGCGCAGGTGGTGGTGATGTCGGGTACACCGAAGCTTTCAAAGCGCTTGGCCAGTGTTTTGAACTGCCCGAAATCGGATTGAATGATCCGCAGCATGGCGGCGAAATCCGGCAGGGTGGGGTT
>JAAETJ010000429.1 GCA_024228495.1 bacterium | reverse complement strand
TAAGAAAGAAATAGAATGGCCGGTTTCCTTTGAAACGTATGACTCCGTACATGTTTAAATTGGGCAGGATTCATGCCTAAATAGACCTGCTGGCTTGATTGAATCATGAAGTGTGATTCGGGAACATCATCATTCATCATTATGATCCTTCTGTATGACTTACCAGGTATTGAATGATTATCGACAAACAAGTCGATTTCATGTGGAATGACCCATTGCTTTCCGATGTTTCCTCCAAATGCAACCGGTGAGCCAATGAGCGCAGAGAAGGTGTGGGTAGTCCCAGGTTTGTTCAGCACGCCGCGTCACCACAGCGTTCTCTTCGCTCATTGGCTGGCAACGGGTTGCATTTTGACAAAAGACCGGTTACGTACAGTGCCGTAGCCAGGATGTGGGGCGGGGGGAACTTTAAGCTAGTGGGATTCAATCAAGCCACCGGTTTGGTCTCGCCGCTTCGTCGCCAAATTTGTCTGAATCCAGTTTGGCTGGGTGGGCTCCGGTCCTGCGGCTTCGCTGCGCTCAGCCTCGGACCGTTCGGGCTCGCTACGCGAGCCCTC
>JAAETJ010000428.1 GCA_024228495.1 bacterium | reverse complement strand
ATGTCTATTGCTGTTGGCAAGGACATCAGCCCAACAGAGCGGTTGTTCACCGTCATCATACGCGGTGTGGGTAAACGGCGTTACTGGCAGTTCAAGGCCAGCCTTAAGCCTGACACGATGGGCGATCCATACCTCTATATTTCTCTTGCCAAGGAAGATGACAAAGACAAGCTTTTTGAGTTAGGCTATGTGGTCATGACAGCTGGCACAGCGGAATTGGAGGTAGATTTTGCCCCCTTTTTAGCCAGGCATTCACAAGCTGATTGGGGTGAGTTGGACAGTTTTGATAAGAAGCAAAATGACATTGCCGTGAGAGAAGGATACCGCATTCTCTCCGCCTATGATGTGCCCATCGAAAACGAAGAAGCGGAGCGTATCTGGATCATCACCGAAGCCGACAGATCTGCGACCACGATTCTTTTGCCATCTGAATATTAGAGGGGCGCGGTGTTTTGTGCTTATGTGTTTATGTATCTATCAAAGGAGCAACCGATGACACGCGATGAATTCAAACAACTGAAAGTTGGGGATAGGGTGACCCATCCGGCCTTCATTGGCTTTCTGACGATTACCCAGATCGAGACCAGTTACGACTACAGCACAACGCCGGCCACAAAGTGGACCAATGCTATCACTGTCGATACTGGCAATCGGCTCAAAATTATTGACGAGCGGGATGTATGCCTGCTGCGAAAACTTTAAGCGGAGACTCCCGCAGCTATCATCTTTCCCCTTTGTGTCATGCGGCCGTGAGTGTGGCTGACGTTTGCCCGCTTACGGCCGCATACGTTTCATCTAGATAAGGAGTATTTCTATGCCGACAACAACTATCAAACAACTTAAAGCGCATCCGGCGCAAATGCGCACGATCTATGACCAAGAATCGCTGGTGACCCTGACCCTGCAGGTGTATGAACGCGGGTTGGATACCTGGCAGCCCATCGTCGCGTCCCCGAATCTTGGCCTGAGCGGTGCCGAAGGCGATGAGAACTACCATATCGTTAGCGGCCATCGCCGCCATATGGCGCAACTGCTGGCCTTTGCCCTACGGGATTGGGCGAAAGAACGTCCGGACACAGAAATCACTGTCGAAGTGGTAAGGACGATGCTAAACACCCTGGTGGACTCACTCAGTTCCTTGGAAAAGGTGATCGGCTCCCTGCTCACCCAATATGGTGATGAAGAAATTACGTTCGTACCATTTGAGGGCAGCCAGAAGGCACAGAT
>JAAETJ010000427.1 GCA_024228495.1 bacterium | reverse complement strand
ATCACCGGAGCTGGCTCCGTTAAGCAGCCAGTATTTTGCCCGTGCAGCAGAAGCAGTTGGCCTGCCGGCGGGCGCCCTTAATTTGATTTGCGGGCATGGGCATGAGGCTGGTGCTGCCATGAGTGAACACCCCCATGTGTGTCAAATCGTATTTACCGGCTCGCTCGCTACCGGCATAAAAATAGCGCAATCAGCTGCACAAAACATTGTGCCCTGTGTGCTGGAGCTTGGTGGAAAATCAGCGGCGATTGTCAGTTCAGATGCTGATCTGGACAATTTTATCAAATCACTTCGCGCCGGAGTTTTTACCAATTCCGGTCAGGTTTGTTCGGCTATGTCGCGTGCCATTGTTCATGAAGACATTCATGATGAAGTGGTTGAACGCGCCGCTGCCCTCGCTCAGGCGTTATCAGTAGGTCCGGGCATTGAGCGAACAGAGCCCGGCCTCAATATGGGAGCGATGATCAGTGAAGCGCAGCGTGAGCGCGCAGAAAACCTTTGCCGGCGCGCCCACGCCGATGGCGCACGTATTGTTAGCGGCGGGCGCAGATTAAATCACCAGGGCAGCTTTATGCAGCCTACTATTCTCGACAATGTTGATCCATCGGGTGAAATGGGTCAGACGGAAGTATTCGGACCGGTGATTTCGTTCATCAAATACCAAAATGAAGAACAGGCGGTAAAAATTGCCAACGCAACTCAATATGGCCTGGTTGGCGGGATTTT
>JAAETJ010000426.1 GCA_024228495.1 bacterium | reverse complement strand
AGCAAAATGCTTCACGCATATGTATCTGTTGGCGATAATGATGCCAAACTTCTGGTGGTCACCGCCAGTACGAATGGTATTTGAAAACGGGCAAATGTGATGTTGAGTTATTTCCTCAGTATTGAAGCACCGGCAGAAACCGAAACGCAACTGCTGGATTTTTTCCACAACAAATACTTGCCGTCTGCGCAGAATATCCCCGATATCGCGGTCGTGCGGGCGTTTCGATCTTCACCGCAAAAAACGGCAATTTTTGATGATGAGGGGGCACCGGCACTGTTGGTGCAGGCACTGTTTACTTCACCTGACGGATTAACAGCGGCTCTTAAAGACGGTTCACTGGCTGATTTTCGCGAACTCGACGTTGCGGATTGCGATATCACCCATCAACTTTTTGAACTCGTTGAACATGCCACTTCGAATACAGCCGGAGCTGCCTATGGCAAGGCAAGGCAATCATTGGCTGTACGTTATTATTCCACCGATGATGAAGAAAAAAACAATGCTTTTCGTGATGCCTATGTTGACGGGCACCCGGCGGCACTGGCGAACTTCCCCGCGATCCGGCGGGTATTTTGTTATCTGCCGGTTGTCTGGGATGACCCTGGCGATATCCAGTGCAGCAACTGCATGATTGGAAATGAGGTTGTCTTTGACAATATCGAAGATCTGAACGCCGAACTTGCTTCTTCAGCGATGGAAGTTGTCAAACACCACTCGAAGACATTGCCGCGTTTTAATGGATGGAATACCCATTTCCCCATGACCCTGGCCCATGAGTGGGTGAGCGGGTAATCGGGTCCCTCCTCGTTAAATCCATT
>JAAETJ010000425.1 GCA_024228495.1 bacterium | reverse complement strand
CGGGCTTGACAAAGAAACGGCGTTCATGACGGCCGTTATGGAACAAGCCGATGCCACAATGGGCAAGATCGGGCAAACAGGCGGGGCAACGGCTGACAACTTCACGCGCCTATCTGTTTCAGGGCAAAACTTAACCGACAGTCTTAAGGTCTTAGCATCCAATGCGCTTGATCCCGTTGCTGAAAGTCTAGCCAACACAGCCGATGGGGCAACAGACGCGATGGGTGCGCTTGATAACGGGCGTAGCGCGTGGACAAATTTCCTAACCATTCTTCAGGAAATCGACCCTGAAATGAAGTTGGTAACGAGCAGGTACGTCGATCAACAAAAAGCCAATGAGGATAACACGGCCGCCATGGAAGCGGCTAACGCCGTTTATAGGGATAGCATTGAAGTTCAGGAAAACTTTGCAGAGTCATTAGGGGAAGGGGAAAAGACAGCCTATCAGCACACGGCCGCTATGGTTGCATCTGAGGCGGCGGCTATTGAAGCTGCCCATGCCTACGATTTGGGGGCGGACGCGCTGGGAGGCATTACCGACCGTGCCGATCTGTTCGCAGTTGCCCAACAAAACGTAAATAGTATCATAGGCGAGTCGGTTGATCGTTTTGGTGAATTTGACGGCGCAATGGGCGAAATGATGAGCAATTTGGATTCTCTGTTAGAGGATGCGGCATTAGCCCAAGAGGTACAAGATATTTCGAGCGCGTTTGATGAGTGGGCGGGGAGTATAAACGCGGTAAGCGAAGCCTCCGCAGTTAGTACTAAAGAGTCGGGGGACGCAAAAGAGGAAGCCCAAGCCCAAGCCCAAGCCATCTCTGAACTAAAGGATAGTTTCGCCAGTGGTGCTATAAGTTTCGCCGATTACAAGCAAGGTATAGCAGACCTGACGGCGGTTGAACAAGAGTACATTGCCATTAGCACATCAACAAAAGACTCTCTTTTGGAGCGGGATATAGCCTTGGGAAAAGTTACGACATCTGAGATAAACGCCACCACGGCGGCAATAGAAGGCAAGGACGCGTTGTTACTTGTCAAAGATGCCCTGACACAAAGCGGAGACGCGGCGGCAGTTGCAGGCGATCAAATCGCTGCGACTGGTAGCATTATAAGCGGACTGCAAGACAAAACCGTTACGGTGAATTTTGTTTCAAACACAAGCGGCTTCAATGCCCCTGACGCTTCCAGTCTTCTCAATAGCGGCGGCGGTGTCACCACTGGCGGCGATGTCTTCGGGCATCATGGCTTAGATATGACCGTCCCCCCTGGCTTTAGTGAACCCAGCCGCCCATTTATGATCGGAGCAACGTCAGGGGAAGAGGTTGTTATCACTCCCAAGGGGCAAGGACGCGGCGGTGGCGGTCTTACGATAGAGAGTCTTGTTGTAAATGGGAGTGCGGGTATGGATGAAAATATGTTAGCTGATGTAGTTGCGCAACGCATAGCCGCCAAGTTCCGCGCCGCATCGGCGGGGATGGGAGCATCGTAATGGGAATTATTCTAAAACTCGAGAAAGGGGCGCGAAGCCTAGACTTGACCACAGGTCGGTATAGGGTGCGTCCTGACTTCAAACCACCCGCAACGGCCGTTACGGCGTTTTACGCTAGTGGCACAAACAGAAACCGCCACGGCGGCGGGAATCGTGTAGGCAACAAAGCGAACAATACCCAATGGGGTTTTACAGTGGATTGCAAAGGCGATACTGAGGCCGAAGTCAACCGAGCGGTAGGCAACCTTACGGCCTTCCTTAAGATGGCGGGTGATGAAATAGAACCGTTATATCTTGCCTTTCGGGGTAACACTGACATCGCCAGCGAACCGACTTGGGGGCAATACGGCGCGAATATGCGCTTTGAAATCGTCAACTCTCAAACCCCACAGATCGACCCCGTTTACGGAAAGGGGCGCGTTAGACAAGCTATGGCAAGGGTCTCCCTAAGTTTGACCATAAAGCCGTATGCGTATGGTGTGCGCCAAAAGTTAGCCAAAGGGTTAGGGGGTATCGCTGAATATAAGGTGGGCAGCTTTGACGGTCGTTCACGGGGCATTGCTGTTCCTGTTGCAATCACAAACAGGGTGACTAATCCCGTATTTGGCACTCGTTCAGCTATAGTTAACTGGGGTTCAGGCTGGAATACAGGGGCGGACTTAATCATGGAAAGGTGCGTTGATCCTGAATATACCATAGAGGCGTACGGCGGCGCGTCTGTCAGGCTAACAATGCACGCTGACACGGGTGACGCGCTATTCGACCAGGCACTGGTAAACAATGCTGGGCATTTTTCGTTTTACGCGAAAATGCTCAATGGCGAGGAAATAACGGCAAGCCATATAGCTATAGCCGTAACCTCAGGATCGTCCATCACAACGAATATAGAGGGTGTAGGGGATGGATGGCATTACGTATGGGGAGAGGTTGCTGCCTTTTCACCCCCTGGCCCAACCGCCGTAATGGGTGTCGAGTTACAAGCAATTGGAACGGTGGTTCATGTGACGGGCTTCCAACTCGAGGACGGGGGGTATGCTCCCACACCTTTGGCTTATGGTGATTTGTTGGGTTGCGATTGGTCAAGCACGGCGCACTTAAGCACCACAACTCGTGATGTAGCAGAGCTTAATCTTGACGTAACGGGATTTTATTCGAGTAATATATATTCAGATGGTCAAGGTACTATCAGGATGGCAGTTGAGGCGACATCAAACAGCACCGATGTTCCAGCGGCGGAACATTTCTTTTTTACAACAGATCAAACCACGGGGAATTTGGAGTTACGCTATTACGGATCAGGGGCCAATACGTTGGGGCTTTATGGTAAAGGCGGGGCGGCCGTCAGTGATACGCTGGCGTTTAGCCACGGCGATATTATTGTGATTCATGCGGTCTGGGGTAGCGGGGGTATGCACCTTTATGTCAACGGGGTTGCTCATGGAACCAGCGATACCTACGATCCTGGGAGTGCGCTTACAGAGACGCTCCATATCGGGCATGATGGCACAGTATCAGGTAAGCAATGTGGGCATATCATCAAAGATTTTACGATATGGACAGAACCCGCCACGGCGGCGGAAGTGTTAGCCGACTATACTAATTTGTTACCCATTTTGACAGACGGCGAGGTTTTGTCCCCCCTCCCTTACGCTTGGGACAAAGACGGCGACGGGATTGTAGATAACGCTTATGATTCGACAAGAAGCAATCACATGATTGCTAGTGGGATTGCGGGTGATGCACCTGCGCGTACCACAATGGTGATACAAAAAGATAGTGGCGAGGACGATGAATCTATCTGGTTTAGCAATTTTGTCACCTCGAGATTCGTTGACCCGTCTATTTATAAGAAGGAATTTCAAGGAACTGTTGACGCTAACGCAAGTGAAGGCGAATATGAAGCCATCACGGTGGGTACAACCGTTGTTAATGAAACAATCACCAATAGTTGG
>JAAETJ010000424.1 GCA_024228495.1 bacterium | reverse complement strand
GCCCCTTGATGGCCCTCATCAAATTGCTGATCGACACTTTGGGCGGCACCGACACGAACATATGCACGTGATCGCTCGACAGCACACCACTGATGATCGTCACACCGAGTTCACCACAGACCTGACGGGTGATTTCCCTGATCCAATTAAAATTAAACGATGATCATGGCCTTGTTCCCTTTCATGGCTTTGCAAGCCGAGGTACCGTTAAAACCGATAGTCTCTGCCCTTTTAGGCGCGCTGTTCTTATGCGATTGAAAAATTGATCGTGTAGATGTGAATAGCGGAACGATCAAGATAGAGATTGATTGCACGCACCAACATATCTAAAAAAAATAATCCTTGAGCCTGCTTCAGAAAAATTATATTGAATGACCGTTCATTCTGGACAAAATAGCACCAAACACAGACATACCCGCCTGCGAGTACAGGTCTCTCTTGAAGGGATGCAAAGACATGAAACTGAGCGAACAAAAGATCGTAGACAAAAAGCTCGAAATTCTTGAAGCTGCCCAGGCCTGTTTTGTGCGCAAGGGATTTCACAACACCACCATGCAGGACATCTGCCAACAAGCTGGTATGAGCGCTGGAAATATCTATCGATATTTTGACAGCAAGGAAGTCATCATCGAGGCCTTTGCCGCTGACGAGCTACAATGGATGAGCACCGCCATCAATGATGTGCCCTCATCTCCAGATATGTTGCAAGCCATCGTCGATACCGTCTATTGGACAGCGACCACCTTGATGGAAAATGATAAATCAGAACTGATCGCCGAGCTATTTGCCGAAGCCGGTCGCAATCCACGTATCAACGCGATCTACACCAAATTCAACAAACAACTGACACAGCAGGCTTGCGGCATGTTGCAGGAGCTCGAAGACAATGACCTCCTGCGTTGCCAACATGACAAACAACTGATCACCAGGATACTGATCTCGCTGGTCGATGGGCTCGTCGTCAACGAAATCGTTTGTCCGGATTTTGATATGACCAATATGCGCCCGGTGATCGAAACCATGGTCACATCCTTATTTGTGCCCATTGACCCAAAGGTCAATTGAGTTTTTCAACCATTTTGGTTTGCCTGTGTTTTTCCAGATAAGCGAGTAATTCGCGCAGACTGTGCATGAATGTTATTTTGGTTTTGAGCACTGACCATTTGGCAAAATGATCAAGGTGAGATATCTGTCAACCTCATGACGCAACCAGATGGAGCACTCCCCGGATGGCGAGACAAACACACTAGATTTTCACAGTTCATTGGAAGCGCACACCTAGCCATAGGCCGGGAAATCTGTGGCCAGATCAATCAGCTGTATTAGTTCCAACTTGATCTGATACCGCTTCCTTTCCACATCTGCTGGCGAGGAGGCGGCGTCAGATCAAGTCGGAACTAATACATGTAATATCAATAACATGAAAAAACTGTGCCGACTCCAAACTATTATTGCTTCGCTCCAGAGGAACAAACCTTCACGCGCCTAATTATCCAGGAAGCTGCGCAGTTTACGCGAGCGTGAGGGATGTTTGAGCTTGCGTAGGGCCTTAGCTTCGATCTGCCTGATGCGCTCGCGGGTCACAGAAAACTGCTGCCCTACTTCTTCCAGCGTATGATCGGTATTCATGCCAATGCCAAAGCGCATACGCAAAACCCGCTCTTCACGGGCCGTCAGCGAGGCCAGCACGCGAGTGGTTGTCTCACGCAGATTGCTCTGAATGGCTGCATCGATGGGTAAAACGGCGTTCTTGTCTTCGATGAAATCGCCAAGTTGGCTATCTTCTTCATCACCAATTGGCGTTTCCAGGGAAATCGGCTCCTTGGCGATTTTCATCACCTTGCGCACTTTTTCAAGCGGCATGTTGAGCTTTTGTGACAGCTCTTCAGGGGTTGGCTCGCGGCCGATTTCATGCAACATCTGACGAGAGGTGCGCACGATCTTGTTGATGGTCTCGATCATATGTACCGGAATACGGATGGTGCGTGCCTGATCGGCGATCGAGCGCGTAATCGCCTGACGAATCCACCAGGTCGCGTAAGTCGAGAACTTGTAACCACGGCGATATTCGAATTTGTCGACGGCCTTCATCAAACCGATATTACCTTCCTGGATAAGATCAAGGAATTGCAGGCCGCGATTGGTGTATTTCTTGGCAATCGAGATCACCAGACGCAGATTGGCCTCGACCATTTCCTTTTTGGCAATGGCAGCTTCTTTTTCACCCTTGCGCACATGCTTGACGATGCGCCGAAATTCCTTGATGACCAGCCCCGTATCGGTTGCCAGTTCATGGATATCCGCGCGGATCAACTCGACCCGATTTCTATCCTCTTTGATGAATTCGGCCCAGCCCTTTACTTCCAGTTTTTCAACCCGGTCACACCAACCCGTATCGATTTCGTGACCATAATATTCCTCAAGGAATTCTCTGCGCGGAATACCATAACTATCAGCAAGGCGCATCAAACGCCCTTCAAAACCAATGAGATGCTTGTTAATCGAATAGAGCTGCTCAACCAGGGTTTCAATACTGCCATTATTCAGTTCGAGGCTTTTGACCTCTTTTATAATATTAGTTTGAAACGTCTTGTATTTCTTCTTTAGCGGTACCGAAAGGGTGGCACCTTTCATTTTCTTGGCGACTAGCTTGTCCTGCAAATCGCGCAATTTTTTGTACTCGTTGGCGATGCGATCAAAGGACTCTAAAACAACCGGTTTGAGCTCTGCTTCCATCGCGGTCAACGAGATGCTGTTTTCGAACTCATCGTCGTCGTCGTCGTCGCTGCTTTCACCATCTTCCGATTTGGTATCTTCAGCATCTTCAGTCTCGCTGTCCGTTTTACCTTCGTCGCCTTCTTTTTTATCGCCCTCTTCACCTTCTTTTGCTTTTTCGTCTTCGTTGGTTTGCAGGGTTTTATCTTCCTGCTTGGCATCAGGTCCAGCATAAGTGGCTTCAAGATCAATGATATCGCGCAGCAAACGTGTGCCTTCATTGAGGTCATCCCGCCAGATAATAATGGCCTGGAAAGTCAGCGGGCTTTCGCACAGGCCAGCAATCATCGCTTCGCGTCCAGCTTCTATGCGCTTGGCAATGGCAATTTCGCCCTCGCGAGACAAAAGCTCAACCGTGCCCATTTCGCGCAAATACATGCGTACGGGATCATCGGTACGCTCGCCAGCTCCCGCCCTGGTGCCGGTTTTGGCAACGGCTGTTTTCTTTTTGACAGCAGGAGCCAGGCTCTTTCCGGTTTTAGCTCCCTTGGCATCAACCATTTCTTCGGCATCCTCTGCTTCAACAACATTGATGCCCATCTCAGACAGCATGGTCATTGTATCTTCGATTTTCTCGGAAGAAACCTCGCTCGATGGAAGAACTTCATTGAGTTCCTCATAAGTGACATAACCGGCCTTCTTGGCCTTTTTGATCATGCCTTTGACAGCTTTGTCGCTCATGTCCAGAAGCGGTTCGTCCTGAACTTCTTCAGGCTTTTTCTTCTTCCGAGGCTTTGCTTTCGCTTTTGCTTTTGCTTTGACGGTTTTAGTTGCCATATGGTTCCTTGCTCCAGTCGCGTCTATTGAACGCGCCTTCCTGTCCCCTGCAAAGCCCCTCATATCCGGCCTTTTACGGCCAATCAGAAGGGCAAGGATCACTTGTGTCTAATATGCTGCACCGAGATAAAAAATGCTCGTGTGCACGATGAACCCATCATTTCAAACCGCGAGCTTCCAACTGCGCAGCAAGAAATGCATCAAAATTCTCAGCACCACTCACGTCACCCGACCTTGCAAACATGTTCTCATTGTCCAGATAGCGCGCATTGAGATCTCGAACCTTACCGAGATTCTCTTCACTACCATCTTCGTCAAACGCCTGTTTTGCTCCATCCAGCTGTATGGAAAGCGCCATTTGACGCCGATACAGCTCAAGCATCTGGTGCCAGCTTTCCTCGATCAGCGTTCGAGACTGGTCCAGCGCCCTCACCCATCTGTCAATACCAACATGGGCGGCGCCCACTCTTTCAAGGGCGTCGCCAAATCCAATCTCTTTCAGATGGACACGGAAAGCCTCCCTGTCAAGTCCATTTTGACCACTTAAACTGATCTGCACCTGTAAAATCGCGTCCCTTAGGCCAGATAATTCGGTTTGAACAAAGGTCAGCTCGGAAACCTCCTCACTATAGTCCTCAAGCAGCCAGGAATGATTAATCAATGCTTCAAGTACCAAAGCCTCGCGTGGTAAAATCTGTTCTTTGGCCCCAGTCGCCATCGCACCCTTGCGCCAGGTCTCCATGGACGAGGCCATTTGATGCTGGAAACGCTCCACCAGCTCGGATGGTCTGGTGCGATCTTTGCGCCAGGCCTTATAAGAGCCATTGGGCGTCGATCGTTGGGCGCTGCCGGCCGCACTCTTGCTGGTGCCACGCTCACGCCATAGCTCCCACAGGCGCTGACGCACTTCCTTGTCATAATGGGTTTTAACAGCTGGATCATTGATACGATTGATTTGCTCGTGCAGGCGTGCTTCAAAGGCGGCCCGGCGCTCTGGTGTATCGGTTGGCGCGAGCTTCAATTCGCGTTGCCATAAAACATCAACCAGCGGGCTCGCCTTACTTATCACATCACCAAAGGCCTTTTTGCCCTGGCTCTTGATTAAATCATCGGGGTCCTGTCCGTCTGGCAAGAACGCAAATCGCAGGGAAAATCCGGGATGCAGCTCCGGCAACACCGTATCAATGGCCCGCCAGGCCGCTTTCTTGCCCGCTTCATCACCATCAAAACAAAGGATCGGCTCTTTCGACAGACGCCACATCAATTGCAGCTGCTCCGGCGTCAAAGCCGTACCAAGCGGCGCCACGACATTTTCAAACCCCGCCTGTGCGCAAGCGATGGTATCCATATAGCCTTCCACTGCGATCACCGCTTGGCGGTCATAAGCGCTCTGCCTGGCCTTGGCGATATTATAAAGCAATCGCCCTTTATGGAATAAAGGCGTTTCGGGGGAATTAAGATATTTGGCCTTTTGCTGTGAACTAAGCGCCCGCCCGCCAAAAGCAATGACCTTGCCTTTCAAATCGGCGATGGGGAACATCAAACGATCCCGAAACCGATCATAGGGCACCGCAATATCACGCCCACCGACACACATCCCCGATGTGACGATTTCTTCCAGGGTAAAGCCAAGATTGGTCAGATGGTTCTTAAGCAAATCCCGCCCATTGGGCGCATAACCAATACGAAAATGGACGCGCGCTTTATCATCAAGCCCGCGCTTGCTCAAATAATCGTCTGCACCAGTGCCTCGCGGTCCTTTGAATTCTTGTTCGAAAAAATTGCAACTGGCTTCCATAACCTCCTGCAACCGCAGATACCTGTCCGCATTGCGCTGCATTTCTGGCGTATCCTTGGGCAGTTCAACCCCTGCTTCAGCTGCAAGCTTTTCGACACTTTCGGGAAAGCTGATCCCTTCCACCTTGATCAAGAACGTGAAGATATCACCGTGCTCGCCGGTGGCAAAACAATGATAAAATCCTTTTTCATCATTGACCGTAAAAGAGGGTGTTTTTTCCTGTTTGAACGGCGAGAGGCCGGTATATTCGCGCCCCGTCCGTTTCAGACGCACATGGCGCGACACAACTTGAGACACTGGCAAACGGGCGCGTATCTCGTCAAGTAGTGTTGGTGAAAAGCGCATCTGCAAACCCCGCGAAAAGCTGGCAGCGTTCAAGGGGAGATCTTCTGCCAAACCGAACCAATTTTGTGAATGGATTATAGGGCGATTCGCGCCTTTGAGTATGCATGGGTTTTCATCCGTGGACAGGCTCTTGATAACTAGCGTTTGTACTAACGAAAGGCAAGCCTCTAACCAAGAGCTTCCTTGACGAAACGAGAGGCCTTGCCAAAGTCCATTTGACCGGTATAGCGCTGTTTCAGCTCGCCCATTGTGCGGCCCATATCTTTTAGTCCCTGCGCGCCAATTTCCTCGATCACACTCGCGCAGATATCGCGGATTTCATCTTCGTCAAGCTGCTTGGGCAAAAACTCGGTGACAATCTCGATTTCTTCTTGTTCCTGAACCGCAAGTTCCGGACGCCCGCCCTCATTGAACGCAATGATTGAATCGCGTCTTTGCTTGATCATGCGAGATAGAATTTCGAGTATTTCATCATCACTGACGCCAGCTTCGCCTTTGCCGCGTGCAGCAATATCACGGTCGGTGATAGCCGCATTGACAAGACGCAACGTACCAGTACGCAGCTTGTTCTTGTCTTTCATGGCCTGCTTCAATGCTTGATTGATTTGTTCGCGCATAGATATAAAAGTCTCCGCCTGTTCATAAGGGGCTGAACTATACCCGCTCTCATCGCATTTGGCCAATGACGACTTGTCACACAAAATGACCTTTAAGCGTTAACAGGCGATTAGGATGCTAAAAGATGTCGCTTTGAGCAGTTTTATTGTACAAAAAATAGTCGCAGCCAGCCATTGACCACTCGCTGTGTTTTAACTAATCTCGCGTCAATTTGAAATTGCCCGATTTCTTGCAACACATGGGCCTCAAAAAGACACTCAAAAATGACACAGACAACACCAATGCCCTCCCCCAGCGAAGCAGGCAGCTTGCCAGCAGATGACATGGTTCAAAAATCCCCGCCAGCCGACTGGGTGGAGCCGGTAAAAACCGCCCGCCTGATCTTGCAAGATGGTACTGTGATTGAAGGCTACGGACTTGGAGCGACCGGCGCGGCGATAGGCGAAGTGTGCTTCAACACCGCCATGACCGGTTACCAGGAGGTGCTTACCGACCCGTCTTATTGCGCACAAATCATCACCTTCACATTTCCCCATATCGGCAATATTGGAGTCAATGATGAGGATCTGGAAACCTCCAATATGGAAGCCGGAGCCGGTATCAAGGGTTGTATCATGCGCGCTGATATCTCCAACCCGTCCAACTATCGCTCCTCACAACATTTCAATGACTGGCTAAAAGAACAGGGCATCATCGCCATTTGCGGCATTGATACCAGAGCGCTCACAGCCATGATCCGCGAAAACGGTATGCCCAACGCTGTGATCGCCCATAGCGCTGATTGCACCTTTGATATTGACGACCTCAAGGCAAAGGCCGGTAACTGGCCCGGACTTGAAGGCATGGACCTTGCGAAAGAAGTCTCTTGCAGCACCCCCTACGAATGGGATGAGCACCTGTGGCGATGGCCCGATGGATTTGGCACGCAAGAAACGGTCGACCACCATGTCGTGGTGATGGATTTTGGCATCAAGCGCAATATATTGCGCTGTCTTGCCTCGCAGAGTTGCAAGATCACCGTCGTGCCGGCCAATAGCAGCGCCCAATCCATATTGGATCTTAAACCAGACGGCATCTTTTTATCCAATGGTCCCGGCGACCCTGCCGCGACGGGCGAATATGTGGTGCCGGAGTTAAAAACCCTCATTGATAGTGGTATCCCGATCTTTGGCATTTGTCTTGGCCATCAAATGCTGGCGCTGGCACTTGGGGCCAAAACCCAAAAAATGCACCAAGGTCATCATGGCGCCAATCACCCCGTGAAAGATTTTACCACTGGCAAGGTGGAAATCACCAGCATGAACCACGGCTTTGCTGTTGATGGGGACAGCCTTCCAGACCATGTCACGCAAACTCATATCTCGCTGTTTGATGGCAGCAATTGCGGCATTGCTGTCGAGGGAAAACCAATTTTTTCCGTGCAATATCATCCAGAAGCATCCCCTGGACCACAAGACAGCCACTATCTTTTTGCACGCTTTGCAGATACCATAAAGACCAGCAAAGGCTCCTAACCATGAGCACGCCAAGACACACTGAACGCTCCGCAAAGCGATATGCGATCTGCGCCTTAATATCTTTTTTTGGCCTATACGTTACCTTGGGCCTTCCCTTGAGCCTCGTCAGTACCACACGCCTTGATGCGCAAGAGACCCAGCCCCCCGCTCCGTTTAAAAACTGGCAATCACCGCTCCACGCCGAACACCCGCTGGTTGGTAAAATCTATGCGGTCAAAGATGGATCTAATATTACGCCCGGCGAGCTCATCGACCGTCTGTCAAGCGAGCGCCATATATTACTGGGCGAAATCCACGACAATAAAGACCATCACCTCTTGCAGGCCTGGATCATTTCCCAGCTCGCCGCCTTGAACCGCACCCCTGCTATCGTCATGGAGCAGATCAGAGCCGATCAGGCGGGCATCCTCAAACTGTTTATGAGCGGCAAATTCAAAACAGCAAAACGTATGGGTCCCGCCATTGGCTGGGAAAAAAGCGGCTGGCCGAAATGGGAGAACTATCAACCCATCGCCAAAGCCGCCATCGATAACAAGCTGCCCATATATGCTGGTGACACTACAAGACCCATGAACCGCAAGGTTGGCAAACAGGGCTTTAAAGTATTGCCTGAGGGAGAAACAACCGATCTTGGCCTTGATCTACCGCTTGGCGACGAACTGGATAATGCCCTGGCCATAGAACTTGTCAGTTCCCATTGCGATATGATGCCCGCCAAAATGATGGGTCCCATGGCGCTGGTGCAGCGTTATCGCGACGCCCATCTGGCCCGCGCCCTGCGCGAAGCCAACAAGGTGGATGGTTCTATTTTAATCGCTGGCAATGGTCACGTGCGCACAGACCGTGCGGTCCCGTGGTATCTGCGCGGCGAACATATCAAAAGCGTCACCGTGATGATTGTTGAAACCTCAAGCGAGGCGAAAACAGCTCTTGATCTCATTCCCCTTGATCCCGGCGACAAAGCCACCGCGCACTATATCTGGGTAACCCCGGGCGCGCAGCGAGAAGATCCCTGCATCAAGCTCAAAAAACAGTTCGGCGGCAAACATGGCCAACCCAAAAAGTACGGGAACGAGAAAAATCAGTAATAGCCAGCGCTCATTACTCGTGGGTTTTTCCTTCCCCGTGCGCTTTTCACTTGCCCCTGTTTGCGTGAAGCCATAAACCAGTTTCCAGTACCTTTTTCGCATCTATCAGGAGAACCATCATGGGCTTTATCGCCGACAGTCTTTCGCGTGTAAAACCATCCGCCACTATCGCCGTTTCCACCAAGGCGCGAGAGCTGAAAGCCGCTGGTCGAGACGTCATCGGCCTTGGCGCTGGCGAACCTGATTTTGATACCCCGGATAATATCAAGGACGCGGCCATCGAGGCGATCAAGCGCGGCGAAACAAAATATACCGCGGCTGACGGCATGCCCGAATTGAAGCAGGCCATTTGTAACAAGTTCAAACGTGAAAACGATCTTGACTATGAACCCAAAGAGGTCTCTGTCGGCACCGGCGGCAAGCAAATCCTTTATAATGCGCTCGTCGCCACGCTTAACCCCGGTGATGAAGTGCTGATCCCGGCTCCTTATTGGGTAAGCTATCCCGATATGGTACTGCTGGCAGGCGGTGAACCCGTCGCCATCAACACTACGCAAGAGGATAATTTCAAGCTAAAGCCGGAAGACCTGCGAGCCGCGATTACCGACAAAACCAAATGGCTGATCTTCAACTCCCCGTCCAACCCGACGGGCGGCGGCTATACCCATGATGAACTAAAAGCGCTCACGAACGTATTGCTTGATTTTCCCCAAGTCTGGGTAATGACCGATGATATGTATGAGCACTTGGTCTATGATGGCTTTAAATTCGTCACGCCCGCACAAGTCGAGCCCAAGCTCAAGGATCGCGTCTTGACTTGTAATGGCGTCTCCAAAGCCTACGCGATGACCGGCTGGAGAATTGGCTATGCGGCAGGCCCCGTCAACCTGATCAACGCCATGCGCAAGATCCAGAGCCAGTCCACGTCAAACCCCAGCTCTATCAGCCAGTGGGCGGCTGTTGAAGCTCTCAATGGTCCACAGGATTTTTTGCAGGAACGCTCGCACGTCTTCAAGACCCGCCGCAATATGGTTGTTGAATTGCTAAATGAGTGTGAGGGCATCGACTGCCTAACCCCAGAAGGGGCTTTTTATGTCTATCCAAGCATCGAGGGCTGCATGGGCAAGACCACGAAAGCTGGCACAAAGCTTACAACAGATGGCGAGTTCGTCACCGCTTTGCTCGAAGAAGAAGGCGTTGCGGCTGTGCCCGGCGAAGCCTTTGGCACCTCCCCGCATTTTCGCGTGTCTTATGCCACCTCCACCCAAGCGCTAACAGAAGCCTGCGCCCGCATCAAACGCTTTTGCGGGGACTTGAGTTAACCCAAAACATCCAGCCCGTCATACCAGATATTGACGGTCTGGATGGTTCATCCACGCAATGCTCATTACTGCTCAAACTGGCGACTATTCAACTACTCAACGCATTTCTTGAACTGCATTTTATCGCCGCAAATACGCTGTGATAAATCCTCGTCCCCTGGATTGACAGCCTTCGCGCGAACCGGCTTGGCGTAGCTGGCGAAATCTCCACCAGCCGCTCCAGATTACGCCCGGTTTCCGGTTAATCAAGCACCCGGATCTAAAACCGCAGTGTCTGCAGCTCCAACATCTTGGTTCGCTCATTGGTCAGCCTTGCAAGACAATCGCTGTACAGCAACGGACGGATTGAGCCGGCGTCGCCCAAATGCGAATAGGACTTGCAGGCATTGTCACGAAACGTCACCCATGAGCGTTGTGCCTTGCGCAAAGCCTGCTTATGATCCGATTTCTGGACTTTCATGGCCATGCGATATACGCGATTCATACGTTTGTCTGTGCTCTTGTAAGAATTGTGCGCGCATTTATTCATGGCCGCCTGCGTAGAGCGATTGGCGCAACCAGCCTGTGCACTTGAAAAACCGAAAAATATCATTGCCATTGCGATAACAAGCGTTCTCATGATCTTCTTCCTTTATTTCTACCTGTAATTGACCGATTGAACTGGTCACCCTTGCTATAAATATAAGCGAGGAGCGCATTTCAGGGAATAATCAGAGTGCTATCAACCCCCTTCTATAACTATCGAAAAGAGATATTTTGATAGTATATGAGCGTTGCGGGCTGGTTCACAGGGCCGTTCACCCTATCCACGCTCGTTCTTGGAAGTTGCCATCACAAAGTAGGACACAATGCTGGAGACTTGCGGAACCGTGCCGAGCACTTCTATATGGAAGAATTTATAGGCCTCAAGGTCGGCCACTTCGATGCGCAATAGATACTCAATTATGCCAGAGACATTGTAGCACTCTTTGACTTGCGGGGCGACTGACATGGCCGTTTCAAACGCTTCTTGATCTTTTTTGAGATGGCGGGCTAGGCCAACAGTGACATATACGGTCAATCCAGCCCCCAGCGACGCCTGATCAAGCACAGCGCGATAACCTTTAATAATGCCCTTGCGCTCCAGCTCCTGCACACGCCGCAAACAAGCAGAAGGCGACAAACCTACTGACTGCGCCAGATCAGAATTACTCATACGCCCGTCGCGCACAAGCTCACGCAATATATTTTGATTTATTTGATCAATATTGGTCATATATTGTGAAATCATCTAAAGTTCCGATATAATCGCACACACATTGTGCGATACTTTGGATATCATTGCAAATTATGACCATAGCCCTACTGACAGCCCTCATCACCTTTGCATTTGTTACCCTGATTACGCCAGGGCCAAATAATATCATGCTGCTGGCATCGGGCATAAATTATGGATATCGACGCACATTCCCGCATCTCGCAGGAATCGGTATCGGCTTTGCGGTCATGTTGGTGCTGGTTGGCATTGGCATCATGCAATTAGTGGAACTCTTTCCCTCTGCCGTCATGATCCTGAAAATTGTCTGCACGCTCTATTTGCTCTATCTGGCGGCAAAAATAGCCAGCGCAGCGCCCCCAGGTGCCAACGCGGATCACAGCAAGCACGCGGGCAAACCTCTTACCCTATTGCAGGCAGCCCTGTTCCAATGGGTCAATCCCAAGGCCTGGACCATGCAGCTCACAGCCGTTAGCGTTTATACGCCCAGCGACCCTGTTTTTATTGATTTCCTGATGGTAGCGGGGGTTTTCGGGATCATGGTCATCCCAATCAACAGCCTGTGGATCCTCGCCGGGCGACAATTACGGCCCCTGTTCAATAATCAACGGCGCATGCAAGCCTTCAATGCCGCTTGTGCACTATTGCTTGTCGCGTCCCTATATCCGATTTTTATCGGCACGCATTAGGTCACGCAATGATCGCTGGGGGCGCCGGGCATCAAGCCGTTTGGCAATGTATCAGCTGACAAAAGCCGGTTTAGAGATGGCTCCAGATCTTCAAAACTCTTAAAGCCATGGGTGATCGCCATGAACCGATCCGCTTCGCTGCCACCAAGCAGGGCTGGAAAAGCTCGGATACCATTATTAAGTACCAAACTAAAATCATTGGCGAGTTCAATAGAACATTCATCCCCTTCAAACGCTTGCGAAAATTGCTCACTCGTAAAGCCAAAATCTGTGGCCAGCTGCATCAGCTCGACACCGTCAGTAAGATCAATCCCATATTTGTAAAACGCTTCATGAAGCGTTTTCAAAAATGCCCGCTCACACCCCGGCGATGCTCGCCTCGCTGCGACAAGCGCCCGGCAAGCTGGTCCCGTGTCATAGACAAAGCCATCGCGGTCAAAAAAGGCATAATCAAAGGGCTGCTTTGAGCGCTCATGGACATGGCGCCAATGGCTTTCAATATCATTTTTCATCGCCTGATCCATGGGAACGGTATTGCCAGCCCGCAATCCGCCCATCACCACCCTGATAGGTAGATCCTTGCCAAATCCCTTGGCAATGCGCTCAATGACAGGCGAAAAACCCCAGCACCACGAACACATGGGATCGGCAAAATAGATCAGCTGGCGTGTATCGGAAGATAACATTGTTGCTCCTGCACGCCCCTTCAAGGGAGCTATTTTTTCACTCAGGATTATGCTTGGCAGGCACTGGCACCAGATCGAGACCGACGTCAGTCTTTGGCAGGCCCTGCTTGAGTTGCACCATGACATTGTCAATCCTGAGTCCCCGGCCTTTGCCTTGATCGCCTCCATAAGGCAGTGTCATGATCGCCGCCCCCATGGCCAGTGATCCAAAAGTGATGGTAAACCCAAACGCCAGTAAAATAAACACCAAGACGGGATCGGAGGACGCAATCAGGATCGTGCGCAGCCCGCCAATATTGACAAACATCAACATACCAAGCGTCACCCAACCTGCAGCAATGCCCATGATAAGGTGGCGCACAAGCAGTTTTAGCAAAATCGGCATAGACGTTCTCCCGGCAAATGATGTTCGGGGTATTATAGCGTCTTAAGTTAAGAGGTCTCAAGCAGATTCCCAGTGAACAAAGTGAAGTAGACCCCCTTGGCAACAACGTCCACGGGCAGTTTGAAGCGGATCATCAACAGGACTTGTCACGCCGGTTTGAAACGGTTATAGGTTCCACTTGTTCATGCAACATTAGGGATTCTGGTATCCAGGTCATGGCTTTTGCCCCCTCACATATACCACCCCAATGCCGGTATAGCTCAGATGGTAGAGCGGCTGATTTGTAATCAGTAGGTCCCGAGTTCGATTCTTGGTGCCGGCACCACTAAAATCAATGACTTAGATAGAGTTAAAACGGTGACAATCTTCCTGCAGTGCCAATATAGTGCCAACGAAACGGCATTTCAAACCGGCTTTGCTGCAATTGCTGCCTACCCAAAATAGTGACACCCTCAACTTAATGATGCTTTCTGCTTATACCCCAATTATCACCGTAGCAGCACCCACCCAGATACGGCGAAAGAGTGCTAATACCGACCTTCAAGGGATGCCGATTGCATATTTCATTTAAACGCCCTCATGCATCGCACCAAAACTCGTTAAGTAAAGACTTCTGCGTCCTAGAGAATGAACCATATCAAGACCGGCAAAGCGATAAAAGAAATTACGGTGGAAAGCACTACCGCGCCGGCTACGGTTTCGGGCTCAGTTTTGTAGCGCGCGGCAAACAGATAATTAAACACCGCAACTGGCATGGTTGATTGCAGGATCAAAACGCCCTTCATCACACCTTCGAAACCCATAGCTTCGGCCAGGGCCAGAGCCACGACAAAACCCATCCCTAGACGTATTAAGCTGATTATTATGCTTTTACCGAAATAGCCGATTTTAAATTGCTGTAGGGAAATCCCTAGAGTAATCAACATCAGAGGGATAGTGAAGCCGCTCAACAGTTCGATGGTGTTGGCCGCCCACAGGGGCACCGCCGTATTGGTGGTCTTGAAGATCAACGCCAAAGCTAAGGCGTACAAAGTGGGTACGCGCAGCAACGCTTGCACCGAGATCGCGCCAGCCGACACCGCCACGCCGACGGTGAACTGCAAGATAATACACACCGTGAAGTACGCTACCGCCAAAGCCAGACCCTCGGAACCAAATGCCAACATCGCCAACGGCAACCCCATGTTACCGGTATTGGGAAAAATCATCGCGGGCAGGAAGGCACGGATGGGTTGCCGCCAAACCTTTAGGGCCACCGCGCCTATGGCCCCCATGATGAAGACTGCGGCAATCGTTGCCCCAGCCATACGACCCAGTGCGTCCAGTTCCACGTCCACATTGACTAAGGTGATAAACACAATGCACGGCACTCCCACCGTCGTCACAAGATGGGTGATCATTTCGGTGTCGTAGGGGCGGCCTGTACGCGCCCAAATATAGCCGATGGCGGCACAGATCATTACCGGGGAGATAATGGAAATAAGTTGCTCGAACACTTTATAAGTTCCTTGACTGGAGGGGAGCGATGGCGAGAATTACATGATTGCCCCAACCTAACCTGCAAAGGATTAAACTCCAACTCGCTGGTACCACGACATTCACAATGGATTTAAATGTGGTTTTATGGGCTTCGAAAATACAGCCAAGATCGCAATGAAAATAATCTTGTTTTGCGGTCATTCTGCACCTGACTTTCTGCTCTCCCCTAGACAGCGGACCTATTGGATTGTCGTATCAATTGACTGCTTCGTCCCTTGGGGGTTTTCCGAACGCCGACCTGACAGGCTGGCGTAAAGCGAGAGCTTACCCAGTCGGCATCCGAAAACCTGAACATTGAACATTAGCGGTCATAGACAGGAAGCGAGATTTGCATAATTTCAAGAAAACCAATCGTCTATAGAAGATGAATGATATAATGACCAACGTTACTTTTCTACAATACGGAAAGCACCATGAAGCTCACCACCTACCTGTCAATCGCTTTTGGACTACTCATGACAAACATTGCCCGGGCAGAATTAATTGTCCTTGCTGCACCGCGAACCGGCGATCCTTACTATGCCAATGTCGCCGACAAGATTTTCAATTTTCATATTGCCTATGCCAGGCAGATTGAAGGCCGGGATGACATGCTCATTCTGACCGACAAAGGGGCATATGATCGCTATGTCAAGGAGCTTGGCCCGGATAAGGTTGCTTTGGCTCCCATGTCGGATATCTGGATGCGGGACTTTGGCACGTCAAATGCGACCGCCCCCCTGATGTTCCGTTACACGGCGGCCGGTCAGGGAGGCGGACGACGTGGGCAGTGGGATGCAGACGCCCTGCAAGAAGAACTGGCGGCCTACGCGGAGCAGGCAGCACTCTCTTTTAAGGAAAGCAACCTGCTGAATGATGGTGGAAATTTTGTTGATGACTATGCAGGCAATGCGGTCATCAGCCGGAAGTTTTTGCGTGATAACAAGCTCTCAGAACAAGCGGCTCGCGATAAACTACGAAAACTCGCAGGTGTCCATCATGTCGCTTTTATCGAATCCGACGAACAAGGCGGCCTCGAACATGCAGATGGCGTCGTCAGTTTTGTCGATACCAACACACTCATCATCAATTCTTATCCGAGTGATCCAGAATATATGCAAGATCTCAAGAAGGATCTGCGGCGCGGGTTACCGGGCGTAAAAATTCATGAGATCATCACGCCTTATAATGGCTCGAAAATTCACGATAGTCGCTTTGGTTCGGCTTGTGGCCTCTATACAAATGCCCTCGTCACACCCAGGCGCATTTATTTTCCGCAATTTGGTATACCTCAGGATGCAATTGCCCTGAAACAAGTCAGGGCTGCTACGATTCGTGAGGTTGTACCGGTCGCCTCAAGTGATGTCTGCTTTATGGGCGGAGGTGTTCGCTGCATGTCGTGGCAATTGCGCGGTGATAACGCTTCAAGGTTGAAAGCGTTTCACCGATCGACGCAAAAGAAGTCAAGGAAATAGCAGCTTCGGGTTAGTAGTGATGGTCAGCACGGTCTTCTTGACACGCCTGCTCTACCCTCAAGAGCAGGCACACACTGACTGCCTCCACTAGCAGCTCCCCATTATATAGAAACTTGTATACAATTTCAGATGCACTGGAGGCGGGAGGTGTTATATTCATTCCAGAAAATGGTGGCGGACCGGGTGTACGGTTGGCCAAAACTAGGTGCCCTAGTTGGTGGCACCCCCAACTCTCGGATAGACCAAGAGGCGCTCTTCTTATTGAAGGATGAATTGTTTTGCCGATTGCCTATGACATGCCCCTGTATCGCCCGCCTAGCGAGGGGCGCAACCTGATTGTTCAGGCATCAAAAAAATGGTGTGAAGTCGTCAAATTGTTGAATGGTAATTCATCTTTAGAAGAGATTGCAGCAGCATCTTCTAAGGCTGCTGAGTATGACCTAAAGAATGCCTCAAGTGACACCATTTTTCAATAAGTTGCCAAGATGTTGATTGAATTGCCTATTATGGCAAGAATGCCTGCATCCGAGCACGCCCGTTCTGAACTAATTCAAGGCGTAACTGTAACTTCTCCAGAATCGGTATCGGCGCTACTAAGTTCAATCAACGACGCAATTGACCAGTTTACGTTTAAAACAGGCCGCTCATCAGACATAGGGCTGATTGCACAATCCGCGTTGATTGAAAGTCTCTCGCTCGAGCTGCGAGATGGCCTGCCTAGCCTATTCGCACCCCAGCCCTCTGAAATCAAATCAGCGCTCGGCAAGTTTGCCAATGGGCAGACGTTTGGGGATTTAGCGAGAGACTTTTTCGCGCGCCTTACTTATAAATCACTTGATTATTATCTTAGCCGCGAACTGGCAAACCACACTGGGCATGAAGCCCGCTTTGCCTCAGATGCGGATCGTGTGAGGTTTGAACAAGCACTTTTCCAACATAGTTTGAAGTGTCGCGCATCGTTAAGGAGTATGCAGGCGGCTGCCCGTTTGGTCTGTTCGGTGCTGAGACTCAACCAACAATCCATCTGGCGTCTGAGGGGCACGGCAAAGCAGGCAATACATCCGATGCAAAGCCAGTTTACACTTGCCAGCACTGCGCCGCTTACCAAGAAACAACTTCAAGTCTGACCTCTTAATCAACCATGGCTTTAGTGAAATGTCGGCCTGTAAACCCGCGCCTTTGATCCATCGAATGACAGTCTGACGATGAACACTTAGCGCATTTGCCGCCTCCCAATTAGTATAAATGCGATGCTTCTTGATCAGATTGGGTGAGGGGTTTTTAGGCATCAGCTCATATCATATCATATTCAATCAGTGGACAGATGTAACGTTTCGGAGTTGAAACGGGGAGATATAACATATATGTAAGATGCTATTATCTTTCATATGAGAACACCGACATGAAATTCGCCCTGAACCTGCTGGCAACAATGATCCTATTGAGTTGGTTTTCATCATATGCGCTCGCCAATGACGCCGCCCTTAAATCATACTCGACCCAAGGTGAATTTGAAGAAGTGATCCAGGATGTGGAGGACGCTATCGTCAATGCCGGTCTTAATATTGACTATCGCGGCAAAATTGGCGAGATGCTGGATCGCACCCGCAAAGATTTGGGTGGCACGACAAAAATCTACAATGGTGCGCAATTTATGCAGTTTTGCTCCGCACGCCTGTCACGCAGAATGATGGAAGCCGATCCCGCCAATATGGGAGTTTGCCCCTATATTGTTTATGTCTATAAAACCACCAAAAAACCCGGCACTGTGGTGGTTGGCTACAAACGTCCGCAAGGTGCCGCAGGTGAAGCGTCGCAAAAAGCCCTCAATGCCATAGACACCTTGTTAAACGCCATTGTCAAAGAGGCCACAGATAATTAAAATGGCTCAACACTTGCGCTCATATATAGTGGAACAAACATGCTGAAGAGATTTCAAAATCCTATTTCCGGGGCGACTGAAGCCAAAGTAGTCTATCAAAATGGTGACTATCAGGTCCTCAAACATGGGACCTTCGTCAAATGTGCGGTCACCGGCGACCCCATCGATCTTGATGATCTGCGCTATTGGTCCGTGGAGCTGCAAGAGGCTTATAAAACAGCCGATATATCCCTCAAGCGCTATATCGAGTTACCGCAGAAATAGTTTTTTGCAATTGTTCCAGCAATCGGTCGGGATGGTCGATCTTAACCTCTACCTCAAGAAATTTTGCGACCTTGCGCAAGCGGCCGCGTTCGCCGTTAGCCGGTAGTCTGACCCAGTCTTTTTGGGTCATGATGATTTGCGTTTCATCAATCTGTGTGGCGATCAGAATATCTTTGGCCTCCTGCTCACTGAAACTGTGATGGTCGGGAAACTCATACATTTCAACGATGACCGCCCCAAGCGCTTGAAGACTCCCGTAAAATTTATCAGGCCGGGCAATCCCTGTAACCACAGAAATGGTCGCCCCCTTCAGCCAGCGGTTATCGCCCTTGGCAACAATATCGCTGTGAAATATTTGCCGTGCAAAAGCCTTCTCGATCGCAGTCGCTGATCCTGTCGTCCCCACTGGAGGGGGGCCACTTAGTACCAAGATATCGGTTTGGGGCATCTGAAAAGCCAACGCGGCCCGCAAGGGTCCGGCTGGAAAAATGCGACCATTGCCAACGCCCGCCATCGCATCCAGCACGATGAGCGAGAGGTCCTTGCTCAGAGTGGGATTTTGAAAACCATCATCCATCAAAATAACATCAGCTTCCATTTGTTCGATAAAGCGCGCCCCCCTGGCCCGATCTGCGCACACCACGACCGGTGCGAATTGCGCGAGGATCAAGGGTTCATCGCCAACGCCAACAGCGCTGTCCACTGAATGATCAACCAAATGCGGCCCTTGGGTCTGGCCGCCATAACCTCTGGTGAGTATGACCGGCTTGTAGCCTGCCTCACTCAAAAGCTTGGCAACTGCAATAGCCAAAGGCGTCTTACCGCCGCCGCCAACCGTAAAATTGCCGATGCAAATAACCGGCAATGTGGAGTGATAAGGTTTTATCAGGGCAAAACGCAGCTTGACCGCCAATCCATAGACCATGCCAAGCGGAACCAACAGATAAGAGAGAGGATGGCGTGACAGTTGCCACCATTTGGGAGCTTTGACAAACACGCTCATGTCGCCAGCTCATTATTTTGTTTATCTGCCGCACGCCTTTCGGCTGGCAACATCGGTGTGATCGCCTCCAAAGTACGATCGATTGCCCCGGTCATTTCCTCTACGATCTTTTCGGCATTGGCAAGCAGCTGCAAGAGTTCTTGCTCATTACTCATCAAGGTGAGAATGCTATCGGCCAACTCGCGCCCGGAGTTGACCTCCAGCGCTCCCTTGCCTTGCAATAAAGCGTGAAAGCTGTCGTTCTGATTGCGCCAGTTTGGCCCCGTGAGTACCGCAGTGCCAAAGCGCACCGCCTCAATGGGATTGTGCCCGCCTATTTCCACCAGCGAGCCCCCCAGAAAAATGATGTTTGAAATATCGAAGAACAGACCAAGCTCACCAAGCGTGTCGGCGATATAGAGATCCGTTTTTTTTATGAGAGGCTCACCGCTTGAGCGCTTGACGCATTCAAACCCGCTATCACTGACCAGCTCAAAAATTTCATCGCCGCGCTCTGGATGGCGCGGCACAATGATGGTCAGTAAATCAGGAAATTGCTGACGCAGCTTCTTGTGAGCCTCTATGATCTGGCGCTCTTCACCAGGATGAGTGCTGGCCGCAAGAAAATGAGGGCGCGCGCCGATCCATTTCAACAATTGATGTTTTTTCAACTCGTCAACGGGCAGAGCCGGGGCATCAATTTTCAGATTTCCCACCACACGCACATCAGGGGCACCAAGCCTTATAATGCGTTTTTGCAATTGCTCGTTTTGCACCAACACGAGATCAAAGCGCCCAAACAAAGGACGTGACAGACTACCCCAACGGCGCCAGTGGCGAAAACTTTTTTGCGATATGATACCATTGATGAGTGCCACAGGTATCTTGCGAGCACTGGTTTCGAGCATTAGATTGGGCCAGATTTCTGATTCTACCAGCAAGGCAAGGTCTGGCCGCCAATGATCGAGAAAACGCTTAATGAAGGCTGGCGTATCGAGGGGAATGAACTGATGCAAGGCCCCGGTTGTCAATCGCTTTGCGGCAATGCGCGCCGAAGTCACCGTGCCGGTCGTCAGCAAGATGGATTGAGCTAGTTTTTTTTCCAGCAACAAGGAGATCAATGGCAGCACCGCATTGGTTTCACCAACGCTTGCTGCATGAAACCATATAAGATCGCCAGCAGGCCTTTGGATGGTTGCACGACCAAAGCGCTCGGACATACGCGACAAATCTTCTTTGCCTCGTTTGGCACGGCGTCGCAATATCGGGCGCGCGAGAGGTTGCATCAACCTCATGCCACTACGATATATCTTCAGTACCAGCCCCGGCTTTTGATGCACGCCAACTTCTGGCGGCGCGCTCAACAAGGGATCAACGCCAACCATTTCATGCCCGCACGCCACCAGATCATTGATTTTGGTTTCAAGTTCAACGCGCTTGGCTTCCATCATCTGCTTGTCGGCATCTGCTGGTACGTATACCGGTTCTCCCGACAGCAAAACCAATTTAGAAAATGGCAGATTGATCACGAACCGGCTCCACGTATTGAGCACTTTGAAACGGGACGTGACGGCGGCACAAGGTAAAATAGGCCGCCCGGACAGGCGCGCAATAGTGATAATCCCCAGCCCGGCCTGACGCGCCGGACCTGGTGGCACATCGGCCGTCATGGCGATAGAGCGCCCGGCTTTTAGCTCACGCAACGAAGCACGCAGTGCAAACATGCCGCCCTTGTCTTTCTTTTTGCCCCCTGCCCCGGCGCCGTGGATCAGCTTGACGCCAAAGCGCTCCAGCATGCGCCCCATGACGGCAGCATCGCCATGACGCGCCACAACAGCACTGACCTCGCCAGGTTCTGGCATTAAAATCGGCGCCAACAAAAAAGTGCCATGCCAGCCGCCGATAATCAGCGGGGCATTTCTCGCAAAACTGTCTTTGAGTTGACCATAATCATCATCGCGCTTCGAGGTCGCAAACACCAGTTTGATATAGCGAGCCATCAGCCAGGATGTCAGGTTATTTATACGCTCTGCGTTCTTGTCTTTCACGGGTCTCGTACTGTCTGTTTTGAGTTATCTCTTGATCATCGAATGGCTTAAATCTCGCCTTGTCCTTCAAACTGGGTCTTGTATAGCTTTGAATAAAGGCCGCCTGAAGCCAGCAACATATCATGAGTGCCTTGTTCGACAATGCGTCCCTTGTCAAGAACACAAATAATGTCAACATCCTTGATGGTCGACAAACGATGGGCAATGATCAAGACAGTGCGGCCCATCATCAGTTCAGACAAAGCTTTTTGTACCTTTTCCTCCGCCTGACTATCGAGCGCGCTGGTTGGTTCATCCAGCAACAAAATGGGGGCATCATGCATGAAAGCCCGCGCAATGGCGACCCTTTGGCGCTCGCCGCCAGACAGATTGTTGCCAGCCTCCCCTGCTGGCGATTTATAGCCTTGCGGAAATGCCACGATAAAATCATCGGCTGCAGCGGCCTTGGCAGCCTTTTCTACCTTGCCAGGCACGATCTGTCTGGAGCCATAAGCGATATTGGCTTCCAGCGTATCATCGAACAAAATCGGATCCTGTGTTACAAGGCCAATATGGGCACGAAGCGAGCTCAGCTTGAGCTGTGAAATATCCTGACCATCGATAAAAACTTTTCCCTTAGTCGGATCAAAGAACCGCAACACCAGATTGAGAATGGTGCTTTTTCCAGCCCCGGATGGCCCAACCAAGGCTACTGATTTACCCGCTGGGATGTCCAGGGTAAAATCGGTCAGGACAGGATTGCCATCCTCATAGGCAAAGTCAAGATTTTTGAAACTGATAGATCCCTTGTCCAGTTTCAAGTCTGTTGCATCCACCGGTTCGAGCATTGTTTGCGGCTGATCGATAATGCCAAACACCCGCCCGGATGCCGCCACCCCCTCTTGCAAACTGACCTGCAATTGCGCCAATGCTTTGAGCGGTTGATAGAGCAACATGGCGGCGGCCAAAAAGGCGCTGAACTCACCAATCGTCATGCGCCCTTGCGCCCCTTCCATACCAGCAAACAAAATCGCCCCTGAAAAACCCACGCCAGCCAACAGCTCCACTACCGGCCCCGATTTGGATCTCGCCCGCAAGGACCGCATGCTGAACTCAAGGGCGCGTTCAATAGCTTGCTTGGCGCGCTTTATTTCGCGCTCTTCCTGACCATAGGCGCGCACCACGCGCAAGGAGCGCAGTGTCTGCGAAATCAACTTGCTCAGATTACCAGTTTCTTGCAGGGTTTTCTTGGTGGCAAGGTTCATTTCCCCGCGCTGACGGTTCATGAAAAAGATCGCAGGCGGCATGGAGAGCAGAATGATCATCGACATCAGCGGATCAAGCCAGATCATTGCCAACGCCAGAAACAAAGCCTTGGTGAGATTTTCGCCCAGCGCGATGATCACCCGGCTGGCGGTATCGCGAATGAAATTGGTATCATTCAGAAAATTGGACAAGAACAAACCAGAATGTGTGCCCTCGATCCATTGCATATCCGCATAGGTCAGTTTTTCGTACAGTGAGATACGAATATCAGCAATGAACCGGTTGCCAAGATAGCCCATCGTCAGTTTGGAGATATATTCCGAAACCGATTTGATAAGAGTGATGAGAAAAGTTGCCCCGGCCAGATAGTAGACAAATTCCATCTTTCGCGCCACGAAGATATCGTCAATCGCAAATTTAATCGCCGGCACCATGAGCCCGGTTGTGGCTGCTGCAAATAGCATTGCGACCAGAGCCAATATAACCAGCTTGCGTCGTGGATAGAGATTTTCGCGCCAGACACGTTCGACAATCTGCCTTGTGGAATAGTCCTTCTGGAGGGCATCATCCACGCGCTCAATCTCGCGCACATCCTTAAAGAGGCTGTCTTTCACGTTTTGGAGGCCTTTTCTGGTCCGGTGGATCTTCGTATTATTAGTACAAAAGTAGCTGGTTGGAGCGCTTTATTCAACTTCCACGTCTTCTCGTCCACGGGGTCAAACAAGCGATGCATGTGAACGATGAAGTAGCGCATATGCGCATTGTCAACCGTGCTATGCGCGGCCTACTTCCAAGCATCAAACGCGGTGGCACAATTGGAGAAAATTCCACCCACATCAAGCTCATCCAGATCACGGAAATATACTTTTGACAGATCGCTCAATTCGCCGCCAAACACCATATGCAACAATTGCTTTTCCGGCTGTTCTTTTTGATCACTCATGTTTTTATCCTTGTTCATGGTCTGTTGCAAATGGCCTGTGGCACTATCTCTCGAAAACGCGGTTTTTGATTTATGTTTGGGTCGTTAATTATGGGAACAGCCCGTGCGCTTGCTTGCCGCAACTAGTTCGGTGCGAGCCAGCAGTTTGGGATATAGTTCGCGGTTGGCAACGAGCACGCTGGGATGACGCGTGTTTTTACGATTGAATGTCAGTTCACCGCCTTGATGATCACTGACCACGCCACCTGTTTCGCGCACCAACAAATCGGCTGCCGCCAGATCCCAGTCGCTTTTGCAAGAAAGCGTCAATAGCGCATCGGCCTTGTTCGCAGCCACCAGCGCCATGCGATAAGCAACCGAATTGACCATAAAACTCTCGACGCACGGCCAAGGAGTTGGCCAGATATCGCTTTTAAAACGCCCCGGTGCAGAAATAATGGTCGCGCCCTCAATGTCGCCTTGCCCATTGATCAGCATTTTTTGACCGTTAAGCTTTGCTCCGTCGCCCAGCACAGCTTCAAAAAACTCATCTTTGACGGGGTTGTACAAACAGCCCATGCGCACTACACCATCAACCACTAGCGCCACCGACACAACCCAATGGGGCCTGTCATGTAAAAAAGCCCGCGTGCCATCGATAGGGTCAACAATCCACACATGAGACTTGCTCAACCGCACAAGATCGTCTTCTGTCTCTTCAGACAGCCAGCCATAATCTTCGCGCCCATCCAGCAAGCGTTGGTGCAACAGCTTGTCGAGCGCCAAATCCGCATCACTGACAAAGCTGCCATCGTTTTTTTGCCATATGTTATTGGCGCGATCACCAAAAAACTCCAGCGCTAGCTGACCAGCGTCCTTCACTGCATTTTTCATCAGCTCGAGATCGCCCGCTATGTCGGCCGCTTGCACGCCTCGTTTCTCAACATTCATCAAGTGATTGACCACCTTCTCAAAAATAAGTTCAAGGCCGACCTTGGCAGAGCCACCGCCTTGAATTTCATACCGTTTTAACTAACAGTTTTAAGCGACAATAAACTGTTTATTGCTATTTCGGCAAATGAAGCGACGAATCAGATAGAGGTCCACTCGTCGATTCTCGCAGGAAGCTCACAGGTCAGACGTCCAAAACAAAAGCACAGGCCGGTATCTTCAATACTGAGGAAACCGTTTTGTGTGTTAGCGCCTGTATCCCACAGCTTAATCATAGCCACACTATTGCAAACACCACGAACACGCAAAACCCAAAGATATGGGCATGGCGAAAACGATCAAGGCAATTATCCGGTTCATTAATGTCCAGTGTCACGATCTGCCAGATCAGCAAACCACCCGCAATGCCCATTCCAAGCATCAATATCGCCATCTTCGACAGTGAAATCGTGCCGCCAATGCTCGCTAAAACTGCTGTAAACAAAAAAATCACCGTCAACCCAAAAAACACAACAAGCCAAGTTTTTGTACGCTCTCCAAAGCGCAGGGCCGTTGATTTCATACCGATCAGAGCATCATCTTCGCGGTCCTGATGCGCATAAATAGTATCATAGCCGATAATCCAGCAGATAGTCCCCGCATATAGCAAGAGTGCTGGCAACTCGACCATATCTCGTATACTCGCCCATCCCATCAAGGCCCCCCAGCCAAAAGCCAGCCCCAGCACAGCTTGTGGCCAGTTAGTAAAACGCTTCATAAACGGGTAAATCGCCACGATCAGCAAAGAAGAAAGTCCCAGATAAACGGTAAACCAGTCAAATTGCAACAGGACGAAAAAGCCAATGAGGCAAAGCGCGACCATGAATAATAGTGCTTTTTTTACGCTTACCTGCCCGGAAGGGATCGGCCTCAATTTCGTGCGTACTACCTGCGCATCGAGGTGACGGTCGGTGATATCATTCCACACACACCCGGCCCCGCGCATGACAATCGCACCGAGCAAAAACAACAACAGGTTGCGAAAAAACCATAAGTTTAGCCAAATTTCATTCTCCGCGATGGAACCAAGCGTCAAAGACCAGGCACAGGGCCAGAACAACAACCAGAACCCAATCGGCCGGTCGGCCCGCATAAGCCGCAAATAAGGGCGCGCCCAGTCTGGTGCCAGATGGTCGACCCAGTTGTTCAAGGCCGCATCTGCAACACCGCGTTGCGCCTCGTCATCATGCTCAAAATTGTCCAGGGGTTGCTCACTCGATGCCATCATATTTTCCGCATTTCCTTCACCGTCAAAGACCGCGATCAGCTGAATCCGGTGTTTTACCATCAAAAACTATCAAATCACCCTAAAAAAGGAAATGATTGAAAGAAATAAAGTAGGCATCCAGCTCTTCCCGGCCTTCAATACTGCGACATTGTGCCCTAAGTTAAACTCATGAAACATTTCGACACCCCATCACAAATAAATTTTTGTCCACCCCAACGCTGAAAGATAGTTAGATGATCGCCTCTCGCTTCGCTTCTCGCTCCAATCCATACTTCCTCTTCTCATTATTTGTCTCACTGTTGTTGATGGTGCTCCCGGCCAATGCTGCAAGCATTTACACCAACAAACAGGTGGCTGGTGAAGCCGGGCGATATGATGCCCTGATGAAACAAATCCATAAATCGGCATCAAAAAATATCAACGACCTGATGCGCAGCGGGCGCGCCCTCGTAAATGCCAAAAAAAATTATCGCAAAGCTGTGAGTTTCTTTGAAGCTGCCTATGTTGCTGGGGCTGGCACAAACGCTTTATTGCAGCTTGCCCGAGCGCAGCTTTGGACCAAAACCGAAAATTATAAAGAGCGCTATACCTTTCCCGAACGTGCAGGAGCGGCTGCGTACATGGCCTATCAGGGTGCTCAAACTACCCGCGACAAAGCCTATGCCTTGAGCCTGCTAGGGTCGGCATTTGAACGACGCCAGAGCTGGCGCGCCAGCCTGACCGTTTTGCAATCGAGCCTAAAGTATCTGGAACAGGCCTCGGCTCGCAAAAAATATAATGCGCTCTACAAAAAACACGGCTTTCGCATGCTGGACTACAATATCGACAGTAACAGCACGGCCCCACGCCTGTGCGCCAATTTTTCCGAAATACTGAAAAAAGGCGCGGACTACGCCAAATACACCGTCCTGCAAGGCAGCAACAAACCAGCCGTCACAACTTCTGGCCGTCAGCTTTGCATTGATGGCTTGCAACACGGAAAACGCTACAAGGTCAAATTTCGCGCTGGCATCCCCGCCCAGATCGATGATGATCTCAAAAAATCGGTGGAGATTTCTGTCTATGTCAAAGACCGCTCCCCATCCGTTCGTCTTTCCGGCAACAAATACGTGCTGCCACGTTCAGGCCAGATCGGTATTCCCATGACCAGCGTCAATACCAAAATAATCTATGCAAAGATTTACCGGTACAGCGATCGTGGTCTTGGCAGCGCGGTGCAAGGCGATTTTCTCAAGCAGTTGGCGGGATATAATGTTGAAGAGCTGAAAGACCGGCTCGGCGAGCGTATCTGGGAGGGTACACTCGATGTCGCACAAAAACTCAACAAGGATGTGATCACCGCCTTTCCTGTACAAAAGGCCATCCCTAATCTGCAATCCGGTCTCTATGTGATGGTGGCGGATACCACGAACAAACCAGCTGATGACTGGAAACGAAAAACCACACAATGGTTCATCGTCTCTGACCTTGGTCTCTCGGGCCTGATTGGCAAAGATGGTGTGCACGCCTTTGTGCGCTCGCTCGAGAGCGCTGACATGATCTCTGGAGCCACGATCCGCTTAATCGCTAAGAACAATCAGGTGCTGGGCACCCAGACCACAGATGGCGGTGGTTTTGTGAGCTTTTCAGCCTCCCTTGCCCGAGGTGAAGGTGGCATGAGCCCCGCCATGATTGTGGCGCAGACCAAACACGGCGATTACGCCTTTCTCGATCTTACCAGCCCCGCTTTTGATCTCTCTGATCGTGGCGTCACCGGGCGCGCAACCCCTGGACCGGTGGATGTACAGCTGTTCTCGGAACGAGGTGTGTACAAACCCGGCGAAGTGGTGCATGTCACAGGTTTGGCGCGGGACCTTGAAGCCAAGGCCCTCTCTAACCTGCCTTTGACCTTCAAATTCATGCGCCCAGACAACCGCGAATATAAACGCTACGTTGTCAAGGATCAAGGGCTTGGTGGTCGTACATTTTCCCTCAGCCTGCCAGCTTCGGCAAAAACCGGCACCTGGCAGGTGCTGGCCTACACGGATGTCAAAGGCGACGCACTGGGGAAAACCTCGTTTCTGGTGGAAGACTTCGTGCCAGAGCGCATGGACTTGACGGTGTCCAGCAAAACAACGGCCCTGTCGGCACAAACACCGCTCAAAATCAATCTCGACGGCAAATATCTGTATGGCGCTCCCGCCAAGGATCATGCCATTGAAGGCGAAATGCAGATCACCGAAAATACCAATGAGATAAAAGGCTTCAAAGGCTATCACTTTGGCTTGTTGAGCGAAAAAGTCAAAGCCACCCGCCACATCTTCAACGATCTGCCACGAACAGATGACAGCGGCAAAGCCGTGGCCATCACCAAACTGCCCGTGCTGCCAGAAAGTACCAAACCGCTACAGGCAAAAATCACCTTGCGCCTGCGCGACCCCTCTGGTCGTTCCATCGAGCGCAAGATGAGCGTGCCGGTTGAACCCCGGACCGCACTTATCGGCATCAAGCCATTGTTTGATGATCTGTCAGAAAACAGTACCGCCGCATTCGATGTCGCGGTGATGGGCGTCAATGGCAAGCAGCGTGATTTTAAAAATCTTACCTGGGAACTGGTGAAGCTGAACAGCCGCTATCAATGGTACCAAAATGATGGCCGCTGGAGCCATGAGAGGATCACTTCCGAAGAACGCCTAGCCACCGGCACAATTGATGCTCTGGCCGATCAGCCCATCCGCCTTTCATCTGCGATCAAATGGGGACAGTTCCGCCTTGAAGTCCGATCCGATGATAATGGACGCCCCGCCGCAAGTTATGAATTTAATGCCGGCTGGTACGCAACCGCCGTCTCCGACACGCCCGACATGCTCGATGTCGCGCTCGATAAAACCGATTATAATGTCGGTGAAACTGCCAAGTTGCGTATTGTTTCTCGCATGCCTGGCAAGGCCCTTATCACGGTGCTGAATGGCGGCATCCGGGCCATGAAAACGGTCAGCGTGCCAAAAGGATCCAGCACTACCGATATGATCGTCGATGACAGCTGGGGTGCCGGGGCTTATGTCGCGGTCAGTCTCTATCGGCCCATGAACATTAACAATAAACGCATGCCGAGCCGTGCCATTGGCATCACCTGGCTGAACGCCGGGCACAACAAGCGTGTCTTGACCCTCAACCTGCAAACGCCGCAAAAAATCCGCCCCGATGAATCGCTGGATGTACCAATCACACTCAAGGGTCTGACGCCCGGTGCCAAGGCATATGTGGTGGCCAGCGCCGTTGATGTGGGCATCTTGAACCTCACCGGTTACCAGCCTCCCTCCCCCGAAAAACATTTCTTGTCCCAGCGTCAGCTCGGCACCGAGTTTCGCGATCTCTATGGCCGCTTGATTGATGGCATGCAAGGCGTGCGAGGCTCTATTCGTTCCGGCGGTGATGGCCCGGGTGCTGCAGGCGGTATGAATATGAACGGCAACCCTCCCGACCAACGCTCCCTCGCTTTGTTTAGCGGCGTTGTGGCTGTGGACGAACAGGGCAAAGCAATCCTGCATTTCGATATTCCAGCTTTTAACGGCACAGTAAAAATCATGGCCGTGGCATGGAGTAAAGACAAGATGGGCCATGCCGCCAAGGACGTTATTGTGCGCGACCAAGTGATTGTTACTGGTACGACGCCTCGTTTCCTGACCAAGGGAGATCACTCGCAATTACATCTGGTATTGCACAATGTAGAAGGCTCGCAAGGCGATTATGATCTCCAGCTGACCAGCGCGCTTGGCAATGAGGGAGAAGGCACCATCACCGCATCACAAAATTTCAAAGTCAAACTGGCTTTTGATCAAAAACACACAATTCGCATCCCTCTCACGCCCAACGCGATTGGCAAAGCGATGGTCAGTATTCATCTGACCGGACCGGACGGGATTGATATTGCCAGAGATTATGTAATCCCGGTCAAACCGGCCTATCCAAGCGTTACCAGACAATCAGTGCGCACAGTATCTGCTGGCAATAAGCTGATCCTGTCGAGCGATATTTTCACGGGTCTTGTATCTGGAACAGAAAAAGCCACCTTGTCAATCGGTCCTGCCAATCTTCCAGATATCCCGGGATTGTTGACCTCGCTGGATCGTTATCCCTATGGTTGCTCGGAACAGATCACCTCTCGCGCTCTGCCCTTGCTCTATCTGTCAAGTGTTGCAGAACGTGCCGGGATCCTCGAAGAAAAGGATCAGGACCTTAAGAAAACCATCCAGAAAGCCATCGACAAGCTGATATCGCGTCAAGGTCATAATGGCAGCTTTGGCCTGTGGTCGACAAGCAATGGCAGCTCGTGGCTGACCGCCTATGTCACCGAGTTTTTGACGAGAGCCCGCGAAAAAGGATTTGATGTGCCCCAGCGCAATCTGACCTTCGCGCTCGACAAACTCTCCAACACCCTCAAATATGCCTCAGATTTTAAATATGGCGGTGAATCGGTGGCCTACTCGCTCTATGTGCTGGCCCGCAACAAACGAGCCCGACTCTCAGAACTGCGCTATTATGCCGACGAAAAACTCAACGCGTTCGCCAATCCGATGGCCAAGGCACAATTGGCAACGGCCCTCTCGATGTATGGCGATCAGGTGCGCGCCAAAAAGGTCTATTACAACGCCCTTGGCAAGCTAGACAAGGAACTTGGTGTCAACAGGCGCCGCTACAGCTCCGACTATGGCTCGTCCCTGCGTGATGGAGCCGCGACTCTGGCGCTTGTCTCCGAAACCGGTCTACGCAATAGCCTATTGCCATCACTGGGCCACGTTCTTGAAAAGCATCAGAGCAATATGGCGGCCCCCCGCACTAATACGCAGGAAAAGGCGTGGCTGCTGCTTGCTGCCAATGCACTGTTTGAAGAAGCCAAGACCTATCAGCTCGATTTGAATGGCACGCGCCACACCGGCACCTTGGTCAAAAGCCTCGCAAGCGATGATCTGCAAACCCCCTATCAGGTCACCAATATGGGGGACGCCAATGCCCGCGCCACCATCACTATCTCTGGCTCACCTGAAACACCCGAACCACCACGCGCCAATGGCTTCACGATAAAGCGTGAATATTTCACTCTGACTGGTGAGAAGGTTGATCCCTCAAGGGTCGCCCAAAACACACGGCTGATCACGGTCATCAAAGTGCAAGAAGGCAAGCCCATTGGTGGTCAGATCATGATCTCTGATCCTCTGCCCGCCGGTTTTGAGATCGATAATCCGCGGCTTGTTTCATCAGCAGATCTCTCCGCTCTGTCATGGCTGGAAAAATCCACCCCCAAACATGTGGAGTTCCGGGATGATCGCTTTCTGGCGGCCTATGATCTGAAAAAAGGCAATGCCAGCTCAGTCTCCACCGCCTATGTGATCCGCGCGGTTGCTCCTGGACGTTACACCCACGGTCCTGCCAGCGTTGAGGACATGTACCGCCCCGAGCGTGTCGCCAGTACTGCAAGCGGCTTCGTGGAGATCGTCAATGAAAAGTAAGTCCTCTGATATTAAGAGGAAAATTGGGGGACTACTGTTGGTAGTCTGCTTACTCTCAGCCTATGGAAGCATCAAATTAGCCACCCAGAAAATGGGTCCGCTCTCGATCACCAAGGCCGATGATCTCTCGACCATTGTGCTGGACCGCAATGGCGAGTTGTTGCGCGCGTTTACCACCAAATCCGGGCGCTGGCGCTTGCCGGTTGATCCACGCAAGGTCGATCCGACATATTTGAAGCTCTTGCTAAATTATGAGGACAAGCGCTTTTACAACCACCGAGGTATCGATATTTTGGCGAGCTTACGTGCTCTCAAACAGCTGCTTTTGAACGGCCGCATCATCTCTGGAGCCTCCACCCTGACCATGCAGGTGGCACGCCTTTTAGAGCCTCGCAACAAGCGCACGATAACTGCCAAATTTCGTCAGACCATCCGGGCCTTTGAACTTGAACGGCAGTTTTCCAAGCATGAAATACTTTCGCTTTATCTGCGTCTTGCGCCTTTTGGTGGCAATCTCGAAGGGGTTCGCGCCGCATCCCTCACCTATTTTGGCCGCGAACCTCGCCACCTGTCGCTGGCTGAATCCGCTCTGCTCGTCGCGCTACCGCAATCACCCGAAATGCGCCGCCCTGACCGACGCCGTAAACGCGCCCAAAAAGCCCGCAACCGGGTCTTGATGCGCGCAGCCAACAGCGGTGTCATATCGCTTGCAGCAGCAAAACGTGCAATGCTGGAAGCTGTACCAAGCAAGCGTTTGAACTTTCCAAAACTTGCACCACATCTGGCGCAAAGCGAAAATAAATCATTCCCGGCCAAAAGCATTCACCGATTGACCATCGATAAGGTTTTGCAGCAACGCTTGCAGGCACTGGCCTTGACCCATGCTGCAAGGCTTGGCGACAAACATTCGCTGGCCATCCTTGCCATTGATCACGCAAGCGGTGAGATCCTCGGCTATGTCGGCTCTCCCAATTTTCTAGAAAACCGGTTTCATGGTCCCATCGATATGATCAAGGCGGTTCGCTCTCCCGGCTCTTCGCTCAAGCCCTTTATCTATGGCCTGGCGTTCGAAGAAGGACTGGCCCATCCGCAAACTCTGATTGATGATGTGCCCACCCGCTTTGGCCAATACAAACCAAAGAATTTTGATGATAGCTGGAGCGGTACCTTGAGCGTTGCCAAGGCACTGCAACTGTCCCTCAATATTCCAGCAGTCAAAATACTGGACAAGGTGGGACCAACACGCATGCTTGCCAGATTTCGGCAAATAGGCGTTGATCTCAAAACACCTATAGGTACCAAACCAAACCTGTCGATGGTGCTTGGAGGGCTCGGCATCACCGTGCAGAACCTTGCCCGCTCCTATGTGGGACTGGCACGCGGCGGTGAAATGATCGATCTGAGTTGGCGTAAAAATACCAGCCAGCAAAGCAGGCGCGGCACCGGTGTGCGCTTGATGAGCGAACAGGCAGCCTGGCAGGTTGGTAATATTCTCGCCAATGCACCGCCGCCCAAAAATGCCCGCAGAGGTCAGATCGCCTATAAAACTGGTACTTCTTATGGCTACAGAGATGCCTGGGCCGCCGGATTCGACGGGGAAACCACCATCATTGTCTGGGCCGGGCGCCCCGATGGCACGGCTAGTCCCGGCCTCACCGGGCGTACCGCCGCAGCGCCCGCCTTGTTTAATGCTTTTGAACAACTGGGCCGCCCGTTAACGCCGCTGTCCCCCGCCCCAAGCGGCACCCTGATGGCCCATTCATCCGCGGAGCTGCCCGCCACCATGCGCCATTTCGAGCGCACTGATACACAATATGCGGAACGCACCAGCCTCAATCCGTCGGTTAAAATAGCCTTCCCCCACAATGGTTCGCAATTGCCGCTTTCTCTTGATAAAAACGGCCATTTCGAATTGCTCGCCATGAAAGCGGAAGGCGGCAAACTGCCCCTCACATGGATGATTAATGGCGCTCCCATCAAGACCAATCGCGCACGACGTACGACCTTTTGGAAACCCCATGAGAAGGGCTTTGTGCTATTGGGTGTTCTGGACGCGCTGGGACGCGCCGATAGTGTGCTAGTACGAGTGGAATAGGAGGCGAGCTTCCAACAAGTATGAGAGTTTAGGAAATAACTGATAGCCTTCCCCCTCACCCCGACCCTCTCCTCGTGGAAGAGGGAGTAAAAAGCAAATGGCCTTCTTGACCTGCACCTCTTATCCCCCTTCCCATGGGGAGAGAAGAAGGAGGGAGAGGAGGTAAAACTATCATTCGGATACCAAGTCAACAAACTGGTACGGAATGACACCAAATCAATAAAACACCGGCAGGCCGAAGAAGGTCTCGTGGAATGTGAGCACAAATGCCCAAGCGGCAATAGCTACAATTGGCACCATCCAGCCAATTTCTTTAATCGCAGAAAACAAGCTCTGACGACCGCTAAAAATAGCTGCGAAGGGTAGATTCGAAGTATCCCTCAAAATCTCGCGCCAACACTCGTCGCCGATCAAACGCGCACGCCTTTTGTCGATGGGCCACGTCCCGAGCAGCGCCAACGTCAAGAAATAACCAAACAAGGCCAGACCGGCTGGATCGGCATTGTTCACAATATGCACGCTGGCCCACAAAACCAGCGCCCACAAAAACGGATGACGGGTTATACGCAACACGCCAAAGATCGAGCCCTGCTCACATAGCACTGTTTCAGCAGTCAACAAGATGGGAGGTTTGCGAATGAGCGCCGCTGAAAACAGCCAGAATGCGGCCAGCAACAAGACGGCGCTTAAGGCGCGTACGCCAAAGGAGGTTACAAAATAGGCACCGCTATGTTCGGCGCGCCAAAAGGCGATGAACAGCCATGCGAACATGACCAGCGAGATCACCGAATAGGCTGACAGGAAGACCGTTCTTCCAAAACGCGTGATTGCCGCTGCGCGCAAACTTGTTGAGGGAACCGCGTGAAAGAGCGTGAATACTATTATTGAGCACCAGAGTTCGGTCATTATTTTGTATCTTGCTATCGGTTTTTTTCTTGGGTTTGTCGCCCTTGTAATCCTTGGCTTTCGAAGCAGTAGCACTCACATCGACGGCTTTTTTAATGTGAACCTTTTCATGCTCCACAACTTCGTCGAGCTGTTTTGGATCGACCTTGTCTGATTCAGGCGTTTCGTAGGTCAATGTACCCCATTCGAGCGTTTTATAGTCAAAACCATGTTCAACCGTCGGCTTGACGATCTTGAAATAGGGAGATAGGTCAAAATCGCGCGGCGCAAACAAGCTGTGATGACGAATATGCAAAATTTCCTGCCGCGTATAGGTGCCAAGTCCATGCTGCTTTTCATGCTTGCGAATACGCTGGACGCGCGGCAACATGGGATATTTTACAGACTGAAAAGCCTGCGCAATAAGCGTGGAACAAATGGCTCTGGTCGGTTCGCCACTGCCAATCGAGATCAAACGACGGCGCCAGCGTACAGGAATAGGTGGCGTAGGCAGCAAATAGCGCATGAGATCGATGATATTGCGCATATCATATTTGAGGCCAAGACTGCCGACCATGAAATCGACGACTTTTTTACGATCATTGCGCGTCAGGCCAACGGGGCGACAGATGCGGGTGTTGTAACATTGGTATTTATCAAGGGCCACCGCCACACAGCCTTCACCAAGATTGACCTCCACAAGGGTGCGGCGTTTACCGTCTTCATCACGCTCTTCCAGCGCCTCTCCAATATAGAGGGCAGCATGTGACCAGGTTGACTGGGTGAGATATTTAATGCCAGCGGAAACTTTTTGATTGCCCTCGACTAGTAACACGTCGCCTGGCAGGAGCACGCGCTCCAATGTTTCTGGATCAGACGGCGTAAAGGGCTCATAGCCACTTGTTTCGCGCGACAATATGCGGGCGATCCCGTCGCCTATCTTGTCCAATATACCATTAACAAATGTCATGTGCCTCACTCGAACATTTCAACTTATTCAAGTCCCACTTAAAATTTCTCTTATAGTATAGGCATATAGAAGTATAAAAGCAGTGAAGAAGACAAAAATTGATTAAATTGAGGCAATTAGCGCAAATATACCAATAGGAGCAAGCAAGGTCCACTGGGGTAAAATCATCAAATCTTCGAACCACAAAAACGACAAAGTGGCGAAAAGACCGCCAAAAAGCGCATAAAAACACCCAAGCAACAAACCAACAGCACGGGATTTGCTCCGATCAGCCGCAAAGGCCCAGAAAAAGGCCATGGCAGAGAGGATAAACACCAGCGTCATGCCGTGCCAGATCGCCAGTATAGCCACTCGTATTTCCAGTACAAGCGGACTGGCCATCACCGGATTAAGTGTCTCGATGCCGCCCATCAAGGCATGAACGATGAGCGTGCCAATACAAAGCAGTCCCGCCAGCAAATACAAATAGCGCATGTAGATCAATCCTCTGTTTTCAAATCTGCGGGCATATACCAACCGCCCTTATTTTCATTTCATTAACCATAGTGTAAGCCCGCGTCGGTAAACTAGCCAACAATTCTCACATGTTTGTGGGTGTTTGTGTCTTGTCAGTTGTTACAGGTTGTTTCCCATGCGTCGTATTGATTTTGACAAAACTTCGGTCCTCATCGGTTTTGCAAAATTCATTTCTTTTACTTTGATTGTGCTGACCTTGACGGGCACCGCCTTTTTCTGGTGGTTTGATCGCAATTATGCGGATGATCTACGCACCACCCTCAATCAAAAATCTCCCACGATCACCCTGCTTGCAGATGATGGCCATGTGCTGGCCAAACGTGGCATCCGGCATGCCGGTATATCACTTGGTGCGCTTCCTCAAAGCTTGATCGACGCGGTCCTTTCGACAGAAGACCGGCGCTTTTTCTCCCATTGGGGGCTTGATCCCCAGGGGCTAGGGCGCGCTATCTGGAACAATCTCTCGAAAGGTCGCCTGCGTGAAGGCGGCAGCACCATCACGCAGCAGCTCGTTAAAAATGTCTTTTTAACACGAAAACGCACATTGACGCGCAAACTTCGCGAACTGGTGATCTCCTTGTGGCTGGAGCAACATTACAGCAAAGAGCAAATTCTCGAGCTTTATTTCAACCGCGTTTATTTCGGCGCTGGTGCCAGTCATGGCATCACGGCTGCGGCCCGCCGCTATTTTGACAAATCCCCGACAAATCTGGATCTGGCCGAATCCGCACTCCTCGCTGGATTGCTAAAAGCACCCTCCTATTATTCACCAAGTAAAAACCTCGCACGCGCTCATCAACGCGCTTTCGTGGTGCTCGACAATATGGTGGCGACTGGTGCGATCAGCCGCGCACAAGCCAAATTCGCGGAAGATCAACCAGCACGTCTTAATAAGCCAGCGCGCGCAAAAAGTCGGACTATCGGCACCGAATATGCTCTTGACTGGATCATGGAACAGCTAAAGGATCGCGTTGGGCGCATTGAAACTGACCTCATCGTTAAAACCACCCTCAACTTCAACTGGCAGGTGCTCGCACAAAAACTGGTTCGCAAGATGATCGAAACCAATCGGCAGGAAAAAAATATCGATCAGGCCGCCGCGGTTCTGCTTGATGAAGCAGGCGGTATAAAGCTGATGATTGGCGGCACCTCTTATGAGCACAGTCAGTTCAATAGGGTCACGCAGGCCCACCGCCAGCCCGGCTCAAGCTTCAAGCCCGTTGTCTTTTTGGCCGCCATGGAAAGTGGACGCAGCCCCAACAGTATCGAAATGGATGAGCGCATCAAGATCGAGGGATGGCGCCCACGCAATTATGCAAGATTTCATCGTGGCCCGGTTACGCTTCGCAAGGCGCTGGCCGGCTCGATCAACAGTATCGCCGCCAAGCTTGCCGATGATGTGGGGTTAGAGAAGGTAATCCAAACTGCCAAACGGCTTGGCATCCACTCAAGGCTTAACAAGCGACCTTCATTGGCGCTGGGCTCCAGTGAAGTCACACCGCTTGAAATGACGGGCGCGTATGTGCCGTTCATGAACGGTGGCTTTCGCGCCCCGCCCCATGTCATCAAGGAAGTAATAACCACTCACGATGAGCTGGTCTATGAATATAGGGACCCGCACCATGTGCGCATTGTTGAGCCCGCCTATATCTATGACATGAACGATATGCTGGGGGCTGTGATGCGCACCGGTACAGGCAAAAGGGCGCGGCTTGACAATCATGCCAGCGCTGGCAAAACCGGCACCACCCAGAGCTATCGCGACGCCTGGTTCATTGGCTATAGCGGCTATTTCACCTGTGGGATCTGGGCAGGCAATGACAATAACACCCCCACCAACGGAGTAAGTGGTGGCAAGCTGCCAGCGATTCTTTGGAAGCAGATCATGCAACTCGCTCATCAGGGCCGCCCGCCTCGTCCTCTGCCTGGTCTTGGCACAAACAATATCGCGACCGCTCAGGCACTCATTCTCGACGAACAACTACCCCTCGAAGAGATCATCATGGCGGTTCAGCCCGACCTTCCAGAAGCGATGATTGAAGAGCCGGTCATTGAGCCTGTCTCAAGGAAGGCAGATAGCGATAATGGCCCGTGATTTTATAATCGAACAACATATCATCGAGCTTTGGGCCCTGGCCAATATTATGGACGATCAGCGGTCTTGCTCCATCCACGCTGCGCTTGTTGGTGACAATACCGATATGAGGGAGTTTGGTGTGGATGAGGCTTGATGTTTTAGTGCCCGACAAATCCCAGCTTACCAAATCACCCGGCTTGTAATCTGCGGCCTTCTTTCTGATCTTCAATACTTTGCCATGGCGGGTAAAGAACACACGCAGATTGGCAACACGGCGATGATCGATGTTTTTGTCGGTACGCTTTAAGCCCCAACGCTTGGGATATTTGTCAAAGGCTCGCTGCATATCTTTGTGCACCAGCTCTTGCAGATCCAGCCCAATCGCACGGTAAGAGCGAATGATCACATCCGAGCAAACGCCGGTATGTGCCGGAACATCGCCCATAGGATATTTGATGCTGACATAGGCGGGGTCATAGGTGACCGTTGATTTAAGACGCTCCAGCGCCGCGCTGTTGAACCGTTGCACGAGCGACGCCGTCTGTGCGGTGACGGTATCCGCCAGAACAAGCAATACCAGCAAACCACATACGATTTTGATCAATTTAAACATGGGGTGAGCATGTCAAAGCAGATGGGCAGATTTATGACGCGGCGCCTTATCAGCCCTCTTCAATCTGCGCAGCGATTGCTTCTACGGCGGCGACCGGGTCATCAGCTTGCGTGATAGGGCGGCCGACGACCAGATAATCGGCTCCAGCGCTCAAGGCGCGTGCCGGGGTCATAACGCGGCTTTGGTCGCCAATATCAGCGCCAGCGGGGCGAATACCTGGCGTGATGATCAATTTGTCCGCACCAATGGCCTTTCGTATGGCGCTTGCTTCATGGCCAGAGGTTATGACGCCTTCAAACCCGCAATTGGCAGCCATTTGCGCGCGTTTAATGGCCAGACTTGCTGGAGACATAATCTGGATACCCTGTTGTTCCAGATCATTCCCATCAAGATTAGTCATAACCGTGACGCCCAGCAGTTTGAGCACGCTATCCCCGCGCCCCTCAACCGCAGCCATCAGGGTTTTTTCATCCACGGCATGAACGGTCAAAAAAGTAACGCCAAGACGCGCCACCGCTTTGGTAGCCTGCATCACGGTGTGGCCAATATCGAGCAATTTCAGATCGAGAAACACCTGATCACCACCCTCAACCAGTTCACCAGCCAGCTCAAGCCCGCCAGAATAGACAAGCTCCATGCCAATTTTAAATACGCCAACCCGTCCCTTGAGACGGCTGGACATATCCCGCGCCTGCGCAATCGAAGGAAAATCAAGTGCAACGATAATGCGCTCTTTGGGAGTGATCATGCTTTTACCCCGATCAATGCGTTGTGGGAGGTCGCTCAATGGAAATAATGGCCTCTTCGGGCGTCGCATTGCCAAACAAAACGGCCATCAGCCCTGGATAATACTGGTCCATGGTCGAGACCCCTGCCCCCACCATATTGCCCACCATATTCGTCGACAAAGAGCCACCTTCAAGATCAACAGAGACTTTATAGCCAAGCTCGCCATCTTCCAGATCGAGATCAAAATTACCGAGATTCAAACCATAATTTGCGCGGGTGATAAATTCGCAGATAGTCGTAAATTTATCTTCCGGGATATTATTGTCCTGGGCCACATAAACGGTGAGCAGATCCTTGTCCTCAAGACTGTAAATAATCAGTCGGAACGAGGCATTCTTAGCGTTGACGCCCGTTTTGATAACATCACTATCTTCATCTTTTTCAAATTTCCAACCAATTTCCAGTAGATATTCTTCTACGACGTCGATCAATGTACCCATGAAGGTCCTCCAACAGGTAATTTTACCAAATAGCCGATAAATAGCGCTACGACTTGAAGAGATAATAGTCACGAAGAGCGGTTTGCCAACCCTAACAAACATATATTTTATACATGCGTTTATAACTCTGCATTGCGCTTGGCCAAATAAATGCCAAACAGGATGGTGACGATCCCCACACCTTGCCACAAAGCCACACGCTCAAACAGGATCAAATAGCCAAATAAAGCCGCCAAAGCAGGCTGTACCAGCAAGCCAACTGATGAAAACGACACCGGAAGATGAGCCAGTGCATAAGCGATCAATCCCTGCCCCCCAACTTGCGAGACACCAGCCAGTGCCAGCAAAATCATCCAGCCAGAAAAGGAAGCTGGTTGTAACGCCACACCGGTAAACACGCTCAAGGCCAGCAACAGCAAGGCCGAGACCACGGAGCTCCAAATCATGATCACCCGCACCCCGAAATTCTTGCGCAATCGCGATACAACAAGCAAATAGCCCGCATAAAAAACCGCTGTCACCACGCCCAAAAGATCGCCGACAATATGGCTGTCCGCTTGCCCCATGCTATTGCCAGCGATCAATGCGGCCCCGACAATGGCAACCAAAAGCCCCAGCGAAAAGCCCTTGGTTATTTTTTCGCCAAACCACATCCACGCTGCAATCGTGACAAACACCGGCGCAAGATTTGGGAACAAGGTGGCATTGGCAACCGAGGTCAACAAGATGGACCAGTGCCAAAAAGCCAGATCAAGGGCAAAAAATACCCCCGCCAATATGAGTAGCCTCCCCTCGCCCCTCGTCGCTGGTACCAGCGATTGTTGGCTTTGCGGGGCAGGTAAGAAATACGGCCCGACCAGCAGTAAGGGGACGGCCAGTGCGGTGCGATAAAACGCACTAACGCTTGGCCCGACATCACTCAAGCGGACAAAAATGGGAGAAAGCGAGATACCAATCGCCCCGGCCAACAAAGCCAATAGAGCCAAATTGCGAGCGCTAAGAAAAGAAGCAAAAAAGGTAGAAAATCTACTCATTCGAACTATTATGACCTAATCCATTCCGCGCGCCAGCCTGATCCATTCGTCCATGAAACCATCATTCAAAAATCGGACGAGATCTTTTTTGCTGGCTCCCCGAAGCAGGCTTTGCTCGTAAAATTTCTACACCTATTTTCCTTTGGCTATAACTTCTTGCGGAACGCTGCTGGTCAATGCGGAAAGGAAATTACTCGAGGCCTTCGTGTTTTCAACAATTGCGAAGGACAACTGGCCACTACGCGGTTGCTCCAGGCATTTAGGTTCCATTTTAAGATCAATAAGATGT
>JAAETJ010000423.1 GCA_024228495.1 bacterium | reverse complement strand
TCATAGCGGACCGATCAACACCGTCGCTTTTCTGGCGAGCAGCAAGTTGCTTTGCCCACAAAAAAAGAGCACAGATCCCGCAATCTGTGCTCCCTTTTGGGGGGGATAAAATGCAACGGGACCCCATTGCATTTTTTTGCTTCTGTCATGTTCTTACAACCAGCCCGCAGCGTTTCTTGTTCGTTTATTGCAACCAAGACTAGTTCACTTTTTTAACAGCTGGCGCTACTGGAGCAACAGGTTTAGCCTGAGCAACAGGAGCCAATGGTGCTGGTGCAGCACGCATTCCCCAAGGTGCCTGCATTCCATAAGGAGCCTGCATTCCATAAGGAGCCTGCATTCCATAAGGAGCCTGCATCCCATAAGGAGCCTGAGCTACTGGAGCCTGAACAGTTGGTGCGGCAGCTGGTGCGGCTGGAAGACCAGCTGCTGGAGCGCGGTAACCCATTGGAGCGCGGTATCCGTTGTATCCATTGTATCCGTTGTAACCGTTATAACCGTTATAACCATTTCCCTGGTAAGCAGTGCGAACATCGCCATTATAAGCGGTGTTACCTTTAGCTTGGGCATTGCCGTTGAAACCGAAGTTAAAACCACCAGAAGCATTTCCTGTACCGTTGGCAGCGCCGTTACCTGCGCCATTACCAAAACCATTGCCCGAGTTGTTGCCCCAGTTGCCAAAACCCCAAGCATTAGCCTGAGTAGCTGCAAGAACGAGTGCACTGGCAACCAATGCTGTTTTCATAATCTTTTTCATTGTCTTTTTTCCATCTATTGTTGTCCGATAGATGCTTCAGGCATCTTTGCCGGATCTGTTACTGATGGAAACAAGATATATAATAGAATATCTGAATATTCAAATGTTATTATGTTTGTGCGACAAAAAGTACCAATATATATGTTTCAAATTATGTATAGAATTACTGTTAACAAGGAACTAATACCAGCTTGCGAAAGTGCCGACTCACAATTGATGGATTCCCATCAGGACTAAATTGTGATTCTCTATAATTGTTGTTTCAACTGATTGGGAGAGGTGCAATGTCAGGGGCGATCAAATTGCGGGATGATTATAGTTGTGAGGAGTTACGGCGTTTGGCAGCCCTAGCGTGTGATGGTTAGCAGAGCCGTCGTCTGATGGCGCTGGCAACAATAACCGAATCAGTTTCTCCGCTATTGTCATCCTGGCCGATCAAGATGCACTCTGGAGAATTTTTAGAAGTTCCCGTAGGAGGGCGATGTGGTTTTTGAATGTTTAGTCGCGTTCTACGTACCAACCCCGCAATAACTCCGCCAAATCATTGGGAAAGAATCTAATGATCGCCGTTTTTGCAATTCCTACCCCGCAGCCCGTCTTCATTAAAGCGCTCCTTGATATGGGTGCCCGTCCAGCGGCCATAGCGCCAGGGCGCATACATTGGCTGGTACTCCTCTCGCAGATCCGGTACTGGATCAAGTCCGTGCGACCCCCATGGGTGGCACCGCAAGATGCGTGACAGGGTCAGCCAACCGCCTTTCCAGGCACCATTGAGATCAATGGCGTCGGATGCATACTCCGAACAAGTCGGCAAATGGCGGCAAGCGCCTGGTAAAAAGGGGGATATGCCATAGCGATAAACAAGGATCGGCGCACGCAGTATCGCTTTGGTAATTTTTGCAAGGAAAGTCATTCGTAAGGATCGCCGTTATTGTATAAAAAACGATATTTTGCTTCCTCTTTTTTGGCTGTCATATCCACATCAGGATAATCCACCACGTCAGCTTGGCACCTCGTTCCCACCTCAAATACCTTCGCAATGGCGGTGCTTTTGTTCACCAAATGATGACCATTTGACTGGCCAGCAGGAAAACCGGCAATGTCGCCAGCCTTCAAAAGGCTTTCCCCCTCATCAATTATAAGGGTCACTTCTCCTTCAAGGATATAGACAAATTCGTCCTCGTTTTGATGCCAATGGCGCTGGGCGGACCAGTCGCCGTGATTCAAAACAAGCAGATTGACCCCAAATTGTGACAGCCCGACTGCGTCGCCGAGCACAGTTTTTTCACGGCTGGTACATGGTTCATGAAACGGAGCCGGATACCCCGAACCGATCCGTGCTAGCAGATCCGCAATGGTAGCTTTGTAAGGATAAGACTTGTCAGACATTGCTTGCTTCTTTGTTTTCAAGGGCCATATCCATCGCATCAAGTACCGCATCGAAGGCAATCAGCACCGTGCTAATGCGAGACTTATAGTTACGAACCGGGATTAAAAGCTCATAAGCCTGCCATTTGCCAACAGGGGCAGTACCCTCTTCTTCGAGCATGAGGCGCACGGTTTCGCGCGTTTGAGCGATTTCTTGTCGCGAACAGCCAATGATATTATGACTCAGCATAGAAGCAGAGGCCTGCCCCACCAGACAGGCTTTCACCTCCTGTGAAAATTCAGTAACAACGCCTTCTTCCATGTTGAGCCATACATTTATACGAGACCCGCACAGCCTTGAATGAGCACTGCCACTCCCCTGCGCCCCTTCAATTAAGCCTATATGAGGGATATGGGCAGCAAATGACATAATCTCATTGGTATAAAGTTCTTTCATTTCCAGCCTTGTTATTGCTATATCTTCAACCTTGAAGATATAGCCCCCCAATGAACTTGGCAAATTCGCGCCTTAGAAGCGGCGCGAACATATATTAGATAAGCTTCATACTTGCAGCACAATCCCGACCAATATATATGGTTATAGGGAACCAATCGCCATAATGGCGCGTTAGTTATACAAAGGACGTTGTTTTTGGGGAAATTATAACCCTTCCAGATGAACTTGCAAAGCTAAGCACGAGACTCTCTTTTTGCGGAAATCGATTCGTATGACTAATGTCTGAATATGTATAAATGATCCTCGATTACAATCAGGATACAATGAACGTGAAGGTGAGAGAAGTTGACGATGGACGCTATTGCTAAAAAATTGCTGAAAGAAAATTCAGACATTAAAACATCTGATGGCAAAATCATCCGCCCTTCAAGGGACGAAGCCGAAGAAGCTGTGCGCACGCTCATTCGCTGGGCCGGCGACGATCCCACAAGAAACGGCTTGCTCGATACGCCAAAGCGTGTGGTCAATTCTTACAACGACTTTTTCAAGGGGTACGAGCAAGACCCCGTAAAAGCCCTGTCGCGTACCTTCAATGAAGATAGTGGCTATGATGATATCGTCTTGCTGCGTGATATCGACATCAACTCCCATTGCGAACATCACATGATCCCCTTCCTTGGCAAGGCACATGTGGCTTATTACCCAACGGGCACGGTTGTCGGCATTTCCAAACTGGCTCGCGTTGTCGAGATTTATTCACGGCGTTTGCAGACCCAGGAAACCATGACCGCTCAGATCACTGGCGCCATAGATGAGGCTTTAAAGCCCAAAGGCGTCGCTGTCGTAATTGAAGCCGTGCATCAATGCATGTCCCTGCGCGGTGTGCAAAAACCAAATGTAGCGACCATCACCACCAAATTTACCGGAGTGTTTAAAACCGATCAGCACTTGCAAAATCGCTTCTTGGACATGATCAAGAACGAAGGGTGGAAACGGTAGATCATGAGCACCTCAAAATTTGCGGATCGCCCTGACAAGCACCAGCTTGAAACCGGCACGGTTTTTTCACCAAAATTTGACAAGGATGGTCTGTTACCGGCCATCGCCACCGACGCCAAATCCGGTGATGTACTGATGCTGGCCTATATGAACGAACAAGCGCTGGCGTTGACCATTGAAACCGGCATTGCTCATTACTGGAGCCGCTCACGCAACCAGCTTTGGAAAAAGGGCGAAACTAGCGGCAATCTGCAACGCATCATCGAGCTGCGCACCGATTGCGATCAGGACGCCATCTGGATGAGTGTTGAGCAACAAGGAAAAGGAGCTGCTTGCCATGTTGGCTATAAAAGCTGCTTCTTTCGCGCCATTCCCACTGGCTATGCCCCGTTGCCCGACCTGCAACTGGACTTAAAGGAAGATGCCCCACTTTTTGATCCAAAAGAGGTTTATGGTAAAAAGAAATAGCTGCATTTTTTACGCATTTCTTGTTCCTTGAAACACCCGGCCTCCCCTTATAAAATCTGCATCCCCACAGCGCACCTAAAACTGCAAGCAAAAATGACTGTACATTTTCCTGATATTGCGATTTAAGACGAATTAAGTGAAAGATTGCAGCAGATTTTTTCAACGAGTTATACGAACTATTCCTCGCTACGTGAAACCTCTTTTTCGGGGCAAATTGTTCGATTTAAATTGATCGATATCAACTATTTTCGACCGGTTTGTTGATATATGACGAAAATCTTGGCCTATTCACTGACAGGGCCCGCGCCCTGCACGGTTGAAAAAACGTTCGCTGATCCAATTCTGTGCAAAGGAACGCCGCATGGACCTCAAAAATATCGATACGATCGAAAACGCCACCAAGATCGGCCGCCAAGAGCTGTTCCGCATGGGGATGGCCCTTTTGTTCATTGTCGGGATCATGCTGTTCACTTACAATCGCATGGACGCCAATTCGGGATCCATGCTGCTGGTCATCGCTGCCATGATTGGTGGTTATATGGCGCTTAATATTGGTGCCAATGATGTTGCCAATAATGTCGGTCCAGCCGTTGGTTCAAAGGCTATTACCTTAACCGGCGCGATCCTGATTGCTGCAATATTTGAAGCGGGCGGAGCGCTTATTGCCGGCGGTGATGTTGTGGGAACCATCAAAAAGGGCATTATCGACCCTTCGCTCATCAATGATACAGACACCTTTATCTGGCTGATGATGGCCGCTCTTCTGGCTGCCGCAATCTGGCTCAACATCGCCACCTATATAGGAGCCCCCGTCTCCACCACCCACGCCATCGTTGGCGGTGTGCTTGGTGCTGGTATCGCTGCTGGCGGTTGGGCGATTGCTGACTGGAGCAAGTTCGGGCTAATCGCAGCCAGCTGGGTTATATCTCCCGTATTGGGCGGGATCATCGCTGCAAGCTTGCTATATCTGATAAAAAACTCGATCATATACCGACGAAACATGGTCAAGGCCGCCAATAACTGGGTGCCGTATCTGATATCATTGATGGCCTGGGCATTTGCGACCTATCTGGTGTTGAAGGGCCTGAAAAAACTCTGGAAATTTGATTTCATCTCTGCTTCGCTTATAGGACTTTCTATCGCCGTTGCCATCTACTTGTTCATCAAACCAAGGATTGCCCGCAATTCAGCCAAACTGGATAATACGCGCGAAGGTATCAATAGCCTGTTCACGATCCCGCTGATTTTTGCCGCTGCCTTGTTGAGTTTTGCTCACGGTGCCAATGATGTGGCCAATGCCGTTGGCCCCCTGGCCGCCATTAATGATGCCATCACTAATGGTGGTATTGTCGCCATGGCCAGCATTCCCCTATGGGTCATGCTGGTAGGGGCAATAGGCATCGCAATGGGTTTGGCTCTCTATGGGCCAAAACTCATCAAAACTGTAGGGAGCGAGATCACCGAGCTTGATAAAATCCGCGCCTTTTGTGTTGCCATGGCCGCTGCCATCACCGTCATCATCGCTTCCCAACTGGGACTGCCGGTAAGCTCCACTCATATCGCCGTTGGCGGTATTTTCGGCGTTGGCTTCCTGCGCGAATATCTCGAAGCCAACCATGCCCGCATGATCGATGATATTATCGATCATCACCAGGATGATGAGCCCGAAGTTGTAGAAGCATTTTTGAATGAGTTCGAGGCTGCAAACATCATGGAAAAAGGCATTATGCTGAAACAGCTCAAACAGAAAAAAGGCCCGCATCTGGCCAAGAAAGAGCGCAAACAGCTGAAAAAGGTTTATCACAAAGAACTGGTCAAACGATCCATCTTGCTGAAAATAGCAGCCGCCTGGATCATCACAGTGCCCGTCGCCGCCATGATGGCCGCCCTGCTCTATTTCACTATCAGAGGCATGTTGCTGGTTTAAGACGTATAAGCGTTAAATCACCACAAGTTGAGGTGCAGGGGGACAATTCCCTGTTCATATTTCCGGGCTGCTATCCACACGGAACATTCTCTTCGTTCTTCAACCGGTTTTGATATAGTCGCGCATGGCGGCGGCTTCCATTTCAGCTTGTGCTATGCGTTGTTTCACGAGGTCACCGATAGACACCAGTCCGACCAGCTTGCCATCCGCGATCACCGGCAGATGGCGGAAATGATGTTTGGTCATTTGGGTCATCAGTTTTTCCAACGTATCTTCTTTCGTGCATGTATAAACATCCTCGGTCATGCAGGTGCTCACCGGCTCCTCCAGCACAACCCCACCCTTCATGGCGATGGCAGACACGATATCACGCTCGGAAACAATACCGCAAACCTTGTCACCGGCGTCGACAATCACGATAGAACCGATCTTGTGCTCATTAAGAAGGTGGGCGATATCGCTGAGGGTAGCCTCTGGGTGGCGGGTTATAACTTCAAACCCCTTATTTTTTAAAATCGTCGCGACATTCATGCTTTGTTCCTTTTCTCTTTCGCAAATATTCGTAGCATTCCTGCAAAGGGTCTGTTTCAATGAAAGACAAAGAAATCGCAGCCCTACAATTGGCACAACATTTTGCAATATTGCCGTAAAGTAATTTTGCGCCTAAACAGAAAATTGCACAAGTCTTTCTTGTGCCTATCGTAAAGTGATCGAATGATTGAAATAATAATTGCGTTCTTTTTGACCATCGCTACCATTATAGGCCTCGCAATGACTTTTGGCTGGCGCAACCTGTATTTTAGATTACTTTCTCACGATATTAAGAAATGGCAGACCGAGGGCTGGATCAGCCCTGAAAATGCTGCTTTACTCCTGGCTGACAAACGCCCCAAGGGGCTGGCGGGACGTCTCGTGTTTCTGGTTGGGCTGCTCGGCGCACTCTTGCTGTTATTTTCCGCCGTCAGCTTTGTCGCTGCCAATTGGGACGATATGAGCCGACTGTCGCGGCTCATATGGCTGATCATCATCCTTTGGACCACCTTTTTGGTCAGTTGGCGCTTGACCGCCAATGAGCACCCCCGCCTTGCCGAAATCGCCTATACGCTGGGTATTGGCCTGTTCGGGGTCAATATCACCCTGATTGCGCAAATGTTCCATATTGACAGCCATCCACCAAACGGCGTGTTAATGTGGACCATCGGTGCCCTTGTCGCCGCCGCGCTATTGCGTTCAAAAGCAGCCCTTGCGCTGACATTTATTGGCGCCATTACCTGGTCGATGATGGAAGTTTTGACCTATCAAGAATTGATCCATTGGCCCTTCCTGATGGTCTGGGGAGCAGCCTTTGGCCTCACCTTGTGGATGCGCTGGTCTTTTGCCAATCATTTGGCTTTCATATCCCTCCTCATCTGGACCATCACCTCTATCATCCACTATGGCGACTGGTCGTCCCACGGCACCCTATCCCTGTTTATCATGATGTTCCTGCTCATGCTGGCTGTTGCCTTTGTATGGCAGATCAAAAATACGCAAACACAACCCTATGGCTTTGCGACCTGGCTAGAGAGATATGCGATCATTGGTCTGTTGCCCTCGTTGTTTTTCCTGCAGACCTTGCCCATCATAGTCTCAAGAGGTCTGTATGCCCCAGGCACCATTTCCCGGGACTCTAACGGTTCTATGCTGCAAGGCAGTTTTGGCTGGTTCCCATTGACGAGCCTGTTACTGATCGGTACAGTTTTACTGCTGGTTATGTCATGGCGCGAAAAATTGCTGCGCCGTCTTGATCTGGTGTTCTTCGTTGCGATTGCTGCCAGCACTTTACTCTATGCCCTCATCAGTTCGCCCTATGCATTTGAGACTGATGGCTGGCTGATTGCCAAAGAGACCCATAAATTCCTCACCACATGGATCTATGGCGCCGCATTCCTTACCATGCTGATCTGGCTGATCGCCTTTGGCCACCGGCGCGGATCTGATCTTTATGTTTGGGCCGCCCTCGCCACCTTTGCGGTTGAAGTTCTTTATATCTATTTCAGCATATTCGGCTCCCTGCTCGAAACCTCGTTATTCTTCCTTGTGGGAGGCATCTTGACAATCGGGCTGGCCTATTTTCTTTACCGCTTGCACCAGCGACTGGAAGAGCCAAGCACCCCCGCTAGCGAGGTTCCATCATGATCAATTTGAAACCATATTTCAAAGACCGCCCCTTCTTCGGCCGTCCATTGGATCTGAAGTCCTTGATCACCATCCTTGCGACCTTGTTCATCCTTACTCTCATGCTGGGGGCAATGGTCTGGGGCCGTGTTTCCCTGCTACAAAACGGCACGCAGGTCGTCCTCAAAACCGCGCCGGTTGACCCTCGCGATCTGTTGCGTGGCTATTTTGTTCGCCTTAGCTACGATATCAGCCGCCTCGAATTGAAAAAACTTGCGGGCTATCGTCAAGACCGCCAAATCCCTCTCAAACGTGACGGGTACAAAAAACATGCAAACGTCTATGTCGAACTGCGCCCCATGTCTAGTGGTTTCTGGTCGCCTTACTGGGTCTATCGCTTCTTACCGCAAGACCGCAAAGAGCGCGTCTTTATTCGTGGCCGAGTAAGGTCATATAGCTGCCGGAGTCGCATGCGCTCCAAGGATCGCTGCACTTTGAGCTTGCGCTATGGCATCGAAAAGTTTTTTGCTGACAAAACACGCGCTAAAAAGCTGGAAGATTTTGGTCGGCAACAATCTACAGAAATCACAGAGCTACGCAAACAGATCCGAGAACTGGAAAAAAGCTATCGCCAGCAGCGGCAAAAACAGAAAAAAGCTGAAAGACAAGACATTAAGGACCTGTCGGCCCAACTCGTACCGATGCGAACCAAATTGTCAAAACTGATTGCACAAAATCGCCTGAACATGGCTAACCGGTTCGCGGTTATTGCCCGTATCGACAAACAAAGCGGTGAAGCCGCGATCTCTGGTTTGCAGCTGGATGATAAAGCCATCTATGAAGAGCGATTATTTTAAATCAAGATCCTTGATCTGTATTAGTTTCGACTTGATCCATGCCATCTGCATCTTCGATGAACTCAGATCCATCGCCGGATTTCCCTCCCCCGTTTCCGGAACGATCAAAGACCCTGAACAGTAGCAAGCCGGCTACAAAGCCGCCAATATGCGCCTCCCAGGCGATGGGGTTCTCGTCTCCAACGGAAATGATGCCAAGCCCCGAGACAACATTGGTCATCATCCATATGGCCAAAATAGCCAGGACACGCCCATCCTGTAGCGCCTGAAACAATGGTTTCAAAGGGATCGCCCGCAAATTACCATGCAGCATCCCCGCCCCGTGGCGATCACTTGGAACGCTAAAAATAAATCTGATAGCCGCTGCCATATGGCCAGAAATGGCACCCGATGCGCCAATTACTGGAACAATCTCTCCCCAGTGAGTGACAAGATGCGCAAGCGCTGCAAACAATCCGCAAACAGATGAAAACAGCAAAAACCTCAAAGTACCGATCCGCTTGGCAACAGCACTGCCCATCGCCAACATCCAGATACTATTAATACCCAGATGGGTGAGATCACCATGCAGGAAGTTATAACTTACAAAGGACGTAAAGCCCGCGATACCGCTAGAGAACAGACCATCGACATAACGGATGGGAATAAAGGCCATTTCGATCAAAAATACCAGATCCTGTCCGGGACTCAATAAATATCGCAGGCCGTGCACCAAGCTAAAGAGAACGATTAATACTAAAATGCTTGTTGGCACGTTAAACATTGGCTGGGCGGGTTCTTCGACCTGTTCATTCCATTCGGGCCCCCCTTGGCCTGTCTCACTATGGTCTTCCACACGCAGCTCCTTGGTTTATCACCTTCAATCTGTTCATCCATTTACCCCCGTATTAATCACTTTGATCAACCATGCCCCACACAGAACCGATTGTTTTTGCGTTACTTGTCAAAGCTGGCACGCATTTCGCGAGGTTCCCTCAAATTGTAAAGATCTGATCAGTTTTGAACAACTGCCCGACAAGATACGAACCGCCCGATCAGCCATCTTCGACATTGTAACACTATCAAAAACAGGACATCGGATAAATGTCCATTGGAAATACAGAATGAAACAGACGGCAAGCCTTTGGCTTTTCACTTACTGGAATGAACTTCGTAATGGTCGCAAGGCACCCAACCGGTTCGAGATTGAACCCAGGAAAATCGGTCTCCTGCTACCCGATACATTCATCCTGGAAACAGATGAAACGCGCAGCTTTCGCTTTCGCCTTGCGGGAACAAAGATCTGCGAAACCTATGGCTATGAGCTAAAGGGAGTGGATTTCATCTCGTTTTGGAAAGATCGCAATGACCATGAGGCGGTTGAAAGCTTGCTACATACCATAAAAGAGGATGGCAGTGCTGGACTTCTTGAATTTACGGCGACCAATAGCGATGGAGAAGACTGCCGTTTTGAAATCTTGTTGTTGCCGCTCATTCATTCCGGGGAACGGGTCAATCGCATTATGGGTTCCTTGTCTTCAATTGATGATCCCTACTGGCTTGGCAGCAAACGCCTGAAATCCCAGAAGCTGGACAATCTCGATTTGATCTGGCCAGATATCAAGCTCGAATTCTCGCGTGACGAAACAGATGATTTAACAATCGCGCCATCAGGTATTGATCGCATTGTCAGCTCCAAGGGTCGATTGTTCCGCGTCATCGATGGCGGCAAAGGCTAGCGTTTAAAGCCCACAAGCCCGCTATCTCGATTTTAAATGACCGACCGTAAAGGCGCTTTTTCTATAACTAACACCATATTTTTTCATGCATTGCTCAGCGGCACCCAGAACGGCAGCTGCGCGTCGTTCATTGCGTTGTTTGTTGCTGCCAGCTTCCAGCAGGTTTATCGCCCGTTGGCGCGCCCTTGGATAATCGCAGTTTTGTTTGGCAACAGACAGACGTCCAAATGATACGCTTTTACCTTTTGTGGAACTCCATCCCTTTGTCGCAGGATTGCAACCCGCCAGAAATAATCCGGCCCCAAGCAGAATAATTGATCTCGTCGTGATACGAATGAAGTGCATTTTACCGCTCCTTGTGGTTATTTTTTTTAAGCAACCAACTGATGCATTAAACTGTATGTGTTAAAAAAAACCCAACAATGTAATGGAAGCAAAACAAGCCACGTGAAACTTTATCACTAGTTGCGTTAATCAGCGACTAACAACCGATATATGTACTAACTAAATTTACGCAAGAATCGGCTTCATAACAGAGATATTGAATATAAAACAATATATCTCTAGTGATTCGCTGCGCTTTGCAAATTGAGAAGAGCTAACAAATATGATCAAGGTTCAAGTTGACAACTTTAATATCGCAAACGAAATTGATGAGTTAAAACAAATCCATCAGGATCTGGGGGCTATTGTCAGCTTCACGGGCGTTGTACGGGGCGGCTCCGGCGACCAGAAAATTACCTCAATGGTGCTTGAGCACTATCCCGGCATGACCGAACGCGAGTTGTCGGCGATTGAAACCAAAGCGCGCGCAAGGTGGCAATTGATCGATTGCTTGATCATCCACCGTTATGGCACCCTGGTGCCCGGTGACAATATTGTGTTGGTAGTGACGATCTCAAAACATCGCAATGATGCCTTTCAGGCCGCTTCTTTCTTGATGGATTATTTAAAAACCAGCGCCCCGTTCTGGAAAAAAGAACTTGATGCAGAGGAACTAGGTAATTGGGTCAAGGCAAAGCAGGAGGATCAAGAAGCAACAAAATCATGGCAAAACACTGCTGAGCACGAAAAGGATGACGAGTAATCAGGCCTGTTCGCCGCGCACCAGACGCGCATAATCATCCAACAGCGTTCGTGTGATATCGCCAGGTACAAATCTATAGTCGCCAATCTGTGAAACAGGGGTGACCTCGGCCGCAGACCCTGTCAAAAAGCATTGATCAAACTCGGCCATGTCTTCGGGCATGATGACGCGCTGTACGACTTCAAGCCCTCTATTTTTAGCCAGCCCAATCACCGTGCGCCGCGTAATGCCATCCAGAATGCAATCAGGTATAGGTGTGTGCAGAACATCTCCCTTGACGAAAAACACGTTAGCACCGGTTGCCTCGGCAACCTGCCCACGCCAATCGAGAAAAAATGCATCTGCAAAACCAAGACGATCCGCCTTGTGCTTTTCGATGGTACAGATCATGTAAAGACCTGCGGCTTTAGCTTTGGTGGGAGCAGTCGCTGGATCAGGGCGCTTATAGTCCGCTATGCGCAAGGTAATACCCTTCATCTTTTGTTCGGGATCGAAATAGGACCCCCATTCCCAGGCCGAAATAGAAAGATGAATTTTTGTATGCGGCGCAGATATACCCATATCCTCGGATCCGCGCCAGGCGATTGGCCGTACATAGCCATCCACCAGACCTTGCGCCTTGACCGTATCACGGCAAGCCTGATTGATCTCCTCAACCGACCAGGGTATTTCGAAATCTAGATATTTGGCGCTCTCATGCAGTCTCATCGAGTGTTCATTGAGCTTGAATATCTCGCCATTATAAACCCGCGCGCCTTCAAACACGCCAGATCCGTAATGCAGGGCATGTGTCAGGATATGCAATTTTGCATCCCTCCACGGCACCAGCTCCCCATCAATCCAGATTATGCCATCTCGGTCATCATAGGGCTGGTCTGCCATCTCACCACATTCCTTGGCTGTTGGTCTATTATGCTAGGGTCAAAACCCATAATTAAACTGTATGGGTACGATCAATCACTTTGAGAAATAAACTTTTGCTGGATTTGATTTATCAAACAGGATAAAATAAGTCAACATGGCTGACATAAATAGCAAAGAAACCCCGGCCCGGCCCGGTGAAGAGGCAATTAAAGGCTGTGAAAACAACCTGCCCGATCCCTCTATAATCGATTTGATCGAGCTATTCTTTTTTGCTTATCGCGATTTCACACAAGATCCAGATGTGATATTGACGGAATTTGGTTTCGGCCGCGCCCATCACCGCGTCCTGCATTTTGTTAACCGCTATCCCGGACTGCGGGTTGCAGATTTGCTCGAAATCCTCAAAATTACCAAACAAAGCTTGGCCCGGGTCCTCAAGCAGCTTGTCGACAAGAGTATTATTGAGCAACATCCCGGCAAATCTGATCGCCGTGAACGGCGCTTGTATGTAACACCTGAAGGGCAAAAACTCGCCATCCGCCTCATGGAGCCGCAATTGTCGCGTATAATCCAGGCATTGAAATCTTCTGGCATTGAAAGCGAACAGACCAGCCGCAGGTTTTTATATAATATGATCAACTCGGTCGACCACGAAGCCGTCTTGGAATTATTCTCTCGTTCACGTTCGAAACGTGAATTGAAAGGTTAGAAATGACAACCAGTATGAGCGATCGAAATGATCTGCCAGACAATGCTCCCCATATTCTCGTTGTCGATGACGATGAGCGCATTCGTGATCTGCTGGCCAAATATCTGATGGGCAATGGCTATCGTGTCACCAAGGCCCGTGATGCTATTGCGGCGCGTAGTGCCCTTTCTGGACTGGAATTTGATCTGCTGATCCTTGACGTGATGATGCCGGGCGAAACAGGCTTTGAACTAGCCCAATCCATCAAAGACGAGATCAATGCGCCCATTTTCATGCTCACTGCACTTGGCGAACCTGAACAACGGGTCAAAGGCCTTGAAATCGGCGTCGACGACTATATTTCCAAACCCTTCGAGCCTAGGGAATTACTCATTCGCATTAGTAATATCTTGCGCAGAATTGAAAAAAGCAGCGTCTCAAATGATGATATCAATATCGGCGAATTCCAGTTCAACATTGCGCGCGGCGATCTCAAATCAAACAGCGAGACGATCAAGCTGACCGAGCGCGAGCGTGAGCTACTGCGCATATTTGCCAGGCGGCGTGGCGAAACAGTTGGCCGTCACGAGCTATCTGGGGGCGACGGCGACAGCTCAGATCGAGCCGTTGACGTGCAAATAAACCGCTTACGCCGCAAAATTGAAAAAGATCCCGGAAACCCCGTTTACCTTCAGACTATCCGCGGCAAAGGATATATACTTCACACCGATGAGTAACCGTTCTTTTATATCCAGACAGCTCCGTCATGCACAATCTTACTTCAAGAATGTGCTACCTGACATGATGCCCAAACGCCTGTTTCCACGCACTCTGATTATCATAGCTGCACCACTCGTATTGCTGCAATCAATCTTGGCATTCGTATCGATGGAACGCCATTGGCAACTGGTGACGGCCCGCCTCTCCGAGGTCGCCGTGAAAGACATTGCCGCTCTGATCAAGGTTCATGAAAGTAAACCGCACCATCGCAGAAATCGCCAACTGGCCATCGAAACAGCCGAAACACTTGGATTCACACTCGATTTTCAAAAAAGCAAACCATTCCCCCCAACGCCGCCACAAACCATGTTCGATATTCTTGACAGTATCTTTCGCGATGCCATCAAAACCAATATAAAACAACCGCACTGGGTCGATACGCAAGCTCCTGACAAGATGGTTGAGATCCGCATCAAACTTGATCACACCACAGCCCGCCTATTCGTCAAACGCAAACAGGTCTACGCTTCCAACAGCCATATTTTTATTGTCTGGATGGTGGGATCATCCATCATCTTGTTGCTTATTGCCGTGATGTTTTTGCGCAATCAGATTAGACCTATTCTGCAACTATCGGAAGCGGCTGAGCGGTTTGGCAAAGGGCTACCTCCGCTGCGAGAAATTCATCCCCACGGCGCTCTGGAAATCCGTCAGGCGTCACAGGCCTTTTTGTTAATGCGTGATCGCATCGAACGCCATGTGGAACAACGAACCGCCATGCTAGCCGGCGTCTCCCACGACTTGCGGACAGTTTTGACCCGCTTCAAACTGGAGCTTGCCCTAACGAAAGACAGCCCGGAAATCTCCGCCATGCGCAAGGATGTTGACGAGATGCAAGACATGATCAGTGCCTATATGAATTTCGCCAAAGGAGAAGGCAACGAACAAACCGAGCCAACCAACATAGACAATTTACTCAAAGAAGTCGCCAGTGAAATGATCCGCAGTCACAAATCAATCGACTTGCAAACCCATCTCAACAGCATCGATCTGCCCTTAAGGCGGGCCGCTTTCAAACGAGCCGTCACCAACCTTGTCGCCAATGCCGCGCGCTATGCCAGCACAGTCAAACTCTCAAGCGCCATTACCACCAAGCAATTGCTCATTCATATAGATGATGATGGCCCTGGGATCCCAGCTGCCAAACGAGAGGAGGTGTTCCAGCCTTTCGTACGGCTTGAAGATGCCCGCACTCAGTATGAAGGGGCTAACACCGGCCTTGGCCTGTCGATTGCGCGCGACATCATCCACAGTCACGGCGGCGAAATCCTTCTTGATGACAGCGCCCTTGGCGGCCTTAAAGCCACAATAGCAATGCCGTTATAGTTGATCTCAAGGCTTGTCTGTTTAAAAGGGCTTTGCACCATTTTTCAGTTTTTGATCGGCTTGGAGCAGCACCACTTCACCCTCCTCATCTGGAAAGCCAAGGGGCAGCACTTGTGACATAAAGGGACCGATCTGACGGGGAGGTAAATTGACGACGACCATGAACCTATATTTAGGAAACCAGACAATGTGGTACTGACAGTGCCATATTGAATGTGATAATTTTCTGAAACGACTCATTTGCAACTCCCTTGCTGATGTTGTGGGGACAACTCAGCTCAAAAGTAGTTTCCTTATTTCTTTGATTTTAATGACAAAATATAAGCACTGATATCCTTGATCTCATGAGTTGTAAGATGAGTATCGATCATCGGTGGAAAGGGATGAATCATGATTGCTGCCAGTTTTTCGCTCGTTTGACCGGGCTTGTTGGCCATGTGAATGAATGAGGGAACCCCTGGCTGAACCGTGCCGATCTGACCATTGTCAATAATGTGACAAGTCGTACACAGCTTACTTGCTGTTTGATATCCTCTCGCCGGGTCTGGATTAAAGGGTCGGTTCCCCCTCAAATCCTGCGCCTGCACTAAGGGTATCGATACGCATAAAGCCAAGCCTGATGCAACGATCACTGTTGTCAAATTCATACCTATATCTCCAAAAAAGAGGAATGATTGTGATTATCTCGATAATTGTAGCTAATTGTCGTTTTTGATCACTGTTCCAGATCAAAATCGAGGATGGCCATTTGGAAGTTATAGCACAGATCTTCATCTTCATCATCGCGGTAAATGACGCCGACAAATTCGTCAGCAATATAAACTTCGGCAGAATCATTCTTTTGAGGTCGCGCCTTGATCTGCAATTCGTCAAGCCTGAACACGCCGCGCATATAAGCCTGGAGGCGGCCCAATTCTTCCTTCTTCATCAAGGTGATCCTTTTAGCGTTAAATTTGCTTCTGTGCGGCGACCCGTTGAGCGAATGGCCTGCGCTATTTTCCCGTAAAGTCTTTGCAACTATCCAAAGTGTGATCCATCGTCAACTCCGGCTCTTTACAATCCACAGCTCCGATCACCTTGGCAGGTACGCCAGCAACGGTGGTTTTCGGCGGCACATCTGTTAAAACAACGCTACCAGCAGCGATCCGCGAGCCGCAACCGATATTGATATCGCCAAGTATTTTTGCACCAGCACCAATCAGCACATGGTCACCAATTTTAGGATGGCGATCCCCTGCCGCCTTGCCCGTTCCCCCCAATGTAACATTATGAAGAATGGATACATTATTGCCGATCACCGCGGTTTCCCCCACGACAATGGCATGGCCATGATCGATGAACACCCCGCAGCCGATTTGTGCGGCCGGATGAATATCAATGCCAAAAACTCTCGATGACTGGCTCTGCAGAAAGAACGCCAGGTCCTTGCGCCCATCCTGCCACAACAGATGCGCCAGCCTTTGTGTTTGCAAAGCATGGAAACCCTTGAAATACAGAAGAGGTTCGACATAGCGCGAACAGGCAGGATCACGTTCAAACACGGCAGAAATATCCGCGCGAAATGCGTTACCGAGCTGGGGGTTTTCTGACAAAAGCTCGTCAAATGTCTGGCGCAAAGAACCGCGATCTACATCCAGGTGCTCAAGCTGTTGCGCAAGCCGGTGACAAACAGCCTGGTCCAGCTGCTGATGATTGAGCACGGTGGCGAACACAAAGCTTGCAAGAGCCGTCTCAGCACTGGCGATTTTTTCAGCTTCGCCGCGCACTTTTTGCCATATCGGGTCCAGCGGCTCCACATTACCATGAAGGTCAGATAGTGACTGTTTGCTCATGATGAACCTTTTTGATCGATCCGTTTGTTTTAAAACACTTATTTCAGAAAACCCGTGACCACTTTTATGACTGTGCTCTAGATAGGGTTTCAACGGTACTATTTCAATATGAGGATGAACCACGGAAATTGTCAATATCAGATAATTTTGTGATGGAACAGAAGCTTAATAACAAAAATTATTAGCAATATTTTAACCATGAAATGGCAGAGTGAATGAACCCATAAAAAGAACAATGGAACGCAGTTGTAACTGTCTGGAATATCATGGCCAAGATCGCTTTTGACCTACTTCGCTTTGTTGTATGCGACGACAACGCGCATATGCGCCGAATATTACGCACCATGTTGCGTGCCTTTGGCTCGCGCGAGATTTATGAAGCGGAAGAGGGCGCTTCGGGTCTGGAAGCGGTAGAAGCTTATCAGCCTGACATTCTCATCACGGATATAAAAATGCCCATTTTTGACGGCATTGAACTAACGCGCATGATCCGCAACCCGGATGGCTTTTCACAGGCCTATTTGCCCATCATCGTACTGTCCGCCTATTCAGAAAAAAGTCAAGTGATCGCCGCCAGAGACGCCGGTGCCAATGACTTTATGTGCAAGCCGGTTTCAGCCGCAACACTTTACGGGCGCATCCAGAATATTATTGAAAGCCCACGACCCTATATCCGTACGTCGACTTACTTCGGACCGGATCGGCGCCGTCAGGAAAGCTCGTTTTCAGGCGAAGACAGACGAGTGGAAGACAGCAAACAATTTATAGCAGTCCCGGATTAACCTTTTGATCAGCCCAAACCTATCTCAACTACAAAGGATACACGAATGAACCAGCCTGAAAACACCCAAGTAAGCTGGCCGGAATATAGGAGCATTGAAGTAGAGAATGCGCTTGGTGCCAAAGCACTCAGACCAGGCAATCCGCACGATGCTCTTGCCGCTGCGACCAAAAAAGCCGATACCGCCATCGAGCAACTTTCCGCCCAATTTCCCGCATGGATGCAGGGAGAAAGCAGCCGGCTGAACAAGATCCGCGTGGAAATGGTAAAAGAGGGTTATACAGCTGAACGGCTCGACCAACTCTTTACCTGCGCTCACGATATCAAGGGGCAGGCGGCAACCTATGGTTATCCAATCGCTGGGGTGATTGGTAAATTGCTCGCTGATCTCATCGATAAAACACCTGTTGGCGTGCAAATCCCTCTACCCGTCATCGATCAGCATGTGGATACCATCCGTGCCATTGTCCGCCAGAACCTCAAAGGCGATGGCAATGCTCAGACCTCCAATATCATCGAAGGGCTGCGGGTACTGAATCACACTACCTTGAAAAGACTGCACGCCAGCACTCCAGCCGTAGCGGCAGCGCCTGCGAAATAAGCTCAGTTTCCCAAAGCCTAAATGCGTGTCACCGGACACCAGCTTGCTCAGAAGCACCATCACAAGAAAAGCAGCCAGAAAACATCTGATGGAGATAAACACGGCTATCAGAAACATGGCCCACCAGCGTTGTTTTCGCGTCATACTTTTAAGGTTAATAACGATGGCTGCCAAAAACAGCACACCAATCCCTATCATTGCGGATCCAAAATCAGTGTCCCAGGCTCTTAAACGGGCTCTTGAGTGAACCCTTGCCAAGCCCGTGCTCGGTTTTTTCCCAATGGAAGGGCTTGATCACATAGTGAACAAGCGCCCTAAAAGCCGCGAACGACATACAGAGCCAATAGAGCGGCATAAAAGGCAGATGCCAATAAAGCGAGCGGTAGCCACGCTGTTTGAGGGTTGCAAAACCAAGCCAGATGGCGACGCCATATCCCAGAATGAAATTGAAGATAGCCAAGGTCCAGAAAAGTGTCCCAATCGGGCCATAGGGGGCATTGAACAATTTGCCGCTGGAAGCTTCATAGATCATGAACGCTAAAAACACGGGATGGATGACCAGAGAGAGAACCTGCGCCCCCAAAATGATCTGAAACCCGGCGAAACCACGTGCTCCCAACTGCTTGAACAGCTCGCGCGGGCGACGCATGTGAACGAGATAGGTCTGCAGCCAGCCTTTTAGCCAACGCGTGCGCTGACGCACCCAGTCACGGGGCCGACAACAAGCCTCTTCATAGGTCGTTGAATGTAAAATATTGCAGCGATAACCAAAGCGTGCCAGACGGATCCCAAGATCGGCGTCCTCTGTGACATTGAACGCATCCCAGCCGCCAATCTCTTTCAATATCTGCGAGTTAAAATGATTGGACGTGCCGCCCAGTGGCATGGGCAGATCAAGACGCTGTAAGGCTGGCAACAGGCCATCGAAAAGCGCGGTATATTCAATTGTGAACTGGCGCGCCAGCCAGTTTTCTTGCGGATTATAATGGTTGAGACCAGCTTGCAGACAGGCCAGCGGACGCTCATCCCCCTCCATTTGCTCCTTTTGAGCGTTCGCAAAAGCCGACACCGCCTTGCGCAACTGATCGGGTTGCGGGCGATCTTCCACGTCATAAACCACCACATAGTGCCCCTTTGCATTGGTCAGCGCGAAATTCAATGCCTTGGGCTTAGTTTGAGGCATTTTCTTAGGAACAATGACAAATTCAAAACAGTCCGGGAGATCGCACAAATTAGCGGCCCGCAAGGTTTCCTCGTCCTCTTGCTCAAAGATCAGCTTGATATCGAGTTTGTCGCGCGGATAATCGAGAGCCAGCAGGCTTTCAATGAGTTGCCCCACCACCCGATGCTCACAAAACAAGGGCACCAAAATCGTATAGACCGGGAGTTCGGCATCCTCTATGCGCGGATATACGGGTCCTTCAACTGGTTCAAGAGAGGTCACCGCCACCAACCGCAACAAATTGCTATAAATAAACAATAGATTGAGCACGCCCCCCAGCACATAAAGTGTACTGATCGGTGCCAGCACCATGCCCCAGGCCAGCAATCCAAATAGAAATGACAGCACAATTTTTTGACCATAGGTGGTTTTATCGCGCGCGCTAAACCCCTTGTGCTTTTGAGCCAATCCATAAACCGCATGATTGAGACGGGCGGTCTCATGATCGCTCTGTAACAGTTTTTGTTTGAGTTCGGGTGTGGTCAACAACAAGCGGTCGCGATGGACCTGGCCGCTATGCAAAAACAGCTGCATGGCGGCTTCATCATAATGGAGCGCATCCAGCGCCACATAAAACTGGCCGTTCTTTGTGAGATTGATCAAACCGCTTTTATCGCTCGCAATTCTGTGGTCGCGGCGTTCAAAATCAGTGACGTGATCCACCTCGAAGCCTGCAAGCTCCGAAACATCACACACACAATAAAGACCATGATGAGCGGCCAGCTGGCGCACATAATTATCCCTGGAAAGGATGCCTTGCGAACTCAAAACATGTGAAATATGGGTTTGGTTTTGTACTGCCTGCTCCCGTGCTGCCGCCAAAACAGCAGAATCAATGCCTGCATTGTCCAAAAAGCCAGGGGCGTGCATCCCATCGCCGCGCGCCGCATTTGTTTGCGCTGGTTCGCCAGATTGTTCTTTTTCCAATGTCACGAAATTTAACGCCCCAGCGAGTCTTTATATATTTCATCAGTATAAACAGTTTCATAGTAAAATCCATCGCTGGATTTACAACCCAAAATCTGATAGCGTTTGCCAAGCACAGGAGCCGCCAAGATAAATGAAAGTACAACTGCTATATTTTTCCTGGGTCCGTGAGAAAACGGGGTTGGGCGCTGAACAGTTGGATCTTCCTGCCGAGTTGAAATCCGTTGCTGATCTCATCCAATGGCAAAAACAGCGCACCCCTCAATTTGGCGAAGCCTTTGCGGATGAGGATGCCATCCGCGTTGCCCTTGATCAACAGCATGTCACCAATGACTGCCCCATTGCCGGTGCCCGCGAAATCGCCTTCTTCCCCCCTGTGACGGGGGGATGAGCATCAAGGATAGAGCCTTGCTGGCATCCATGGCTCATCAATGTCGGACCGTTGAAACAAGAGCCTGTCATGCAAGCGGAACGGGCGGTCGTGCCAGAATTCCATTTCCAGCGGTATGAGGCGAAAGCCTGACCACCATTGTGGCCTTGGCACAGTGCCAATCGCATATTTGGTGGCAAATTTTGCCACTCGTTTTTCCAGCGCAAAGCGACTTTCAAGCTCTCTTGATTGCTTTGATGCCCAGGCACCGATGCGCGACCCTCTGGCGCGGCTTGCATAATAGGCGTCGGCCTCTTCATCGCTGACAAGAGATACCGGTCCGCGTAAACGCACCTGACGGCGCAGGCTTTTCCAGTGGAAATTAAGCGCCGCCTTGCCGCTGGCTTGCAATTCAGCACCCTTGGCGCTGCCAAGATTGGTATAGAACACAAAACCTGTTTTATGGGCGTTTTTCAGCAACACGGTTCGCAAATTCGGCATGCCTTGCTCGTCAACCGTAGCGAGTCCCATGGCATTTGGATCATTGAGTTCGGTACTTTCCGCCTCCTTCATCCAGCTCTCGAACAAAGCAAACGGCTGTTCTTCCTTGGAAAAATCAGGAGCCTGGGGTGTATCCTCATAATCTGGACTTTTTATTTTGGTCATATTGTATCCGAATCACTATTTCTTAACCATAAACTGCAACAATAGACGTCAGTTGTATTCGAGTATGTCTGTCAGTTGTTTGTAGTAGTTGAAAGGTTTGTTGTCATGCGTTTTAACCCACGCGAAAGAAAACTAAATTCCGCCTCCCCTTCCCGTCTTATAAATAAATCCCTCGTTGCACTATTCATGGCGGGTCTCATCACGTTCGCACCTGATGCCTTCGCACAATCCCAGGCACCTTTTATCAAAGGGGCTCCCAAGATAGACCTAAACTGGTCGGACGCCAAGAAGCCGCGCAAAATGACCCTCACAAAATTGCGCGCAAAACTGCGGCCTGCCGATGAATATGCGACCCTCAACGCATTGCTCATCGCGCTTAGTCGGGTTGGCGACGGCCAGACCTATATCTGGGGACGCCCTAAACGCCAGCTGCGCGCCTTTATCACGCCCACTAGCTCCTTCCGCAACAAAAAAGGTACGATCTGTCGCCAGGTTATCGTCTCCCTGGCGCTCGGCTCCTATATAAAGCGGATTGAGACTACGGCGTGCCGAGCCAAGGACCGTAGCTGGCAATTGCAAAGTTAGGCACCGGACCGGAGAATTCTAAACAATGCAGAGGAGGCGAGATAGACTTGACCATCTCGCCCCCGTCACTTATCTGTCCCCTATGTCCTTAAAAGAAATCATAACGGTTCCAGACCCCCTGCTGCGCAAGATCAGCAATCCTGTCGAGCGCTTGGATGCCGATCTGCACAAACTGCTCGATGATATGCTAGAGACCATGTATGACGCTCCCGGTATTGGCCTTGCTGCCATTCAGGTGGCCGTGCCGCGTCGCGTGCTGGTCATGGATATTTCCCACGGTGAAGAAGACAAAAAACCTCTCTTCTTGATCAATCCTGAAGTTATCAGCTCATCTAGCGAGATGCGTGTGCATGATGAAGGCTGCCTGTCAATCCCAGAGCATTTCGCCGAAATCGAGCGCCCTGCCAGCGTGCTGGTGCGCTATATTGACCGGGATGGCAAACAGCACGAAGACGAATTCGATGATCTGCTGTCGACTGTTGTGCAACATGAGATCGACCATCTGGATGGCAAGCAATTCATTGATTATATTTCGAAATTAAAGCGCGACCGTATTGTGCGCAAACTCACCAAAGACCGTAAACGCGCCGAAACACTGGCTCTATAGAGCCAAAACCACGCAGCGACCTTTTCGAGCTGCGGACTATTTGATCTTAAAATCACAGGGGCTTTGTGATGTAAAGCGCTCGCACGGACTATATGTATGCTCATGGGTACGCTATAATCGCCCATGAGCAAGCATATACCCTCCATATTGATTACCGGCTTTGGCCCCTTCCCCGGCGCTCCCGATAATCCCAGCCAATTGCTTGTGAAGGCGTTGGCTGAACGGGAAAACAGCCCCTCCGCAATCAATGCAAATCTGGTCTATGGGTTGTTGCCGACACACTGGCAAAAGCTGGCCCACGCTCTCACGCAACTGCTTGAGCACCATCAACCCGACCTTTGTGTCCATTTGGGATACAGCGCTCACTCCTGCGGCTTTTGCCTTGAGACAACCGCCTACAATGAAACCTGCGCACAGCCAGACGTCGATGGACATACCGGTTCTTGCGATCCCGTCCTCGGTGAACAGCCATTGCAGCTTACGAGCAACTTCCCCCTCGAGATGATCGAACAAGAACTGTCAGCTGCCGGTTTTAACGCCATGATCTCCAATGATCCAGGACGTTATTTATGTAATAAGTCCTACTATCTATCGCTGACCCGCTCACGCTCATCCCTGTTCGTCCATATCCCGGCCCTAAAAACCGATGCAGGGTTTATCCCCGCAAATCATGACGGAAAACATCAGCTATCACTACAGAATGCCTGTGACGGCGTACGATTGATTGCCTCCATCCTAACAAAACCTTAACAGGTTAAATGCGTTTTTAATCAAAACCTCCAGACGCTGTGAACCCTATTTTATTGTCCATTTGCTATAGTCGGCTTTAACAATGCATAGCGGCAAAATTTTTTAAAAATGTCGCGCAAAATCTCTGGTTTGAGTTGTTCGGGAACAGTAAATGCTTAAAAAACTTCTTTTTATCGGTGCCATCATCGCTGTGATCCCCCTTGACCGGGAAAATCAGACTGATCTCTATGAGGCGGCCAAATCGACCGTTTCTGATATTATGGGCTTTTGCGACCGCAACTCCGGTGTCTGCGAAAAAGGCAATGCTGCTATCGACAAACTAGCCACCAAGGCTGAATTTGGCGCCCGCATGATGGTTGATATCGCCAAGGAACAATCAGGAACGAGCTTGGACGATGTGGCGCAATTGCTGAAAGCCACCAATCTGTCGCGCGGCCTAAATCGCCCGCAACCTATGCCCGCGCAAAGTGCATATCGTTTTCCAACCTACCAGGACAAGCAATATAACGATCATTACGGCAGCACCAGCAATACGCTGAACCCCTCGGATCTCAAGCCCGGCTGGCGCGGCAACAAATAAATTCCATAATAAATAATCCGGAAATTAGTGGCCACGCGCGCGCTTGCACCCGCTCGAGCGGGCCCTCTTTTGTCTCAAAACTGTTTCCAACCAGCAAGTTTGTGCTTTATGGATAGCTTTGAAGCAATTACGGGATAATCTGCAAATGAGTTATAATGATATTGTTGCCGATTTTGAATTTCTCGACGAGTGGGAAGATCGTTATCGCTATGTAATTGAACTGGGACGCAGCCTAGACCCGCTGTCAGAGAACGCTCACAATGAAACCAATAAGGTCCATGGCTGCGTGTCACAGGTCTGGCTGCAAACAAGCGTTGAGCAAAACCCTGATGGCAGCCCACTGCTACATTTCAAAGGCGATAGTGATGCCCATATTGTCAGCGGGCTGGTGGCCATCATGCTGAGCTTGTTCTCGGGGCAAACCGCCAGCAAAATCATTGAAATCGACGCCAACGCCGCCCTCAAACAGCTGGGCCTCGATGAAGCCTTGACGCCACAACGCTCCAACGGCCTTGCGTCCATGATCGAACGTATCAAATCTGACGCCCAAAATGCTTTGACCTGATTTCCTTTGACCTTTCAATCAAAAAAGAGACCCTTGATGACCACCCCTCCTACAAAACCGCGCGCTGACCTCAAGGCCAACACAGCCACCTTTGAGCGCTGCGCTTTTATCAAGCCCACGGGCTTTCGCGAATATGATGCCCGCTGGATTTTTGGCGAGGAAATCAACCTGATCGGTATCCACCAGATCGGTCTTGGCATGGCGGAGCTGTTCAGGCGGCGTGGCGTACCTTTGCGCATTGTCGTTGGCCATGATTACCGCTCCTATAGCTCTTCGATCAAATATACCTTGATCTCTGGCTTGCTTGCTGGTGGCATGGAAGTGTTCGATATTGGTCTCGCCCTCTCCCCTACCTCCTATTTCGCCCAGTTTGAACTGGATGTTGAAGGGGTCGCTATGGTGACTGCGAGCCACAATGATAATGGCTGGACCGGCATCAAAATGGGCCTGGACAAACCGCTGACTTTTGGCCCGGACGAAATGAGCGAACTCAAAGAGATCGTTCTCAATGGCGTCGAAGAAGGTCCGGGGGGCGGATACTATCACGCGATCAATGATATGTCCGAGCGCTTCATCAATAACCTCACAGATCGCCCCGCTCTTAAACGAAAACTCAAAGTGGTTTGCGCCTGCGGCAACGGAACTGCTGCGGCCTTTGCCCCGCAAGTCTTGAGGGCCATTGGCTGCGAGGTCATCGAGCTCAACTGCGACCTCGATCACAGTTTTCCCGCGCACAACCCCAACCCCGAAGACATGAAGATGCTGCACGCTATGCGCGATGCGGTGTTTGAGCACAAAGCCGATATCGCCCTTGGCTTTGATGGCGATGGTGATCGTTGCGGCGTCGTCGACAACAGGGGTGAAGAAATCTTCTCCGACAAGGTGGGCCTGATGCTGGCGCGCGATATTTCGAACCGCCACAAGGGCGCCAAATTCGTCGTCGATGTCAAATCAACCGGCCTGTTTCTTACCGACCCTGTGCTGAGAAAAAATGGCGCCACAACCGATTACTGGAAAACCGGCCATTCCTATATCAAGCATTACTCACACAAGCATAATTGCTTGGTGGGCTTTGAAAAATCGGGGCATTTCTTCTTCAACAAGCCGCTGGGTTTTGGCTATGATTGTGGCCTCACGTCTGGCCTGGCCGTCCTTGACCTACTCGACCACAATGCTGACAAAAGCATGAACGATCTATATATGGAGCTGCAAACCAGCTATCAGTCCCCCACCATGTCACCCCAATGCGCCGACGAGCTGAAATATGGCGTGGTCGATCAAATCATTGCTCATTTCCAGAAACACGCTGATGAAGGCGGTCAGATCGCCGGGCAGGACATCAAGCAGATCAACACTGTCAACGGCATCCGCATGGTGCTAGCAGACGGCAGTTGGGGTCTTGTTCGCGCCAGTTCCAATACCCCGCAACTGGTTGTCGTCGTCGAAAGCACGACCTCCGATCAGATGATGCGCGCCATCTTCAAGGACCTGGAGGCGCACCTCTCAACTTATGAGGAAATCGGCGATTATAATCAGAAACTTTGAAGACTCAACTGCCAGAGCCAAGGTCTAGTCCTGATACACCCTTGGTGTCGCTGAAATCATCGAACCAGAATGGACCTGCTTCAGCCGTGGAGATTGTGGATATCGCCATAGAGACGATAAAACTGAAGGTGATGATGGAGTGAATGGTTTTTTTTGCTACGCGGGTCATTGTCTTCTCCTTTGGGAATGACATCAGCACATATTGCTGTTCATAACGCCAATATACCCGAATGCCCTCAGCCCTGATGTGACGCACGTCACACAAACGTCCTTCTCCACCCTCCCGGTGTGGATTACCGCGATTACATGACCAGAACCTACCACGGGATGTATGCAGATGAAATCCATGATCCGCATTTTCACACAGTCTGGAGGGTTATTGCAACTGTGCTACACTCCACCTGCAAAGCAGCCAAAACCTCAAAAATCATATTGCAATACCATGGTGCATTAACAGTGGTTCGTTTTTGTCCCGGTTTTGAGGTCATTGCACCAAATTAAATTCCTGTAGCGGTTTTCGTACCCTAAAGACGCTGTAAGCGAGTACATCATGGGAAATCTGAAGAAAGCCTGTCCCTAAGAGGCGGAATTCGCAATGGTATTTTTATCGCGATGATAGAGCCACACCACCAGCCCAAAACAGGCCACGACGAATGGAATAAGCATTGTATTGAGGCCGCTCCAGCCTCCCCATTTCAATATTGGGCCCGACATCAGCGCAGCCACAGTCACAAAACCAAATACCACGACCTCATTAAACCCTTGCACAAGCCCACGTTCTGATGGGTGATAACACTGGGTCAGTAATGTGGTTGCTCCGACAAATGACAGATTCCAGCCCAGTCCCAGCAAACCCATGGCAATCGCAAAGCGCGAAATCTCCAAACCACCAAGAGCAACGGAACCGGCAATCCCAAGCAGAACGAGGCCCGTCAGCATAACGCGCTCAACACCAAAACGGTTAATCAAATGACCGGTGAAAAACCCTGGCAGATACATGGCGAGCAAATGAATCTGAATGACCGTGGCGGCATCGCCAACAGAATGATTACAAGCCATCATGGCAATGGGGACGGCGGTCATGCCAAACATCATGACGCCATGTGATATTGTGCCGCTCAAAAGAGCGATCTTGATTTTGCTGCCGCGTAAAATCTCACGCAACGGTCTTGGCGCTTCATCACTGCGATTGTCATAGCGGTGCACAGGCGAATGAGGCACATCAACAAAATACAGCACCACCATAGAAACAATAGCCAGCATCGAGGCACCAAGAAACGCCCCCGCATAAAAGGCCGGGGCCAGTAAATCCTTGGTCTCAAGCACAAATGTTGCACCAAGCAGAGCGGATGCGAGTCCCCCCAGCATCACCCAGGACACCGCCTTGGGGCGAATGCTCGCGCGACCTGTATCGGCGGCCGCAAAGCGGTAAAAATTAGCAAACGCCTGATAAAATCCCGTAAACACCGCACTGACACAAAACAGCGCGAAGCTTTGTTGATAGATCGCATACACACCGATCAAACCGCCGATAAAGCCAAGCTCAGCTCCTGCCAGAAATCCGGCACGCCGTCCAAAACGCTGCATGATAGTGCTTGCTGGAAACAGCATCAATAGCGATCCGATAGAAAAGGCCGCTATAGGCATGGTGGCCAGTTCATCGCGTCCTGACAAACTCTGTCCGATGATGCTACCAAGGGTCATCAGTACCACTGCGCCAAGCCCGTTTAGCCCATTGGCAATGGCCAGAACCACCGCATTGCGGCGCGTCCGTGCATCGTCCAGTGCGATGATCACCTCGCCATTTTCAAATGAGCTTTGCAAAGCATCGCCGCACGCGCCATTACAGAACATTATTCACTCCAATTGTGGATTCACCCTGTAGGGTGCAGTGAATTGCACCTTTGGCCAAATTACAAACACGTTCATTGGCCAATATGCCAATCGGCGCAATAAATTGCGCCCTACATTTAACTTTCAATATCACCAAAATGATCATAAGCGCTTTGAGCTAGCTCAAGCGGTTGTCCATCTGAATCAAGCATCTTGACGCCTTCAACGCGCTCAACTACCAAGCCGATCCGGGTGACATTTTCAGCCTCTACCTCGAACTTGTCGGCTCGATCAGCCCTAATGGTCATCAGCACTTCATAATCATCACCGCCTGTTAGAATATTATCCAACAAATCAGGTTGGTGCGCAAGAACGCTAGCAGCCGCATCAGATAGCGGCACCCTTGCTGCCTCAATAATCCCGCCCACATGGGAGGCCGCACACAGCTTCGTAAAATCGCCAAACAATCCATCCGATATATCCATCGATGCGCTGGCATAGCGATATATCAGGGAGGAAAGTGCAAGGTCTGGCTCTGGACGCAAATAGCGGTTTAACAAGTGCTCGTGCTGTTGGCGCGGCAATTTCACACCCGTTTTCTCAAGCTCTCCACTTCGAGCAAGCAGACCAAGCGTACCATCACCAATCGTGCCGCTAACAAAAACCTGATCGCCAGGGAACGCCCCGTTACGACGCACCATTTTACCGGCTTCGATATCTCCCAGCATAGTGACTGAAATCACCAAAGGTCCCTTTGTCGAAACCGTATCACCACCGACCAACTCGCAGTCATAGCGCTTTTGTGCCTGTAACAAACCACTGGAGAACGCCTCCAGCCAGTCTGATGACAAGTTGGCCGGCAAAGCCAGAGACAGAAGATAGAGGTCCGGCAGTCCCCCCTTGGCAACGATATCGGAAACATTGACGGCTAACGCCTTGTGGGCAATGTCAAAGGGAGGATCATCAGCGAAAAAATGCACATCGGCTACCAGCATATCACTGGTCAGGAGCACATCCCCACCCCGACAAGAAGGTATAAGCGCCGTATCATCTAGAAGGCCAAACGCCGGAAAATCATCTGGACAAGAACAAAGAGGCGCAAAAAAACGCTTTATGAGATCATGTTCTCCGGTCATCCGCCTGCTTTTGCTTTCTGTCCCAGTTCCTTGGGCCGCAAATGATTGGTGAGACTGTCCAAAACTCCATTAACGACCTTGGGCTCGTCCTGCTCGAAAAAGGCATTGGCAATATCGATATATTCGTTGAGCACTACACGCGCTGGCACATCGAGACGCTCGCGCAATTCAAAAGCCGCGCTGCGCAAAATGGCCCGCATGATACTGTCGATGCGAGCCAGGCGCCACCCCGTCGCCAAGCGTTCATCAAGCAGGGGATCAATATCTCGTTGATGTTTGACAACGCCGCGGATGATAGCTTCGAAAAACTCGATATCAGCATCTTTGTAGTGATCGCCGTCAACTTCAGCACCGAGCCGATGCTCGGAAAATTCTTCCACCACGTCATTGAGGTCAGTACCGGCAATATCCATTTGGTACAGCGCCTGCACGGCCCCAAGCCTCGCCGTGCTACGCGGAGTTGGATCTTTTTTGGGCTTTTGCTTACCCTTTGGTTTGCCGTTCGATTTGCTCATTTTTGTATGCTCGTCAGGATTGTCACCCGGTCCCGATTGATAAAATCATCGCGATGGGCCAATAGCGACAGGCAGGCCCGAACGGCGTCCCCGCCCTTATCTTTGCCATCAGAAGCCGCCCGAACCCGCCCCTGATCTCCACTATCAACAGTCAAGATGCCATTGCCAATGGGAATACCTGATTCCATACCAATTTTAACGAGGCCATGAGCCGACTCACCCGCCACAATGTCATAGTGCGAGGTTTCCCCACGAATGACGCAACCAAGGGCCACACATCCTTGATGTTTCTGGCGTGTGCCAATTTGCCTGGCCTTTACCGCCAATGCCAGCGCGATAGGTATCTCTAGTGCACCAGGCACATCAATGCGTTCATAGTCACAATTGCGGCTTTTGAGTTCGTTGATGGCACCTTTGACCAGTTCTTCGACGATCTCCGTATAATAAGGAGATACGATGAGCAGGAGGCTTGGTTTGCAAGTCATATGTGGATCTTTCAATTCTTATGAGGGAGTGAGAGCTCTGGTACCCTTGATCGACAAGCCAAAACCTTCGAGACCAACAACTTTTGGCAAAGGGCTATCGGTTAGAAGTTCGATTTCCTTGACACCGAGGTCTAACAAGATCTGGGCACCCACACCATATTCAATCAAGCGCTTGCCGGGTTTCACATTTTTGTCCGAACGTAATTTGGCTGAGATCGCATCAGCTTCCACTTCGCGTATGATGACTACCACACCACAAGGCTCTTCGCCGATGATCTCCATGGCCTTTTGAATGTCGGAGCGCTTGTCCCCACCTGCTCCCAGCAAATCCTTGCTGACATTGCAATGATGCATGCGCACGGGTACAGGTTTGCAGATGTCCAGCTCGCCTTTGACAAGGGCGATATGTTCGGCTGGTTCCACCGTATTGGAATAGACTTTCAAAGCAAACTCGCCGCCAAATTCACTATCAATGGTGGTTTCTTCGACCACCTGGACGATACTGTCATATTTGCGTCGATACTCGATGAGATCGGCAATGGTGCCGATTTTCATACCTTGACGTTTGGCAAAGGGGATAAGATCATCCAGCCGCGACATGGAGCCATCATCATTCATTATCTCACAGATCACACCAGAGGGATAAAGCCCCGCAAGACGCGAAATATCGACAGCTGCTTCTGTATGTCCAGCACGCACAAGTACGCCGCCCTCGCGGGCCACCAAAGGAAACACATGCCCTGGTTTGACGATGTCCTGATGATCCTTGGTGGGATCAATGGCCACCGCGATAGTGTGAGAACGATCATGGGCCGAAATGCCTGTGGTGACGCCTTCACGCGCTTCAATGCTGACAGTAAAAGCAGTTTGCAAACGTTCTTGATTGTGCCGCACCATCATTTCGAGGCCAAGCTGTTCGGCACGTTCGCCGGTCAGCGACATGCAAACAAGGCCGCGTCCGTGCATAACCATGTAATTAATGGCCTCTGGTGTGGCCATTTGCGACGGGATGATCAAATCACCCTCATTTTCACGGTCTTCCGCATCAACAAGGATGAACATCTTGCCGTTCCGGGCATCTTCGATAATATCCTCAATGGGAGCGATCGTACTTTGGGTCTTTGACTCGCTTTCGGCACCGTTCATGGTCTCTCCAGATGTTCCATATCGTTCAGCCGCGCAACATAGCGTGCCAGAACGTCAATTTCCAGATTTATCTGGTCACCGGCTTTCAGCTCATTCCAGTTTGTCACCTGTAAGGTGTGAGGAATAAGACAAATACCAAATGATATATCTGTGACTTCATTAACGGTCAGGGAGGTGCCGTTCAACGCGATAGAACCTTTGGCAGCAATATATCGCGCTAATTCAAGGGGCACTTCGATGGTGAAGCGCTCGGAACTTCCCTCTATTTTACGCGATTTCAGGGTGCCAAGCCCATCCACATGGCCGGTCACCATATGCCCGCCAAGTTCTGCGCCAAGCCCGAGCGCACGCTCCAGATTAATGCGCTTGCCAACCGACCAGTCGCCAAGTGTGGTCACGGACAAGGTCTCCGGGCCGATATCAACTCCATATACGCAGCCTCCCCCAGATACGGTTTCAGTATCTGTCACCGTCAAACAGCAGCCATCATGGGCAATTGAAGCTCCAATATCGATAGTTGAGGGATCATAGCTGGAGCGGATGCGCATATGCCCACCAGCCATTTCATGCAGTTTGCCCACATCTGTAATTATGCCAGTAAACACTCATTTCGCCTTCATGCTGTGTCTGTTGCGGTAGCTCATCATCTTATCGCCGCCCATCATCCGCTGGTCAACCTTTTCAAACGTCGCGCTCTGCTCAAAAAGTGCCACTCCCTGATCCACAAAGGGTTTAAGCCCGCCAAACCCCACATCTTTTGGTCCCTGGAAATGCACGATTTCGTCGACAACGCCTGCCTCAAGAAAACTGCGCCAGACATGAGGCCCGCCCTCTACCAACAGCCGCGTGACACCTTCATCTGCGACATTGGCCAGCAGATCAACAAGATTATCCGATGGTGGAAGGTCGAACTTTCTGCCGCTCTTTGCCACCTTTGAACGGTCCGGCAACCGCTTTTTGCGATCAAGCACTATAATTTTCGTACTGCGTTGCTCCAGCCCCGGCAAGCGACAATCAAGAGAAGGGTCATCCGCCAACACGGTGCCAATACCCACAAGTATGGCGTCGGCTCGTGCACGCAACAGATGCACTTGAGCTCGCGCTTGCGGCCCTGTCACCCAAACGGGTTCACCATCTCCTGGCGCGATCAGACCATCGTGTCCTGTGGCAAGCTTGAGCTGCACAAAAGGTCTGTTGCTGGTGACTTTCAATATATGACCAAGGGCCAGCCAATAGGATTCGTTGGCGAGGACATTTTCAACCACTTCAACACCAGCCTCGCGAAGCTTTGCAAAACCCTGCCCCGCTACCAGCTCATTGGGGTCTTGAACACCGCATACGACCCGCGCAATACCAGCTTTGATCACAGCATCAGTACAGGGCGGAGTTTTTCCATGATGAGAGCAGGGCTCAAGCGTCACATAGAGCGTTGCGCCTTTGGCGGCATCTCCCGCTCGCTCCAGCGCTACAACTTCGGCATGAGGTCGCCCCCCAGGTTGCGTCCAGCCGCGCCTCAATATGACATTATTCGTATCAACAACCACCGCTCCCACTGAAGGATTTTGCCCTGTGGTGCCCAATCCACGTCGAGCCATTGCAAGGGCCATCATCATGAATTGACGATCAATTTCTTTGACACCTCTAGATGTTGCAGAACCACTCATCAATCATCACCCTCAAGAGGAAGATTGGCCAGAAAACGGCTAAAATCATCTGTGCCTTTAAAATCATGATAAACGGACGCAAAACGCACAAACGAGACATCATCAACCCCTTTCAACGTCTCCATGACCAACAGACCAATATGCTCGGTGGGGATCTCCTCCTCCGCTCTTTTTTCGAGGCAGCGGGTAATCTCGTCGACCAACCGTTCTATGGTTTTCATATCGACATCACGCTTGCGTGTGGCAATCGAGATGGAGCGAACCAGTTTTTCGCGGTCAAACGGAAAGCGTTTGCCAGAACGCTTTACAACAATCAGTTCGCGCAATTGAATACGCTCAAACGTCGTAAAACGGGCTTCACATTCCAGACATTCACGGCGACGACGCACCACCGTATCATCTTCAGAGGGACGCGAATCCTTGACCTGCGTATTACGTTCACCACATTGGGGACAGCGCATATATATTCCTTAGTTCCACCCCTCTTCCAACGGTAACGAGTACCTCGAAAGAGACTTTTCACCTTCACGATTCTTATGCGCTCTCCAACGAAGGGAAACCTGCCATACCGGCTCGCCGACACATTAGCTTTTGAGCCATGAGCCAATTCAACCCAAAGAACATAAAAACCGCTTCCTTCATCTGTTTGAATTCATGTTCAGGACAAAACTGTTCCGTTCCCCATATCACTTTGAGAGAGATCAATTGGCACGAACAAAAAAGTCACCACCACCACGGCAATCGTTATTATCGCAACAGCCTTTTTCTCTTTGCCACGCTTGCGACGGATCAATTCGTCAAATTGCCAGGCCTTGTCTTTATCCATTCGTATTCTAGATATAGCTTAATTCGGAATAAATCGGGAAATGACCGCAAAGAGTCTTGGCCTTGGCTTTCACGACCTCTTCTACTTCGCCATTACCATCCTTTCCGTTTGTTTTCCGCCCGTCGAGCACTTCAAGAATGAGATCGCCCACCTGCTTGAACTCGTCAATGCCAAATCCTCTGGTCGTTGCAGCGGGCGAACCAAGACGGATCCCCGATGTAACCATTGGTTTTTCAGGGTCAAATGGCACGCCATTTTTGTTACAGGTGATATTAGCACGACCCAGGGCAAGTTCGGCAGCTTTTCCAGTTAAGCACTTGGGACGCAGATCAACCAGAATAACATGGGTATCCGTGCCACCAGAAACTAGGTCAAGCCCCCCCGCCACCAGCGTTTCCCCAAGTACACGCGCATTGTCTTTGACTCCTTGCGCATATGTTTTGAACGCAGGGGTCAGCGCTTCGCCAAAGGCAACGGCCTTGCCAGCAATCACATGCATCAAGGGGCCGCCCTGCAGACCGGGGAAGATGGCTGAATTAAATTTTTTGCCAAGATCGTCATTATTGGAAAGGATCATGCCGCCGCGTGGACCGCGCAAGGTCTTGTGAGTGGTGGTCGTTACAACATCGGCGTATGGCAAGGGGCTGGGGTGCAGGCCAGCTGCGACAAGCCCGGCGAAATGCGCCATGTCCACCAGAAAAAAGGCCCCGACCTCATCGGCAATTTCGCGAAAACGCGCGAAATCAATTTCGCGCGGATAAGCAGAACCGCCAGCAATAATGAGCTGAGGCTTGTACTCGCGCGCCAGGCTTTCCACTTCATCAAAATCGATCAAATGGGTCTGTTTGTCGACGCCATATTGCACCGCATTAAACCATTTTCCTGACTGATTGGGACGCGCGCCATGTGTTAAATGCCCGCCCGCATCAAGGCTCATGCCCAAAATGGTGTCGCCGGGCTTGATCATCGCCATCACAGCACCCTGATTAGCCTGCGATCCTGAATTTGGCTGCACGTTCACATATGAACAGCCGAACAGTCTCTTGGCCCGATCAATGGCCAGCGCCTCGGTCACATCCACATGCTGACAACCGCCATAATAGCGCCTTCCTGGATAACCTTCGGCATATTTGTTGGTGAGTACTGAACCAGCCGCTTCCAACACTGCTCTTGAAACAATATTTTCAGAGGCGATCAACTCGATTTCTTCTTGTTGCCGGTGTAACTCTTCATTGAGCGAAGCTGCAACTTCTGGATCACGCGCACTGAGTGTTTCGCCAAAAAATGAAGTGAGGACATTTGACATGAGGGTAGATCCTTCGATTTGAAATTCACAGAGGCGATAAAACGGGATGATCGATAACGGATTTCTACCCGCATTTGTTCCTCCCTTACCATGAAGAAAGGGATGCCAACAAGACCAAGGAATGAAAGAAATTATTTCATGTTATTGATCGGATACTGTCTATTGCAACGCTGGCCTCTTGCGGGTGAGCAATGATTTCAGAAAGCTGTTGTTTAGAAGGGGCATAATCACGCGATAGTTTGCGCGGCTATGTCATAAACGCCTTATAATACCAATTCGCAAAATCATTGATCGTTATGACTGCATGAGCTTTCGGGCTGACATTTTTGCGGATCTCATCAAGATATTTTTTTGCATGGCCTCACTATCGGCATAGGGCATGACGAGTGCTGCTCCGACATCGCGTTGCGGGCAACCGCCGTGATCATTTTGTGCCAACTTCCAAAACTTCATGACGTGCTGGTTTTTCCAGCCAACCGCAAGGGCACCAATAATCCCGTGTCGGCCATCGGAAAGGCAAAAAAGCACAATATTGTTTTTGGAGCTGCCAGCTTTGTATTTGACTACCAGAATGCCGTATTTACATTTGACCACACAACTGATGATGGCAAAGAACGGCACAAAATCACGGGACTTGTGGACGGGGTGGTTATCAGCGTTATATTTACCGAACGCTTTGAGAGAATACGCATAATATCGGCGAGAAAAGCAACCAGACATGAAGAGCGAGACTACCATAATATCTAAACGTCAAAAGGATGGGACACTTGTGCAGGTTATGCCAGATGGCTCCACCCGCCCCATGCCTAAAGACAAAACAGACTGGACACAGCTAAAAGCCATGTCCGAGCAAGAGGCTGAGGCAGCAGCTTTGAGCGATCCGGACAATCAGCCAGCGACAAAAGAAGACCTTAAATGTACTAATTCCCCTTACCGGGGCTCTCTTTGAGCCGTGGTAATTTCATGCGCACCTTCATTGTACCGCAAAAGAAGATTGTGTGTGCGATATTGGCAGACGGAGAAATGACCGGTATTGCTCACATTGTCACCGTATGAATGAGATGCAGCGGAAGGCACAAATTGACCCACTGCTGACTTTTAACCTTCCTTCCTTCACTTTGACAAATGAGTCATCTAGTTTAATCCTATAGGTTGGAGGAAAACAACAATTGCATTTCAAGCTACGAGCAGAATATTTCTATGCCATGACTGGCTTGCTGGCGATTATCTGGATAATGTTACCGAGCGATGCCAGAGGGAATACTGAACAAGAAATAAGACTTGGGGTCCTTGCTTTTCGTGGAGAAACAGCGTGTTTAAACAGGTGGGGACCGACTGCAGATTATCTCTCCTCAAAGCAAACAGAATATCGTTTTCGGATCATTCCCCTCACACTAGAGCAAATGGACGACGCCATTCGTAATGAGACGATTGATTTCGCGTTCACAAATCCAGGTAATTATATCAGTCTTGAGACAAAGTACGGAATTACCCGGATCGCAACCTTAAAGTCGCCGGATGATGTGCATGCGGGGAATGTCTTTGGTGCTGTTATTTTCTCTAGATCCGATAATATCAGCATCAATGGCATTCAGGATTTAAAAAACAAGTCTTTCATGGTAGTAAGTAAAAGTGCATTTGGTGGATTCCAGATGGCCTGGAGGGTGTTGAAAAATTCTGGCATTGACCCCTTCGAGGATTTCAAATCTTTGTCATATGCGGGTTTTCCGCAAGACAAGATTGTTTTTGCTGTCAGGGATGAAGCAGTGGATGCTGGAACAGTGCGAACTGGTGTATTGGAGTCGCTGCATCGGGATGGAAAAATAAATCTGGCAGATTATCGCATTCTTGCTCGCACACATCATCCAGGTTTTTCCGATTTATCCTCCACAGCCCTTTACCCGCAATGGCCTCTTTCCAAACTGAAAACAACATCAAATGAGCTTTCACAAAAAGTCGTTATCGACCTTTTGAGCATGTCCTCTGAGAATCTGGCCGCGCGCAAGGGGTGGTATGGGGGCTGGACAGTGCCGCTCACCTATCAACCCGTTCATGCCCTTTTCCGCGAATTGAATATTGGTCCCTATGCCAGAGAGGAAAACATAAGTTTTTTAACAATATTATATCGCTATCGGGTCTGGTTCTCGATGATTGCAACAGCGCTTGCACTATCATTTGGGTGGGCGCTATGGACAAAGCGGTTGGTGACCACCCGCACAAGAGAACTTCGACAGGCGAATGACGATCTGGTAGACCAGATGGCCATGCGTCAACGACTTGAGGAACAGGTCGCAAAACGACAGAATGAATTGACGCGAGTGGCAAGGCAAAACTCGCTTGGCGAAATGGCATCAAGCATCGCCCATGAACTCAACCATCCTCTCACGACTATTTTGAACTATGTCAAAGGATGTACGAGGCGTATGGATGCTGGCAATTGCAATCACAGCGACATTCAGAATGTGCTAACTCAAGTCTCGCAACAGGCCCAACATTCGGCAAATGTCATCAAGGTCATGATGGACTTCGTTCGTGACGATGTCCGCGAGCAGGAACAGATCGATCTCAACGATATAGTATGGGAGGCCACGGAACTGGTCAGACTTGAAACAGATAATCGCTCTATTGTTTTAGAAATCGATGCTCTGCCAAACGTCCTCAATGTGAAAGTTGACAAGGTACAAATTGAGCAGGTGATCCTAAACCTTGTACGAAATGCGATAGAAGCGGTCCCCCAAACAAGTCAGTTTCCAGGGTGTATCACCATTCGAACCAGCCTTGAGAAAAACGCTATTGCACGGGTGACTATAGTCGATAATGGAGTGGGCGTTCCTGCCAGAATCAAAGAGGATATGTTTACGCCCTTTGTCACGGAAAAATCCGGTGGCCTGGGGCTCGGTCTTTCTATCAGCCGCTCTATCCTTGAAGCCCACAAGGGGCAGTTGCAGTTGATTAAAACTTCAGATAAGGGTAGCGAAATAAGTTTCATTTTACCGACTGTGTGACGAATATGGGAACACAATTTCAAGAGTGTATTGTCTATGTCGTAGATGACGATGAAGCCGTTCTGCGTTCAATCGAATGGTTGCTCCAAAGCGTGCCATTCAACGTAAAGACTTATAGTTCGGCAAATGCTTTTTTGTCCGGCATTGGGATACATCATCAAGGCTGTTTGGTCACGGACCTTCGTATGCCTGAAATGAATGGTATCGAACTGCATGCCGTCCTGCAAAAACGTAAGATTGATTTACCTGTTATCGTAATGACAGCCCATGGACAGATTGCCTTGGCGGTGGATGCGATGAAACAAGGTGTTTTCGATTTTATCGAAAAGCCCTTTGACGATCAGCATTTCATAGACAGCATAAATAAAGCCATCCGTCATGGACTTGAACGAGCGGAAGAGCGTGAACAAACATCTCAACTGGATCAACAGTATTCTACATTGACTGAGCGTGAGGAGCAGGTTTGTAAACTTGTCATTGAAGGGTCTACGAATAAAGAAATCTCAGCAAAGCTTAATATCTCGGAGAAAACTGTTGAAGCGCATAGGGCGCAGGGAATGCGTAAAATGGGCGCGACTTCTCTGGCTGAGCTTATTCGAATGCTACTAATGGTTAAGCCTTAACTGTAGTAGCTCAGACTTCACCTGACATCGGTGCAAAAACCGTTACGATTTTATCGTACATTCCGCTCGCCCCTCAACAACGGACATTCATAGTTGTACATTTTCGATGCGGCTCCTACTTCTGTTTGGTGCCAAGAGACATGATCGATTTCGGATTTTCAGAATTGTCCCTCTACATAATAACAATTAAATATATACTTTAACTGTATATTAACACCAAACCTAAACTATCGATTTCAAAAAAACTTACATGTTTAGGGAAATGAACAATGGGACTTAGTTTGAAGCTTAATGTATCTCCAATATTGAACAGATTTAATAATAGTTCTCAAATCAACCTGATTGCATTTATTGCAGTAGCGGGTGTGTTGATAATTGGAAGAACATATTTCTTCAGCAACGCAAAAATGACCAGCACCATCGATGAAATCAGCCAACAGGTGATGGTCAACAGTGTTTCCATGATGCGCCAGCTTTACCCTCAGTTCTATTTACGAACAAATCCAATCAAACCTTTAGCTATAAAAAAGCGTAATTTCGTAAAGGCCACAATGGTTGTGATGCGGTATCAAGGAGAAACGCTGTAATGTTAAAATTTTCCAAGCTATCGCTCAAGATTACTCACCGACTGGCAATCGGCTTTACTCTCATTGTTATCTTGCTTACTACCGCCGTCACAGTAACGCTGTGGAAAGTGGATACTATCAATACAGCTACCCACCGCATTAAGGTTCTGCGCACGCCGACAGCGGCTGCAAGCGCCAATCTTACCAAGAACATCTACGCTTCGCTGGCGGCGCTACGGGGATGGATGCTGACTGGAAAGAAAGCGTTCAAAACAGAGAGATCGGCAATCTGGAAGGATATAGGCGTCATCAGAGCCGCAATGGACGATCTCTCAACGAACTGGACCGATCCTGGAAATATCACAGTCTGGTCGGAATTCAAGACGATCCTCGACGAATTCGCGGCAGCTCAAAGGCAGGTTGAAAAAATAGCCAATTCAGCAAATGAGCAACCGGCTACTAAAATGCTTATCGATGAAGCTGCGCCGCACGCAGTCGTCATGTTCAACAAAATCACCGAGATGATTGATCTTGAACTAGCCAATCACTCGGGATCGGACCCAGTCGGCAACCGAGTTCAGTTCCTGGGCATTATGGCCGACGTGCGCGGG